>DATMIG010000142.1:0-10919 GCA_035554335.1 Burkholderiales bacterium
GACAACGCCGACGGCGGGCTCTTCCCGAACCAGTTCGTCAACGCGCGCATGAAGCTCGACACGCTGCACGACGTGGTGATCGTGCCTTCGGCCGCCGTGCAGCGCGGCTCGCAGGGCATGTTCGTCTACGTGGTGAAGCCGGACCACACCGTGGAGCTGCGCACGGTGACGCTCGGGCCGCTGGATGGCCAGCGCCAGGCGATCAACAACGGCCTGCGCGCCGGCGAAACCGTCGTCACCGACGGCGTCGATCGCCTGCGCCCCGGCGCGCAGGTCGAAGTGGCCTCGGCGCGGCCGGAGATCAAGCCGCCGGCCGAGAAGAAAGGCGGCGGCCGCCGCGGCCAGAAGAAGGCGGGAGAAAAGGCGGGCTGATGAACCCGTCGCTGCCGTTATGAATCCTTCCCGTTTGTTCATCCTGCGGCCGGTCGCGACATCGCTCCTGATGCTCGCCGTGCTGCTCGCGGGCTTCGTCGCCTATCGTCAGCTGCCCATTTCCGCGCTGCCGCAGGTCGACTATCCGACGATCCAGGTCTTCACCTTTTATCCGGGCGCGAGCCCGGAGGTGATGGCGTCGTCCGTCACCGCGCCGCTCGAGCGGCAGTTCGGCCAGACGCCGGGCCTGAAGCAGATGCTCTCGACGAGCTCCGGCGGCGCCTCGGTCATCACGCTGCAGTTCGACCTCGCCGTGCCGCTCGACGTGGCGGAGCAGGGCGTGCAGGCGGCCATCAACGCCGGCTCGAACCTGCTGCCGTCGGACCTGCCCGCGCCGCCGGTGTACAGCAAGGTGAACCCGGCCGACGCGCCGATCCTGACGCTGGGCTTGTCGTCGCGCACGATGACGCTGCCCGACATCCAGAACCTCGCCGACACGCGCCTCGCGCAGAAGCTCTCGCAGGTGGCGGGCGTCGGCCTCGTCACCCTTTCCGGCGGGCAGCGGCCGGCGGTGCGCGTGCAGGCGAATCCGAAGGCGCTCGCCTCCTACGGCCTCGGCCTCGAGGACGTGCGTACCGCCATCGCCGCGGCGAACGTGAAGCGCGCGAAGGGCAGCCTCGACGGCCCGGCGCGCGCCTACACGATCGACGCCAACGATCAGCTCGCCTCGGCCGCGCAATACAAGTCCGTGGTCGTCGCCTACAAGAACGGGGCGCCCGTCTTCCTGTCCGATGTGGCCGACGTCGTCGACGGCGCCGAGAACGTGCGCCTCGCGGCGTGGATGAACGACGTGCCGGCGGTGATCCTCAACATCCAGCGCCAGCCCGGCGCGAACGTGATCGAGGTCGTCGACCGCATCAAGAAGCAGCTGCCGCAGCTGCAGGCCGCGCTGCCGGCGGCGATCGACGTCGCCGTGCTGACCGACCGCACGACCACCATCCGCGCCTCGGTGCACGACGTGCAGATGGAGCTGCTCCTCGCCGTCGCGCTGGTGGTGGCGGTGATCTTCGTCTTCCTGCGCCGCATCAGCGCCACGCTGATCCCGAGCGTCGCCGTGCCGCTCTCGCTCATCGGCACCTTCGGCGTCATGTATCTCGCCGGCTTCTCGATCAACAACCTCACGCTGATGGCGCTGGTGGTCGCCGCCGGCTTCGTGGTCGATGACGCCATCGTGGTGATCGAGAACATCGCGCGCTACGTCGAGGCGGGCGAGCCGCCGTTCCAGGCGGCATTGAAGGGCTCGGAGCAGATCGGCTTCACCATCATCTCGCTGACGTTCTCGCTCATCGCCGTGCTGATCCCGCTGCTCTTCATGGGCGATGTCGTCGGCCGCCTGTTCCGGGAATTCGCCGTCACGCTCGCGGTGGCCATCCTCATTTCCGCGGTGGTGTCGCTCACGCTCACGCCGATGATGTGCTCGAAGCTGCTGCGGCCCGAGCGCGAGCAGCGCGAGAACCGCTTCACGCGGGCCTCGGCACGCATGTTCGACAACGTGATCGAGCGCTACGGGCGCGCGCTCGACTGGGTGCTTGACCGCCAGCCGATGGCGCTCCTCGTCTGGCTCGCCGCGCTCGCGCTCACGGTGATCCTGTACTTCGTGGTGCCGAAAGGCTTCTTCCCGGTGCAGGACACGGGCGTGATCCAGGGCATCTCGGAGGCGCCGCAGAGCGTCTCGTTCGACGCGATGGCCGAGCGCCAGCAGGCGCTCGCGCAGGCGATCCTGCGCGATCCGGCGGTGCAGAGCCTGTCGTCCTTCATCGGCGTCGACGGCACGAACGCGACGATGAATAGCGGCCGCGTGCTCATTAATCTCAAGCCGCTGGAGGAGCGCAGGATCCACGCATCGGACGTCATCCGGCGCCTGCAGCCGGAGCTCGCGCGCGACGTGCCCGGCATCACTCTCTACATGCAGCCGGTGCAGGACCTCACGGTCGAGGACCGCGTCAGCCGTACGCAGTACCAGTACACGCTCGAGGCGGCGGACGGCAGGCTTCTCGCCGAATGGGTGCCGAAGCTCGTCGAGCGGCTCAACTCGCTGCCCGAGCTGACCGACGTCGCCTCCGACCTGCAGGACCAGGGGCTGCAGGCGTACGTCGACATCGACCGCGACACCGCGGGCCGCCTCGGCATCACGCCGGCGGCGGTCGACACGGCGCTCTATAACGCCTTCGGCCAGCGCCTCGTCTCGACCATCTTCACGCAGGCCACGCAGTACCGCGTGGTGCTCGAGGTGAAGCCCGAGTTCCGCCTCACGCCCGACGCGCTGAAGGACATCCGCGTCGGCTCGTCCAGCGGCCAGCAGGTGCCGCTCGATTCGATCGCCAGGATCAGCACCGGCACGGCGCCGCTCTCCATCAACCACATCGGCCAGTTCCCGGCGGCGACCATTTCGTTCAACCTCGCGCAGGGCGCCTCGCTCGGCGGCGCGGTGGACGCGATCCAGCGCGTGGAGACGGAGATCGGCCTGCCCGCCGCGGTGCAGACGGAATTCCAGGGCGCGGCGGCGTCGTTCCGCGATTCGCTCGGCTCGACGCTGCTCCTCATCCTCGCCGCGATCGTCACGATGTACATCGTGCTCGGCGTGCTCTACGAGAGCTACATCCATCCGATCACCATCCTCTCCACGCTGCCCACCGCGACGGTGGGCGCCTTTGCCGCGCTGCTCCTCGCGCGTGCCGACCTCGGCATCGTCGCCGTGATCGGCATCATCCTGCTGATCGGCATCGTGAAGAAGAACGCGATCATGATGATCGACTTCGCGCTCGACGCCGAGCGCTTGGAAGGCAAGAGCCCGCGCGAGGCGATCCACCAGGCGTCGCTCCTGCGCTTCCGGCCGATCCTGATGACGACCTGCGCCGCGCTCTTCGGCGCGCTGCCGCTCATGCTGGGCGGCGGCGTCGGCTCCGAGCTGCGCCATCCGCTGGGCCTCACGATGGTCGGCGGCCTCATCGTGAGCCAGGTGCTCACGCTCTTCACCACGCCGGTCATCTACCTCTACTTCGACCGCTGGGCGCGACGCACCCGTCGCACCCCCGCCGTGGCATGAACCTCTCGGCCCCGTTCGTTGCGCGCCCGGTAGCGACCACGCTGCTCGCCATCGGCGTGGTGCTCGCCGGCGCGGTGGCGTTCACGCAGCTGCCGGTGTCGCCGCTGCCGCAGGTCGACTATCCGACGATCTCGGTGCAGGCGCAGCTCCCCGGCGCGAGCCCGGACACGATGGCCTCCACGGTCGCGACGCCGCTCGAGCGCAGCCTCGGCCGCATTGCCGGTGTTACCGAGATCACCTCGTCCTCGTCGCTCGGCTCGTCGCGCATCACGCTGCAGTTCGATCTCAGCCGCGACATCAACGACGCGGCGACCGAGGTGCAGTCGGCGATCAACGCGGCGCGCAGCCAGCTGCCCTCGGGCATGCCGAACAACCCGACCTATCGGAAAGTCAATCCGGCGGATGCGCCGATCATGGTGATGACGCTCACCTCCGACACGCTGACGCGCGGCCAGATGTACGACTGGGCGTCCACGGTGATCGCGCAGAAGCTCTCGCAGGTGCGTGGCGTCGGGCAGGTGACGGTCGGCGGCAGCGCGCTGCCGGCGGTGCGCGTGGAGCTGAACGCCACCGCGCTCAATGCCTACGGCATCGGCTTCACCGAGGTGCGCAATACGCTGGCCGCCGCGAATGCCAATCGTCCGAAAGGCCTGGTGGAGAACGGCGACCGGGTCTGGTGGATCTATGCCAACGACCAGGCGAAGACGGCGGCGGAATACCTGCCGCTCATCGTCTCCTACAAGAACGGCGCCGCGGTGCGCCTGTCCGACGTCGCGCAGGTGACGGATTCCGTGCAGGACGTGCGCAACGCCGGCGAGGCGAACGGCCGGCCGGCGGTGCTGCTTATCATCAACCGCGAGCCGAACGCCAACATCCTCGAGACGGTGCAGCGCATCCGCGACCTCATGCCGTGGCTGCAGGCGTCGATCCCGGCGAGCGCGGACCTCGGCGTGGCGATGGAGCGCACCTCCACCATCCGAGCTTCGCTGACCGAGGTCGAGCGCACGCTCATCATCGCCGTGGTGCTCGTCATCCTCGTGGTATTCGCGTTCCTGCGCCGGGTGCGCGCGACGCTGATTCCCGCCGCGGCGGTGCCGGTGTCGATCATCGCCACCTTCGGCTTCATGTACATCGCGGGCTACAGCCTGAACAACCTGTCGCTGATGGCGCTCATCGTCGCCACCGGCTTCGTGGTCGACGACGCCATCGTGGTGCTGGAGAACGCGTCGCGCCACATCGAGGCCGGCATGGCGCCGATGCAGGCCGCGCTCACCAGCGCGCGCGAGGTCGGCTTCACCGTGGTGTCGATGAGCTTCTCGCTCATCGCGGTGTTCATTCCGATCCTCTTCATGGGCGACATCGTCGGGCGCCTGTTCCGCGAGTTCGCGATGACGCTCTCGGCCGCGATCCTCGTCTCGCTGGTCGCGTCGCTGACGCTCACGCCGATGATGTGCGCGTACCTGCTTGCACCTCGCAAGCGGGAGCCGGGGCGCCTCTACCAGTGGAGCGAAAACGTTTTCAACGGCATGCGCGATCGCTACGCTCGCAGCCTCGGCTGGGCGCTGCGCCATCCGCTCGTCATGGTCTGCGTGCTCGCGGTGGCCGTGGGGCTCAACGTCTACCTCTACATCGTGATCCCGAAGGGCTTCTTCCCGCAGCAGGACACCGGGCGCCTGGTCGGCTTCATCCGCGCCGACCAGACGGCGTCGTTCCAGTCGATGCAGGACAAGATGTCGCAGATGGTGAACATCGTGCGCGCCGACCCGGCGGTCGAAACGGTCACCGCGGTGACCGGCGGCGGCTTCGGCGCGCGCAACTCGGGCTTCATGTTCATCGCCTTGAAGCCGCTCGGCGAACGCCATTCGGCCGGCGAGATCGTCGGCCGGCTGCGGCCGATCCTCGCCAAGGTGGCGGGCGCGAACCTCTTCATCGTGCCCGTGCAGGACGTGCGCATCGGCGGCCGCCAGGCGAGCGGCACCTACCAGTACACGCTGCAAAGCGACGACCTCGACGCCCTGCGCACCTGGACCACGCGGCTGCAGAACGCGCTCACGCACGAGGACAAGCTCGCCGACGTGACGAGCGACCAGGAGACGCGCGGCCTGCAGGCGATGGTGCTGATAGACCGCCAGACCGCCTCGCGCTTCGGCCTCACGCCCGACCTCATCGACCAGACGCTCGGCAATGCCTTCGGCCAGTCGGTGGTGTCGACCATCTATACCGAGCGCAACCAGTATCGCGTGGTGATGGAGGTCGATCCGCGCTATGCGCAGGGACCCGATGCGCTGAAGGACGTCTACGTGCAAAGCCCGGCCGGCGCCACGGTACCGCTCTCGGCGGTCGCGCGCTACGACTACTCGAACGCGCCGCTGTCGGTGAACCACCAGGGGCAGTTCGCCGCCTCGACCATCTCTTTCAACCTGCCGGAAGGCGTCTCGCTCTCCGAGGCCTCGCAGGTCATCAACGACGTCTCGGCCAAGATCGGCGTCCCGGCCACCGTAGTCGGCTCGTTCCAGGGCACGGCGCGCGGCTTCCAGACCACGCTCGCGCGCCAGCCGTGGCTCATCCTCGCCGCCATCCTCACCATGTACCTGGTCCTTGGCATCCTCTACGAGAGCACCGTTCATCCGCTGACCATCCTGTCGACGCTGCCCTCTGCGGGCCTCGGCGCGCTGCTCGCGTTGATCGCGTTCAAGGCCGAGTTCACCGTCATCGCGCTGATCGCGGTGTTCCTCCTCATCGGCCTGGTGAAGAAGAACGCCATCCTGATGGTCGATTTCGCGCTCGAGGCCGAGCGCGGCGGCAAGCCGCCGGCGCAGGCGATCTACGACGCCTGCCTGCTGCGCTTCCGGCCGATCATGATGACGACGATGGCGGCGCTCCTCGGCGCGTTGCCGCTCGTGATTCGCACCGGCGACGGCGCGGAGCTGCGCCAGCCGCTCGGCATCGCCATCGTCGGCGGCCTGATGCTCTCGCAACTCCTCACGCTCTATACGACGCCGGTGGTCTACCTCTACATCGACCGCTTCTGGCGCTTCTGGACGCGCACCGTGCGCGGACGCCCCGCTCCCGTATGAGAAAAGCGCTCATCCTGGTTTTCCTCGCCGGCTGCGCTGTCGGCCCCGACTACCACAAGCCCGACGCGCCGGTGCCGGCGCAGTTCAAGGAGCTCGAGGGCTGGCGCCAGGCGGCGCCGAGCGACGCGGCGCCGCGCGGGCCGTGGTGGACGCTCTTCGACGACGCGGAGCTCGACGGGCTGATGAAGCGCGTCGACGTCTCCAACCAGACCATCATCGCCGCGGATGCGCGCTTCCGCCAGGCGCGCGCGGTGGTCGATCAGGCGCGTGCCGGGCTCTTCCCCACGGTGAGCGCGAACGGCTCGGCGACGCGCACCAAGTCGCCGTCGCTGCCGAACGCGCCGTCCTTCGCCACCGGCGCGGTGAACAACTTCAATGCCTCGCTCAACGCGAGCTGGGAGCTCGACCTGTGGGGTCGCGTGCGCCGCTCGGTCGAGGCGGGCGAGGCGAGCTGGCAGGGCAGCAGCGCCGATCTCGAGGCGGCACGCCTGTCCGCGCGTGCTTCGCTCGCGCAGGCCTACTTCTCGCTGCGGGTGGCGGATGCGGCGCGGCGCGTGCTCGAGGAGACGGTGGCGAGCTACCAGCGGACCGTCGAGCTCACGCGCAACCGCTACAACGCCGGCGTCGCGGCGCGGGTCGACATCGTGCAGGCCGAGGTGCAGCTGAAGAGCGTGCAGGCCAACCTGATCGATGTCGGCGTGCAGCGCGCGCAATTGGAGCACGCCATTGCGCTCCTCGTCGGCGTGCCGCCGGCGCAGTTCTCCATCGCGCCGGTCACCGCCGATCTCAAGATCCCGAGCATCCCGGTCGTCGTGCCCTCCGAGCTCCTCCAGCGCCGGCCCGACATCGCTGCCGCCGAGCGGGCGATGGCGGCGGCCAACGCGAATATCGGCGTGGCGACCGCCGCGTACTACCCGAGCCTCACGCTCACCGGCGCCGCCGGCTCGCGCACCACGCAGCTCACCGACCTCCTCACCGCGCCGACCCGCTTCTGGTCGCTCGGCGCGGCGGCCGCGGAAACGCTCTTCGACGGCGGCCTGCGCCGCGCGACGACCGAGCAGGCGCGCGCCGCGTACGACGCGCAGGTCGCGACCTACCGCCAGACGGTGCTCACCGGATTCCAGGAAGTCGAGGACAACCTCGCGGCGCTGCGCATCCTCGACCAGGAGGCGACGCTGCAGGAGGAGGTCGTCGCGGGCGCGCGCCACGCGCTCGAGCTCACTGAGAACCAGTACCGCGCCGGCGTGGTCGGCTATCTCAACGTGATCGCCGCGCAGCAGGTGCTCTTCAACAACCAGCGCACCCAATTCGACATCCTCGGCCGCCGCCTTACCGCGAGCGTCGCGTTAGTGCGCGCGCTCGGCGGCGGCTGGACCACGGAGCAGCTAGTCCAGTAACCGGATCGAGACGTACGGCCGCCCGCCGCGGCGCTCGGCGAAGAGTGCGCCGTATTCGGGCAGCTCGACCCACGCGGAGGTATCGCGCGTCAGCGGCTCGGACGCCACGAGGATCGATCGCGCCTGGTCGGCGCCGCCGGCCATCTTCCACTCGCCCTCGTACAGGCCGTAGTCGCGGCCGAGCGTGTACCAGAGGGAGAGGAAGCTCAGGTTCGCCTCGTGCACGCGCGCCGGATCCTCGGTGCGGTAGCAGCCGAAGTCGAAGCAGTAGCGCACCGCGGCGAGCTGCTCGCCGTTGGCGACGAAGAGGTTGACCGACGACGATTGCGCGATGCCGAGCTGGTCGCGCGCGGAGCGGATGATGGCCAGCGTCTTTTCGATGGCGCCAAAGACCTCCGCCTCCGGCGCCGGCCGGCCCGGATCGGCAAGCTGCGAGACGAAGAGGGCGTAGATCCATTCGCTGTCGGTGGTGCCGCGGATGCGCGCCAGCCATTCGGGCCGGATCGAGCGCGCCAGCAGCGGCTTCATGTCCTGGATGCCGGCGAGGTCGCCGTTGTGCGCGAGCGCCCACGGCAGGCCCTCGAACTGGAACGGGTGCACGTTCTGCAGCGAGATGTCGACCGCCGTCGAGTACGCCACGCCGCGCACGTGCGCGAGCACGCACGCGGCGCGCACTTTCTCGGCGAGGTTCTTCAGGTTGCGGTCGAACACCGGCAGCGACGGCGAGCCGTAGAAGAAGGGCTGCGCCGGCGCGTGCGACGCCGGATCCCATGCGCGCAGGCCGAAGCCGGCCAGGTTGAGGAGGTTCAGCATCTTCGGCATGTAGCTCTGCCGCACGAGCGCGCTGTCGGGCTGGAAGAGCAGGTTGTCGAGCACGACCGGCTCGCCGAGGTAGAGGAGCGCGCGGCACATCGCGGGGCGATTCTCGCACCGTATTAGACTCGCGCCGGTGGCGGATCTCTTCGAACAAGCCCTCGAGCACCTGCGCGCCGACGATCTCGCCGGCGCCAGTGAAGCGCTCGAGCGGGTGCTGGCCGCCGAGCCCGCGCATGCCGCGGCGCACTACCAGCTCGGCAACGTGCGCCGCGACCTCGGCGACCCTGCCGCCGCCGAGCGCCATTTCAGCCGCGCGCTCGAGCTGGCTCCCGGGCATGCCGAGGCGCACAACAACCTCGGCGTGCTGCAGGAAATGAGCGGGCGCGTGGAGCAGGCGGTGGCGAGCTACCGCCGCGCGGTGCAGGCGAAACCCACGCTGACGCAGGCCTATCTCAACCTCGGCCGGCTGCTGATGGACCTGCGGCGACGCGACGAGGCCGCGCAGTGCTATCGCGACGGCGTCGCGTCGAGCGACAAGCCGTCGATCTTCGTCCATCTGCTCGCCGCGCTCGACGGGCGCGCCACCGCTGCCGCGCCGGCCGACTACGTGCGCGCCACGTTCGACGGCTTCGCGCGCGGCTTCGACGAGCGACTGCTCGGCGTCTTCGACTATCACGTGCCGGAGGCGATCGCGCGATCCATCCGCGCCGTCCGGCCGTTCCCGCCGCGCAGCGCCGACGTGCTCGACCTTGGCTGCGGCACCGGGCTTTCCGGCGCGGCCGTCGCGGAGATCTCGAAGCGCATCGTCGGCGTCGATGTGTCCGCCGCGATGCTGCAGGAAGCGCGGGCGCGCGGCTGCTACCAGGAGCTCGCCGAGGGCGAGATCCTCGGCTGGATGCGCGCCGCCGCGGCGGCGCAGTTCGACGTGATCGTCGCCGCCGACGTGCTGGTGTACTTCGGCGACCTCGGGCCCCTCTTCGAGCAGGCGAGGCGCCTGCTGCGGCCCGGTGGCCTGCTCGCGTTCTCGATCGAGGTGAGCCGCGACGCGGATTTCCGCCTGCAGGACAGCGGCCGCTACGCGCAATCGGCCGCCTATGTCGAGCGCCTCGCGAGCGAGCACGGCTTCACCGTCGCCGCGCGGGCCGACCAGCCGATCCGCAAGCCGATCGTCGGCCTGCTTTTCGTCCTGAGCCGCTAGGCGGTCAGCGCTTCTGCTCTTCCAGGCGGTCGGTGGCGGGCGGCGGCGTGCGCGACAGCGCAGCCATCTCCTTCCAGAGCTGCGGCGTCATCTCGATCTTCAGCGAGTCGAGAGAGGCCCTGAGCTGCTCGACGTTGCGCGCGCCGATGATCGGCGCGGTGACGGCGGGATGCGCGGCGGCCCAGGCGACGGCGGCGCTCACCGGATGCAGTCCGCGCTGCCGGCAGAAGCTGGCGAACGTCTCCGCCACCTCGTGCATCCACGGCTCGCCGTAGCGCGCCGTATAGTTCTTGTTGGCGATGAGCCGCGCCTGCGCGTGCTCTTCCTTTCTTGAAAATTTGCCGGACAGGAGTCCTGCGCCCGCCGGGCTGTAGGGGAACACGGCGAGCCCGTTGGCGGCCGCCATCGGCAGGATCTCCACCTCCGCCTGGCGCTTCACCAGGTTGTACATTGGCTGGATCGCCTGCAGGCGTGCCCAACGGTGCGCTTCCTGCACGCCGAGCGCCTGCTGCACCTGCCAGGCTGCCCAGTTGCTCACCGCGGGATAGAGCACCTTGCCGGCGCGCACCATGTCCTCGAGCGCGCGCATGGCTTCCTCCACCGGCACCGAAGCGTCGTGCTGGTGCAGGTACAGGATGTCGACCCGGTCGGTCTGCAGGCGCTTCAGGCTTCCGTCGATGGCGCGCGTCAGATGGCGGCGCGAGTTGCCTTTGGCATTCACGTCCGGCCCGGTCGGGTTGAAGCACTTGGTCGCGATGACCAGGTCTTCGCGCATGCCCTTCGCGAGGCGGCCGAGGATTTCCTCGGAGCGTCCCTGGTTGTACTGGTCGGCGGTATCGAAGAAGTTGATGCCCGCGTCGCGCACCGCCTTGAACATCGCCGCCGAGGCCGCCTCGTCGGCATCGCCGCCGAAGGACATCGTGCCGAAGCAGAGCCGAGAGACCTGGACGCCG
>DATMIG010000143.1:0-7770 GCA_035554335.1 Burkholderiales bacterium
AATAGACGATGTCCTTGTCGCGGCCGAACTCGAACGCGTTCTGCAGCGCCTGGAAGTTGGCGCGGCCGTCCTCGCGCAGGACGACGATCTCGCCATCCAGCCACGAGCCTTCCAGCTTCATCTTCTTCAGCTGGCTGGTGAGCTGCGGCAGGCGCTCGGTCCAGTCTTTCCCGCTGCGCGTGAAAAGACGGGCGTCGCGATGCGTGATGCGCGCGAGCATGCGGTAGCCGTCGTGCTTCACCTCGTACAGCCAGTCGCCTTTCTTCGGCGGCTCGGTGACGAGCGTCGCGAGCTGCGGCGTGACGAACTGCGGCAGCTCCGATCTCTTGCCGTACTTGGCGGGCTTCGGCTGGCCTTTCACGCTCTCGGGACGCTCGGCGGTGATGTCATAGCCGGGACGCGCTTCCTCGTCGGTGCGCTTGATGAGGAGCCAGGCCGGCTTGTCTTCGTTGCCGCGCGTCCGCGTGAGGATCCACGAGCCCTGCAGCTTCTTGCCCTCGAGGCGGAAGTGCAAGCGTCCCTTGCGCAGCGCGGCCACCGGATCGGGATCCTCGGGCGTCCAGACACCACGATCCCATAGCAGCACTTCGCCCGCGCCGTACTGCTTCTCCGGGATCACGCCCTCGAAGTCGCCGTAGTCCATGGGATGGTCCTCGGTCTGCATCGCGAGGCGCTTGTCGGCGGGATCAAGGCTTGGTCCTTTCGGCACTGCCCAGCTCTTCAGCACGCCTTCCAGCTCGAGGCGAAAGTCATAGTGCAGGCGCGTCGCAGCGTGGCGCTGGATGAAGTAGCGGAGCTGTTTCGACTTGCGCATGGCACGCCGGCCACGCGGCTCGGGCGTGACCGAGAAGTCGCGCATCTCGTTGTATCGCTGGAGCTGGTCGGCCATGCGCGGCCAACAGCAAAGCTCGCGCCCGCCCGGTAATTGCTACAGGAGAAGACGCAACTCTTACCGTTTGCCTCGCGGAGCGCCAGCCTGCGTCTACGGGAGGCGGGCATTGGCACGGTCCGTGCAGTACAGCCGGAGAACGAAAGGAAAGCAATGGGTCCGGCAATCGCATTAAGACTGCGTCAACACCTGACGCTCACCCCCCAGGTCCAGCAGGCGCTGAAGCTCCTCCAGATGTCCGCGCTCGAGTTCGCGCAGGAGATGGAAGAGGCGCTCACGGCCAATCCGTTCCTCGAGGAGAACCCGGACGCGCCGCCTGCCTCGCGCGACACCGGCACGATGGACGACGTCGTGGTTCCGCAGGAGTCCACTCCGTCCGGCCCCGCCGCCGACCGCGAGCAGGATGACTGGGGCGGCGCGAACGAAGCGCAGCCCACGCTGCAGCAGCACCTGCGCGAGCAGCTGATGATCTCGCCGATGGGCGAGCGCGACCGCGCCCTCGCCCACATGGTGATCGACAGCCTCGACGACGACGGCTACTTCAAGATGTCGTTCGACGAGCTCGCGGCGCTGGTGCCGCCGGAGTTCGACGTCGGCGCGGATGACTTCGGCGCCGCGCTCAATCTCGTGCAGACCCTCGACCCGGCCGGCGTCGGCGCGCGCTCGCTCGAGGAATGCCTCTGCCTGCAGCTGAAAGCGCTGCCCGCGGACACGCCGGGCCGCGAGCCGGCGCTGAGGATGTGCAAGCACCTCAACCTGCTCGCCAATCGCGAGTGGGCGCGCCTGCAGCACGCCATCGGCTGCGACGAGCCGACGCTCCACCGGGCGCGCGCGCTCATCAAGTCGCTCGATCCGAAGCCGGGCCACCGTTTCGGCCCGCAGGAAGCGCGCTATGTGGTGCCCGACGTCATCGTGAAGAAGGTGCGCGACCGCTGGGTGGCGCTGATCAACCCCGCCTCGCTGCCTCGCGTGCGCCTGAACCGCGCCTACGCCGACGCCATTCAGGCCAAGAACGCGTCGAACCAGTCGCTCGCCCGCCATTTGCAGGAGGCGCGCTGGCTGCTGCGCTCGATCGAGCAGCGCTTCGCCACCATCCAGCGCGTGGCCGACGCCATCGTCGCCCGCCAGCGGGGCTTCTTCGAGTACGGCGAGGTGGCGATGAAGCCGCTCACCCTGAAGCTGATCGCCGGCGAGCTCGGCCTGCACGAGTCGACCGTGTGCCGCGTGACGAACAACAAGTACATGGCCACCCCGCGCGGTCTTTTCGAGTTCAAGCACTTCTTCTCGCGGCGCCTCGCCACCGAGAACGGCGGCGCCGCCTCGGCCACGGCGGTGCGGGCCGTCATGAAGGAGCTCATCGCCGCCGAGGATCCGCGCGCGCCGCTGTCCGATGCCGAGCTCGCGCGGCTGCTCGCGCAGCAGGGCCTGAAGGTTGCTCGGCGGACGATCACGAAGTACCGGGCGCTGATGCGCCTGCCCAGCGTGGACGTACGACGTGCCGATATGAGGAAAATCGCATGAGCAGAATCGTCGCCGGTCGTTTCGACCGCAGCATCGATGCCGACGCCGCGCTCGATGCCTTGAAGCGCGAGGGCTTCTCGCGCCAGGAAGTGGATGCCTTCTACGTCAGCCCCCCGGGGCAGAACGCCATGACGCCGTTGGGCGGCGACGCGCCGCACTCGAGCGAAGGTTCGCGCAAGGCCGGCATGGGTGCCGCGGTCGGCATCGTCGTGGGCCTGGCCGTGGGCCTGATCATCGGCTCGCTCATCGGCGCGCATGCCGTGCTGCTCGCCTGCGGCCTCGGTGCGCTGGTCGGCGCCTTTGCCGGTGCGATGACCAGCGTGCGCGGAGGCCGGCGCAGCGTGGCGAGCGTCGAGCATCCAGTCGAATCGCGCGGCGGGCGCATGATCGCCATCTGCGTCGACCGCGCAGGTTGCGAGCCGACGGCCGTCAACATCCTGCGTTCCTACAACGCCCGCGAGGTCGGCCGCGCCGAGGGTGTCTGGCGCGACGGCAGCTGGCGCGACTTCGATCCTCGCCAGCCGCTCGCGACAGTTTGAATTCGGAATTAGCGCCCTGACCCCGAATTCAGGTTTTGTTCGGCGAATTCCCAGTTGAGGCGCTTCTCGATGAGCGCCTGGACGTACTTCTCGCGCTGGTTGCGGTAGTCGATGTAGTAGGCGTGCTCCCAGACGTCGATGGTCAGCAGGCATTGGATGCCGCGCGCCATGGGCGTGTCCGCATTGCCGGTGGAGACGACGTCGAGCTTGCCGTCCTTGCGGACGAGCCAGGCCCAGCCGGAGCCGAACTGGCCGTTCGCCGCCGTGGCGAGCTTGTCGCAGAAAGCGTCGTAGCTGCCGAAATCCTTTTCCAGCCTCTTGCGCATCGCCTGCGACGGCTGGGAATCACTAGCCGACAGCGACTGCCAGTAGAAGTTGTGGTTCCAGGCCTGTCCGGCGTTGTTGAACAGCTTGCCGGAGGAATTGCGCACCACGTCCTCGAGCGTGCGGGCGTTCGCCACCGGCTCTTTCTGCAAGAGCTGGTTCAACGTGTCGTAGTACTTCTTGTGGTGCTTGCCGTAGTGGAACTGGATCGTCTCGGCAGAGATGATCGGCGCGAGGGCGTCCTCGGCGAAGGGCAGCGGCGCCTGGTCGAAATGAAGCGGCTGAACGGCTCTTGCGGTGGCGGTGGCCATTTTGAAGTTCTCCTAAAAAAGAAACGCGCCGGCGGGGTTAGCGCCGGCGCCGGTGAAACACATTGCTCAGGAAGGCGACTTGACGCGCAGGTCGTTCTTGAGCGACTTGACGCCGCTCACCTTCGAGGCGGCCTTGCTCGCGCGCTCCGCCACATCCTTGCTGTCGACGAAGCCCGAGAGCTGTACCGTGCCGCGATAGGTATCGACGTCGATGGCGGCGGCGGCGCGGGCGCCGACGTCGCTCGCGATCGCGCTCTTCACTTTAGCGGTCACCGCGGCGTCATCGCTGGTCTGCCCGACGGTGCGCTTTTCTTCCTGTTGCCGCGACGCGCAGCCGGCGACGCCGAGCGCGGCGGCGAGGCCGAGGCTGGCCATGGCGATCCAGGCACGCACGATCAGGCCCGATCGCCGCGCGGGCGGCCCTCTTTCGGGTCGCCGTGGCCGGTCTGCTTCTGCACGCGCTCGAGCTCCTCCGGCAGCTTCACCGGCTCGTGGTCGCCGGGCTGCAGCGGATCGAAGGGCCAGTGCGGCCGGCCTTTTTGGCGCTGCTCCTGGTCCTTCACTGGCGGCCTTCCCATTCGCGCACCTGGTTCTCGGCGTCGTCCTTCGCGCAGCCATAGCGCTCCTGGATCTTGCCGACCAGTTGGTCGCGATGACCGGCGAGCTGGTCGAACTCGTCGTCGGTGATCTTGCCCCAGCGCTCCTTGAGCGCGCCCTTCATCTGCTTCCAGTTGCCTGAGATGCGGTCCCAGTTCATCACCGTCTCCTTGTGTGGTTAAACGCTCAGGCGCGGTGCAACTTACACGCCCGCCGGCTGCACCAGACGGGCCACCGTGGCGAGCAGCGCCACCGGTTCCACCGGCTTCGCGAGCTGCGCGTCGTAGCCGGCGGCGACCGCGGCGGAATCGGCGTTGCCCGTGATCGCAGCCGCGCGCAAACAGCCGCCCCGCTCCGCCGGCAGCGCTCGCACGGCGCGAATCAGGAGGTAACCGTCCTCCGCGCGCGACATGTCGGAAAGCATGATGTCCGGGCGCCATTCATCCAGCGTGCGCAGCGCTTCGGCAGAGTTTTCCACCGCGCGCGCCTCGGCGCCGGCGGCGCGTAGTACTTTCAGCACCATCGCGCGGGCCTGGGCATCGTCCTCCACGACCAGGACGCGCACGCCGCGCAGGAGCGGCGCCTCGCCCGCCCGCACCGCGGCGGCCTCGGGATGGCCCGAGAGCGCGAGCAGGTTTTCCACGATGCGGCCATGCAAGCGCGCATTGCGGATGATGGCCTCGAGCGACTCCGCGGCCTCGCTGCCCGGCGCGACGTGCTGGCGCAGGTGCGACGCCCAGGCGGCGATGGCGCGCGTCGGCGCCTGCAGCTCGCCCAGCACCGAGGCGAGGAAGCCTTCCCGCGCCCGGCTCGATTCCTCCGCAGTACTCCGTAAGCGGCGCTCGCGCTCGAGCTCGCGGGCGAGCCAGAGCTCCCGGCGCTTGCGTTCGTCGATGTCGGTCACCACGCCGGCATAGCCGAGGAAGAGGCCGTTCGAGCCGAAGCGGGGCGCCGCGCGATCGACCACCCAGCGGTACTCGCCGTCGCGCCGGCGCATGCGGTACTCGACCTCGAACGGCTCGCGCCCGTCGAAGGCGCGTACACAGGTATCGAGCCAGCGGGCGAGGTCCTCGGCGTGCACGACCCGCGACCAGCCGTCGCCCAGCGCCTGCTCGGCGCTGTAGCCCGTGAACTGCAGCCACGCCGGACTGGCGTATTCGCACGACAGGTCCGGGCGCGCACGCCACAGCATGACGGGTAATTCGCTTTCTGGTCTCACGACCCGGCTGCTGCAGGAGCCATGCCGGGGACTTCCTGTAGCAGGAACGCTACGCGGGCATGCCGGACGCCCGCCTTATTACAAACCCGCCAGAAACCGTTACATCCGCCGCCCTGGTCCGGTCGGAGGGTGCCTGCGAATTGGGCACACGCTTTGCTGCCTCATCACCAGCTTCACCCATTCACTACCGAAGGAGTGTCGTCATGTTGAGCTGGGCATTAGCGTTTTTCATCATCGCCATCATCGCGGCGGTGTTCGGCTTCACCGGCATCGCGGCCGGTGCGGCGGAAATCGCCAAGATCCTGTTCGTCGTTTTCGTGGTCCTCTTCCTGGTCTCGCTCGTCGCGGGCCTGCTGAGAAGGCCTTAACCTCAAAAGGAACCGCACATGCAACTCAAGCTACTGAGCATCGCCATCGCCCTCGCCTTCGCGGGCGCGGCGCAGGCGCAAAGCACCACCACCACCAAGACCGACTCGGACAAGCCGCGCGCGGAGCACAAGGTCGACCGCAAGGCGAAGAAGGCCGACGAGGACAAGATCGAGGCCGACGCCAAGGCCGCCAAGGCGAAGTGCGGCAGCATGAAAGGCAACGAGAAGGACGTCTGCCAGGCCGAAGCCAAGGCGAACGAGAAGGTCGCCAAGGCCGAGCTCGAGCAGAAGTACGAGCCCTCCGACCGCCACGCCCGCAAGGTCGACGAGACCAAGGCCGAGGCCAAGTACGAAGTGGCCAAGGAGAAGTGCGAGTCGAACAAGGACGGCGTGCACGACTGCAAGAAGCAGGCGAAGGCGGAGTACGACAAGGAGAAGGCCGACATCAAGTCGAAGTACGCCAAGGCCGACTCCAAGAAGAGCCGCACTGCCGGCACCGGCGCGACGACCAACCGGTAACGCTCGATGGCCGCAGCCCAGCCCGGCCGGGGAGCCTTTCTCTCCGACATCGAGACGCTGCGCAGGCGTGCCCGGGAGCACATCGCCCAGGGGGCGGTGACTCCCGGCTACCACGCCGACCGCGGCGTGGTGCTGAAGCTCCTCAACGAGGCGCTCGCCACCGAGATCATCTGCACGCTGCGCTACAAGCGCCATTACTTCATGGCGCAGGGCATCCATGCCGAGAGCGTGGCGGCGGAGTTCCTGGAGCACGCCAACGAGGAGCAGCAGCACGCCGACCAGATCGCCGAGCGCATCACCCAGCTCGGCGGCGCGCCCGACTTCTCGCCGGAAGGCCTGAGCTCGCGCAGCCATGCCGAGTACGTCGAGGGCGATTCGCTCGAGGACATGATCAAGGAAGATCTCGTCGCCGAGCGCATCGCCATCGACAGCTACCGCGAGATGATCAACTACCTCGGCCAGGAGGACTCCACCACGCGCCGCATGCTGGAGGAAATCCTCGCCAAGGAAGAGGAGCACGCGGACGACCTTGCCTCTCTGCTCGAGGGCATGGGCGGCCAGCACTAGGCGGGCGTATGGCGCGCGGTCTGTGGAAAGGCGCGATCAGCTTCGGCCTGGTGAACGTGCCGGTCGAGCTCTACTCGGCGCAGAAGCGCTCGGCAGACCTCGACCTCACGATGCTCGACAAGCGCGACATGGCACCCGTCGGCTACAAGCGGGTGAACAAGTCGACCGGCAAGGAAGTACCCTGGGAAGACGTCGTCAAGGGCTACGAGTACGAGGACGACAAGTACGTGGTCCTCTCCGAGGAAGACTTCCGCCGCGCCAACCCCGAGGCGTCGAAGACCGTCGACATCGTGGCCTTCGTCGACCTCGCCGACATCGCGCCGCAGTACTTCGAGACGCCCTACCTCCTCGCGCCGGCCAAGCGCGGCGAGAAGGCGTATGCGCTATTGCGCGACGCGATGGCGAAGGCCGGCAAGGCCGGCATTGCGACGGTGGTCATCCGCACCAAGGCGTACCTCGCGGCGCTGGTGCCGCAGGGCGAGGCGCTGGTCCTCAACACGCTGCGCTACCACAAGGAACTGAAGCAGGTCGACGACATCGACCTCCCCGAGAAGCTGAAGGGCGCCAAGGTGAGCGCCAAGGAGATCGACATGGCGCTGCGCCTGATCGACGACATGGCCGACGAGTGGAAGCCCGAGCGCTACCACGACACGTACCACGAGGATCTCCTGAAGCGCATCGAGGAGAAGATCAAGGCCGGCCAGACCGAGGAGATCACCGAGCCGGAGAAGGAGGAGAAGGCCGCCAAGGGCGCGGACGTCATCGACCTCATGTCCCTCCTGCGCAAGTCGGTCGAGGGCGGCAAGAAGGGCGCTGCGGCCAATGACGACGAGAAGGAAGAAAAGAAGCCCGCGCACAAGCCGAGGCGCGCTGCCCGGAAGCGCCGTGCCGCCTAAATGCCCAAGCGCCTGATCCG
>DATMIG010000144.1:0-3480 GCA_035554335.1 Burkholderiales bacterium
AGCTGCGGGTCGAATCCGGTGCCGATGATGAATTCGGTCGAGCCGCCCCCGACGTCCACGACCAGGCGGCGCTGGTTGGAAACCGGCAGCGCGTGCGCCACGCCGAGGTAGATGAGCCGCGCTTCCTCGCGGCCCGAGATCACCTCGATCGGGAAGCCGAGCACCTGGCGCGCCTCGCGCAGGAACTGCGGCGAATTCTTGGCGATGCGCAGCGCGTTTGTGCCGACCGCCCGCACCGCCTGCTTCGGAAAGCCGCGCAGCCGCTCGGCGAACTTGGCGAGCGCTTCGAGCGCATTCGCCTGCGTGGCGCGGTCGATGCGCTTCTCCGCGGTGAGCCCTGCGCCCAGGCGCACCACCTCGCGCACCGCATCGAGCGGGTAGATCTGCCGATCGACCACGCGCCCGATCTGGAGGTGAAAGCTGTTCGAGCCGAGGTCCACCGCGGCCAGCGTGTCCTGCCGTGCCATGGTCCAACCGTAGCACACGAGGACGTGACACGGCCGTCACATTCCCGGTGACGTGGGCCCGAGCCTCGCAGGTAGAATTTTTCGCCCTCATGAACCGCCGCATTCCCACGCCGGCCCAGTTCGTCAACCGCGAGCTCGGCATCCTCGGCTTCCAGCGCCGCGTGCTCGCGCAGGCGGCCGACGACTCGGTGCCGCTCCTCGAGCGGCTGCGGTTCATCACCATCGTCTCGTCGAACCTGGACGAGTTCTTCGAAATTCGCGTCGCCGGCCTCAAGGAAAGCATCAAGCTCGGGCTGCATGACGCCGGGCCCGACGCGCGCAGCGCGGCCGAGATCTTCGATGCGGTGAGCAAGGAAGCGCATCTGCTCGTCGCCGAGCAGTACAAGCTGCTGAACGAGGTCGTGCTGCCGAGCCTCGCGCAGCAAGGCGTCATCTTCCCGAAGCGCGAGGAATGGACGCCGGCGCAGAAGCAGTGGATCCGCGAATACTTCTTCCGCGAGCTGCTGCCGGTGCTGACGCCGATCGGCCTCGACCCGGCGCATCCGTTCCCCAAGGTGCTGAACAAGAGCCTGAACTTCGCCGTCGAGCTGCAGGGCCGCGACGCGTTCGGGCGCTCCTCGCGCGCCGCGATCGTGCAGGCGCCGCGCGCGCTGCCGCGCCTCATCCGCCTGCCGCAGGCGCAGTCGGGCGCCGAATACGCTTTCGTCTTCCTCTCCTCAATCCTGCACGCGCATGTGGGTGAGCTCTTCTCCGGCATGAACGTAGTCGGCTGCTACCAGTTCCGCGTCACGCGCAATTCGGACCTGTTCGTCGACGAGGAGGAGATCAAGAACCTGCACACCGCGCTGCAGGGCGAGCTCCTCCATCGGCACTTCGGCGACGCGGTGCGGCTGGAAGTCGCCGACAACGCCTCGCCCGGCATGGTGGAGTTCCTGCTGCAGCAATTCGGCCTGCGCGACGCGGACCTGTATCGCGTCGACGGCCCGGTGAATCTTTATCGGCTGCGCGAAGTGCCGGACCAGGTGGACCGCCCGGCGCTCAAATATCCGCCGTTCAAGCCCGGACTGCCGCCGGCGCTCGATGCGCAGGATCTTTTCGAGGTGCTGCGCAAGCAGGACGTGCTGCTGCACCACCCGTTCCAGTCGTTCCTGCCGGTGATCGACTTCATCCGCACCACCGCCAACGATCCGAACGTGATCGCCATCAAGCAGACGGTGTACCGCACCGGCACCGACTCGGAGCTGATGGAGATCCTGATCGAGGCGGCGCGCAAGGGGAAGGAAGTGACGGTGGTGGTGGAGCTCATGGCGCGCTTCGACGAGGAAGCGAACATGAACTGGGCCGCGCGCCTCGAGGAGGTCGGCGCGCACGTGGTCTACGGCGTGGTCGGCCACAAGACGCACGCCAAGATGTCGCTCATCGTGCGCCGCGAGGAGACCGACCACGGCAAGGTGCTGCGGCGCTATGCGCACCTCGGCACCGGCAACTACCACCCAGCCACCGCCCGCCTCTACACCGACTTCGGGCTATTTACGGCCAACGAAGAGCTGTGCGCCGACGTCGCCGAGGTGTTCCAGCAGCTGACCGGCCTCGGCCGCGCCGGACGCCTGAAGCACGTCTGGCAGTCGCCCTTCACGCTCCATCGGCGCATCGTCGCGGCGATCAAGAACGAGGCGAAGAACGCCGCCGAAGGGAAGCCGGCGCGCATCATCGCCAAGATGAACGCCTTGCTCGAGGAACAGATCATCGAGGAGCTGTGCGCGGCTTCCGCCGCCGGCGTGAAGATCGACCTCATCGTGCGCGGCGTGTGCGCGCTGCGCCCGGGCATCGAAGGCATGTCGGACAACGTGCGCGTGCGCTCGCTGGTGGGCCGCTTCCTCGAGCACTCGCGCGTCTTCTACTTCGAGAACGGCGGCGCGCAGGACGTGTACCTCGCCAGCGCCGACTGGATGGCGCGCAACTTCTTCCGCCGCATCGAGCTCTGCTTCCCGGTGCTCGACCCGGCGCTCAAGAAGCGCGTGATCCGCGAAGGCCTGCAGCCGTACCTCGAGGACAACAGCCACGCCTGGATGATGAATGCCGAGGGCAACTACGAGCGCCTGCGCCCGCGCCGCGGCACGAAGGGACATTCCGCCCAGGAAGAGTTGCTCGCGATGCTCGCGATCGGCGCGAAGCCGGCGCTGCCGGCAGTCGTGACGCATCCGCCCGCGGAGACGCCGGCCCGGGCTGCGTCCCCGAATCCCTAGGCTCTAGCGACCCGGATTACGCCTTTCAGCTCGCGCACGATGGCGAAGGCGCGCTTGAGCTGGCTCAGGTTGCTCACATCGAAAGTAAAGCGCATGAACGCGAGCTCGTCGCGGCTTTGCGTGCGCACGGCCGTGACGCTGATCTTCTCGCGCGCGAGCGCGTCGCCGATGTCGCGCAGTAGCCCCCTACGATCGACGGCCGTTACGGTCATGTCGACCGTGTAGCTGCCTTCGCCCTTGCCCCACTCCGCGTCGATCAGCCGCTCGGGCTGGCGCTCTGCGAGGCGCGCGAGGCTCGTGCAGTCCTCGCGATGGACGGACACGCCCTTGCCGCGCGTGACGAAGCCGCGGATTGGGTCGGGCGGCACGGGCTTGCAGCACCGGGCGAGCTGCGTCATCAGCCGGTCCATGCCGCCGACCACGAGGACGCCCGCCTTCTTCGCGCCCTCGCGATGCACCTTGAGCGTCGGCTCGGGCGCCGCCGCTTCCACGCCGCGCAGCGCCGTGTGCAGCTGGCGCAGGTTCACTTCCTCGCGCGCCACCGCAACGAAGAGGTCGTCGGGCTTCTTGAAGCCGAGGCGATCGGCGAGCGCTTCCAGGCTGGCGTGGCCGGCGCCCTCGCGCTTCGCCTCCTTCTCCACCACGGCGCGCCCGGCGGCGACGGTTTCCGCGTGCGCCTTGGCGTTGAACCACTGCCGGATCTTGCCGCGCGCCTTGGCAGTCTTCACGAAGCCGCGCTCCGCGTTCAGCCAGTCGCGCGACGGTCC
>DATMIG010000145.1:0-1620 GCA_035554335.1 Burkholderiales bacterium
GGAGCGTGTAGCCGTCGGCGGGGGCCTTCGCGACGTATTCGGTGCCCACGATGCTGCCGGCGCCGGGCCGGTTCTCCACCACCACGCCCTGTTTCACCCGCTCGCCCATCTTTTGCGCCATATGGCGTGCGAGGATGTCCGTGCCGCCGCCGGCGCCGATCGGCACGACGAGCTTGATCGGCCGCGCGGGATAATCCTGCGCCGGCACGGCAGTCGCGAAGAGGAGCGCGAAAATGCAGAGGATGGGTCGCATCGTCCTGGTCCTGGTGGCGATACTGGCCAGTCTACAAGCATGGGCCCAGTATCCGTCGCGGCCGGTGCGAGTCGTGGTGCCTTCCAGCCCCGGCGGCGCGAGCGACCTCATTGCGCGCATCGTCGCGCCTTCGCTCTCGAGCGAGCTGGGCCAGCCGTTCGTGGTGGAGAACCGCGTGACCTCCGGCGGCATCGTCGGCACGCAGCAGGTGGCGGAGTCGGCGCCCGACGGGCATACGCTCCTCGTCACCTTCGATACCTTCGCGGTCAACAAATTCCTCTTCAAGGACCTGAAGTGGGATCCGCTGCGCGATTTCGCGCCCGTGATGCAGGTCTGCCGCTTTCCGCAGGTGCTGGTCGTGCATCCCAGCCTGAACGTGAGGACAGTGAAGGAGTTCATCGCCCTCGCGAAGGAAAAGGGCGCGAGCCTCAACTACGGCTCGGCCGGGCCGGCGTCGTCGAGCCGCCTCGCCTATGAGCTCTTCAAGGACATGGCGGGCATCGACACCGTGCCGATCCACTACCGCGGCGGCGGGCCGGCGATGCAGGACCTCATCTCGGGACAGGTGCAGGTGATGCTGATCCAGGGCGGCGGCACGATCGCGTCGCACGTGAAGAGCGGCAAGCTCACCGCGCTCGGCGTCAGCACCGCGTCGCGCTCCAAGTTCTATCCGGACCTGCCGCCGATCGCGGAGACGCTGCCCGGCTTCGAGTCCGAATCGTGGGTGGCGATGTTCGCGCCGGCGGCGACGCCGAAGCCGGTTCTCGAGCGGCTGCACGGCACGCTCGTCAAGCTCCTCGGCGACAACGGCGTGCGCGAGCGCCTGGAAGCGCAGAACTGCGACATCGTCGGCGGTACGCCGGAGGCGCTCACCGACCTGGTGAAGAGCGAGCAGGCGAAGTGGGGACGCATCATCCGGGAAAAACACATCACGGTGGACTGACCATGGCCGAACCGCATCTTTCCCGTAGGTATGCCGATCTGCACGAGCACCTCGCGGCGCTGGAGAAGGCCGGCCTGCTCATCACCGTGGATCGCGCGATCAACAAGGACACGGAGATGCATCCCCTCGTGCGCTGGCAGTTCCGCGGCGGCATCGCCGAGAAGGATCGCAAGGCGTTCCTATTCAAGAACGTCACCGACAGCAAGGGGCGCAAGTACGACATTCCGGTAGTCGTCGGTGCGCTCGCCGCGAGCCGCGAGATCTACCGCATCGGCATGGGCTGCCCGCTCGACAAGATCAACGAGACGTGGACGCGGGCGATCGCGCATCCGATTGCACCGAAAATCGTGGAAAAAGCGCCGTGCCAGGACCTGGAAGTCGAGGGCCTCGATCGCCTGCCGGTGCCCATCTCGACGCCGGGCTG
>DATMIG010000146.1:0-23523 GCA_035554335.1 Burkholderiales bacterium
ATCTGCAGTCGAGGGCTATGGCATTCCGTCGCTGTGGGTGACGCCGGCCTTCTTCCTCGTAGTCGCCGTCGCCGCATGGGCGCTCTTCGCGTGGTTCCTGCACTCCGAGACAGGGCTCGCGCTGCGGGCGACGGGGGCCAATCCGCTGATGGCCCGAGCGAACGGCGTCCACACCGGCCGCCTTACGCTCCTCGGCCTCGTGGTGACCAACGCGCTCACCGGGCTGTCCGGCTCTCTTTTCGCGCAGCTGCAGGGCGCCGCCGACGCCTCGATGGGCATCGGCACCATCATCATCGGCCTCGCTGCGGTGATCGGCGGCGCGGCGATCGTTCCGGCGCGTTCGCTGACCATGGCCACCGCCGCGTGCGTTGCCGGTGCGCTCGTCTACCACATCGTCGTCGCGGCGGCCCTGAACGCGACGACGCTCGGCCTCACCGCATCCGACGTGAATATCGTGACCGCGGTGCTGGTTTGCGCGGCGCTCGTCTTCAGCGGCAAGGCGGCGGTGCTCGGCGGCCGGCTGCGCGCGAGGTCGCGGTGATCCGCCTCGAGAACATCCGCGTCGTCTTCAATGCCGGCACGGCGCTCGAGAACCGGGTCTTCGACGGCCTGTCGCTTGCCATCCAACCCGGCGAATTCGTGACGGTGATCGGCTCGAACGGCGCCGGCAAGTCGACGCTCCTCAACGTCGTCTCGGGCGAGGTGAGCCTACAGTCCGGACGCGTGGTGGTCGGCGAGGAGGACGTCACCCTGCGAAGTGCCGCGCAGCGGGCGCCCCTCGTCGCCCGCGTGTTCCAGGATCCGCGCGCCGGCACCTGCGAGACGCTCACCGTGGAAGAGAACCTCGCCCTGGCAGCGGCGCGCGGCCGCGCGCGATCGCTCGGCCTGGCGCTCGACCGGCCGCGGCGCGAGCGGTTCCGCGCCGAGCTGCAGCGACTCGGCCTCGGCCTGGAAAGCCGCCTGCGCGACGAGATCGGTGCCCTTTCCGGCGGGCAGCGCCAGGCCACCAGCCTGCTCATGGCCGCGATGCAGCCGATGCAGATCCTGCTTCTCGACGAGCACGTCGCCGCGCTCGATCCACGCACGGCGGACTTCGTGCTGCGACTCACCCAGCGCATCATCGCCGAGAAAGCCCTCACGGCGCTGATGGTGACGCACAGCATGCGCCACGCCCTGGCGCTCGGCACCCGCACGCTGATGCTGCACCAGGGGCGCGTCGTCCTCGACGTCTCGGGCGCCGAGCGCAGCCGCATGACGGTCAACGACCTCGTCGCCCAGTTCCGCGCGCAGCACGCCGAGGAGCTCGACAGCGACAACCTTCTTCTTGCATGACGATCCAGGAGCAGCGATGACCCAATCCACTCCCCGCGTAGTGCGCGCCGCCCGTGGCACCGAGCTGTCCGCCCGCAGCTGGCTCACCGAGGCGCCGCTGCGCATGCTGATGAACAACCTCGACCCGGAGGTCGCCGAGCGCCCGGAGGACCTCGTCGTGTACGGCGGCATCGGCAAGGCGGCGCGCAACTGGGCCTGCTTCGACGCCATCGTCGCGTCCCTGCGCAAGCTGGGCGACGACCAGACCCTCCTCGTGCAGTCCGGCAAGCCGGTCGGCGTGTTCCGCACGCACGCCGACGCGCCGCGGGTCATGATCGCGAACTCGAACCTCGTGCCCAACTGGTCGAACTGGGATTATTTCAACGAGCTCGACCGCAAGGGCCTCATGATGTACGGGCAGATGACGGCCGGCTCGTGGATCTACATCGGCAGCCAGGGCATCGTGCAGGGCACGTACGAGACGTTTTCGGAAGCCGGCCGCCAGCACTTCGGCGGCGACTGGACCGGCAAATGGATCCTCACCGCGGGGCTCGGCGGCATGGGCGGCGCGCAGCCGCTTGCTGCCACGCTCGCGGGCGCCTCCATGATCGCGGTCGAGTGCGATCCGAGCCGTATCGAGATGCGCATGCGCACCGGCTACCTCGACGCCTCGGCGAGAACGATCGACGAAGCGAAGCAGCTCCTCGCGAATGCGAAAGGACCGATCTCGATTGGCCTGCTCGGCAACGCCGCCGAGCTGATGCCGCAGTTCCTCGACCTCGCGCGCAAGTCTCAATTCAAGCCTGCGCTCGTCACCGACCAGACATCGGCGCACGATCCCTCGAACGGCTACCTGCCGGAGCACTGGTCGCTCGAGCGCTGGAAGGACCTGCGGAAAAAAGATCCCGAAGAAGTCGCCCTCTCCGCAAGGGAGGCGATCGCCAATCACGTACGCGGCATCCTCGGCTTCAAAGCGATGGACATTCCGTGCGTCGACTACGGCAACAATATCCGCCAGGAGGCGAAGAATGTCGGCGTGAAGAACGCCTTCGACTACCCCGGCTTCGTCCCGCAGTACGTGCGGCCGCTCTTCTGCCTCGGCAAGGGACCCTTCCGCTGGGCCGCTCTGTCCGGCGACCCGGAGGACATCTATCGGACCGACGCGAAGGTGCGCGAGCTCTTCCCGCAGAACCAGCAGCTCAACCGGTGGCTCGACAAGGCGCGCGCCAAGATCAAGTTCCAGGGCCTGCCGGCGCGCATCTGCTGGCTGGGCCTCGGCGAGCGACATAAGGTCGGCCTGGCGTTCAACGAAATGGTGAGGCGCGGCGAGCTGAAAGCGCCGGTCGTCATCGGCCGTGACCACATGGATTCCGGCTCGGTCGCCAGTCCCAACCGCGAGACCGAGGGCATGAAGGACGGCTCGGACGCGGTGTCCGACTGGCCGCTCCTCAACCTGATGCTGAACTGCGCAAGCGGGGCGACGTGGATTTCCTTCCATCACGGCGGCGGCGTCGGCCTCGGCTATTCGCAGCACTCGGGTCAAGTCACCGTGTGCGACGGCACCGATGAGGCGGCCAGGCGCCTGGAGCGCGTGCTCTGGAACGACCCCGGAACCGGTGTCATGCGCCACGCCGATGCCGGCTACGAAACGTCGATCGCCTGCGCTCGCGAGCACGGGCTCGACCTGCCGATGCTGCGGTGATCGCGCTCGGCAGCGGCCGCCTGACGCTTTCCCAGTTGCGCGCCATTGCGCGCGATGCGGAACCGCTCGCACTGGATCCTTCGTGTATCGACAAGGTGAAGGCGAGCCAGGCGTCCGTCGATCGCATTCTCGCGTCCGGCAAGCCCGCCTACGGCATCAACACCGGCTTCGGCCGCCTCTCACAGACTCGCATCGCCGACAACGAGCTGGAGGAGCTCCAGCGCAACATCGTGCTTTCGCACGCCGCGGGCACCGGTGCCTTCCTCGGCGATGCGGCGGTCCGGCTGACGCTCGCGCTGAAGATCGAAAGCCTGGCGCGCGGCTACTCGGGCGTGCGGCCGCTGCTCATCGTGCGGCTGCTCGAGCTCTACAACCAGCGGCTCTATCCGCGCATTCCGGCAAAGGGCTCGGTCGGCGCGTCCGGTGATCTCGCGCCGCTCGCCCATTTGTCGCTTGCACTCCTCGGCATCGGCGAGGTGCGCCATCCGCAGCCCATCCAGCTCGCCCCCAAGGAAGGCCTCGCGCTGCTGAACGGCACGCAGGTATCGACCGCGCTCGCGCTGGTGGGCCTCTTCGCCGCGGAGGATGTCTTCGCCGCGGCGCTCGCCGGCGGAGCGCTGTCGGTCGACGCGGCTGCCGGCAGCGATACGCCCTTCGATGCGCGCATCCACGCGCTCCGCGGCCATGCGGCGCAACGCGATGTGGCCGCGCAGTACTTGCGGCTGCTCGAAGGCAGCGAGATCCGCCGCTCGCATCTCGAGAACGATCCGCGCGTGCAGGATCCGTACAGTCTGCGCTGCCAGCCGCAGGTCATGGGCGCCTGCCTCGAGCAGATGCGCTACGCCGCCAGGGTGCTGGAAACCGAAGCGGCAGCCGTGACCGACAACCCGCTCATCATCGACGGCGAAATCCTGTCGGGCGGCAACTTTCACGGTGAGCCGGTCGCGCTCGCGGCCGATGCGCTCGCCGTGGCGATCGCGGAGATCGGCGCGCTGTCCGAGCGGCGCATCGCGCTCCTCATCGACCACACGCTCTCCGGGCTGCCGCCGTTCCTCGTCGAGCATGGCGGCGTGAACTCCGGCTTCATGCTCGCGCAGGTGACCGCCGCGGCGCTGGCGAGCGAGAACAAGTCGCTCGCCCACCCGGCGAGCGTCGACAGCCTGCCGACTTCGGCGAACCAGGAAGATCACGTGAGCATGTCGACCTTCGCCGCGCGGCGGCTCTCCGACATGGCGGCGAACAGCGCCGGCATCGCGGCGATCGAGCTCCTCGCCGCGGCGCAGGGCATCGACTTCCGCGCCCCGCTGCGCACTTCGCCGCGGCTGCAGGAAGTGCAGGCGCTGGTGCGCTCCAGGGTCGCCTTCTACGACCACGACCGCTATTTCGCGCCGGACATCACCGAGGTCCAGACGCTGGTGGAAGCCGGTGCCTTTCACCGCTTCGTGCCGGGCCTGTTACCGTCGCACTGATGGATCTCTTTCGCTTCCGCGCCGGCTCGTCGCCGCTCATCGTCTCCATGCCGCACACCGGCACGCACGTGCCCGAGTGGCTCGCGCCGCGCCTGTCGGCGGCCGCGCGGCCGGTACCCGACACCGACTGGCACCTCGAGCGGCTGTACGACTTCGTCGACGATCTCGGCGCGTCGGTGCTGGTGGCGACGCACTCGCGGTACGTGGTGGACCTCAACCGGCCGCCCGACAACGCGAACCTCTATCCGGGGCAGGACACGACGGGCATCGTGCCGCTCGACACGTTCCATCGCGAGCCGATCTATCTGCCGGGATTCCCGCCGTCGGACGACGAGATCGGGAAGCGCATCGAGACATACTGGCATCCGTACCACCGGCGCCTGCAGCAGGCGATCGCCGAGACGAAGGCGCGCCACGGCTATGCGCTGCTCTGGGACGCGCATTCCATCTTCTCGGAGCTGCCGCGCTTCTTCAAAGGCAAGCTCACCGATCTCAACCTCGGCACCGCCGACGGCCGGTCGTGCGCGCCTCAGATCGGCGAGGCACTACTGAAATCGGTCGAGGGCTACAGCGCGGTGTTGAACGGCCGCTTCAGGGGCGGCTACATCACGCGCCAGTACGGCAATCCCACGAACGGCGTGCACGCCGTGCAGCTCGAGCTCTCGGAAGCCACCTACATGGATGAGCGGCCGCCCTATGCGTTCCGCGAAACGCTGGCGCGGAAACTGCGACCCCAGCTGAGGACTTTCCTCGAGCTCTTCCTCAGCCTCGCCAAGTGAGGCTCATTGCAGCGTGAAGCGCGCGACTTCGCCCTTGGTATGCGGCGCGAGGTCGACCGGCTTGCCGTTGTAGGTGAGCTTGACGTGCGGCGCATTGCCGATCACGAGCTCGAACGGCGGCTGGCCGCGCACGGCGCGCTCGGTGCCGGCCGGATTGAGCGACGACACGAGGCTGCGCCCGTCGCGATCGCGCACCTCGAGCCATGCCTCCTGCTCCACCCGCAGCACCAGGCGATGGACGCCAGGCCGCGGCGCCGGGGCTGGCGCGGCTTCGCGCTTCGGCTCGGGGGGTGGCTCGGCTTGAGCAGGGACAACCGGCGGCTCTTCCTTTGCAGCCGGCTGCTCGACCGGTTTCTCCTCCACCGGTTTTTGTTCGATCGGCGGCTGCATGGGCTGCCGCTCGGCCGGCGCGACCAGTTCCGGCGCGTCTTTCTTCTGCTGCCATTGGTAGGCAAGCGCACCTATCACGGCAAGCAGCACCACCGAAAAGCCGGCATACAGCAGCGTCGAGCGGCGGCCCGACGTGGAAGACGGCATCGGCTCGCGATGGCGCGGAGCGATGGGCGGTTCCGGCGGCTTGTCCGCGGGCGTTGTCATGCGCGAGACGAGCGGCTCGGGGTCGAGGTTCAGCAGGCGCGCGTAGTTGCGTACCATGCCGCGGGCGATCGCCGGGCCGGGCAGGCGGTCGAAGCGCTCGGCCTCCAGCGATTCGATCTGGCGCGGCAGGAGCTTCAGCCGCTGAGACACGTCGCCGATGGCGAGGCCGGCGGTTTCGCGCGCCCGCTTGAGCTCGGCGCCGACGCCGGTAAGAACTTGCTCGGTCACGAAACGAATCTACCCTGCTTTGGATTTAGCGCTTCTTAAGGCGCTCGCGCAATGCGCGGATTCGCGCCCATCGCGTACGCGAGCTCGCCGGGCGATTCGATGTCCCAGAGCGTGAAGTCGGCCGCCTTGCCGGTCTCGAGCGTGCCGTGGGTGTCCTGCATGCCGAGCGCGCGGGCGCCGTTGATGGTGAAGCCGGCGAGCGCTTCTTCCGGCGTGAGGCGAAAGAGCGTGCACGCCATGTTCATGGCGAGGAGCGGCGAGCTGAGCGGCGAAGACCCGGGATTGTTGTCCGTGGCGAGCGCGATCGGCACGCCATGGCGCCGCAGCGACGAGATCGGCGGCAGCCGCGTCTCGTGCAGGAAGTAGAAAGCGCCCGGCAGCAGCACCGCCACCGTCCCCGCGCGCGCCATGGCCTCGACACCCGGCTCGCTCGTGTACTCGAGATGATCCGCCGAGAGGGCGTGGTATTTCGCGGCGAGCGCGGCGCCGCCCATGTCGGAAAGCTGGTCGGCGTGCAGCTTTACCGGCAGCCCGAGGCGCTTCGCCGCCTCGAACACCCAGACGGTCTGCCCGCGGGTGAAGGCAATGCGCTCGCTGAAGACGTCGACCGCGTCCGCCAGCTTCTCCTTCGCGACCGCCGGCAGCACTTCTTCGCAGACGAAGTCGATGTACGCGTCGGCGCGGCCCTTGAACTCCTCCGGCACCGTATGCGCGCCGAGGAACGTGGTCTTCACCTTGACGCCGGTCAGCCGGCGCGCCGCGCGCAGCATGCGCAGCTCCGTGTCGCGGTCGAGCCCGTAGCCCGACTTCACCTCGATCACCGCCGTGCCCTCGGCCTGCCATCGCCGCAGGCGCTTCTGGGCCGAGGCGAGGAGCTCGTCCTCCGACGCCGCGCGCGTGGCTTGCACGGTGGAGACGATGCCGCCGCCTGCCTTCGCGATGTCCTCGTACGTCGCGCCCTTCAGGCGCAGCTCGAACTCGTGCGCGCGGTTACCGGCATGCACGAGGTGCGTATGGCAATCGACAAAGCCCGGAAGGATCCACGCGCCGCGCGCGTCGTGCTCCGCCTTGGCAGCCTGCTTCCACTCCCGCCGTGGGCCGACCCACGAGATGCGCTCGCCGGTGACGGCGATGGCGCCGTCCTCGATGGTGCCGTAGCCGTCGACCATCGTCGCCAGGTTGGCATTCAGCCAGACTGCGTCGTGCATCTCGCTATCATAACGGCGTGAAAAAATACTTCGCGCGCGACGCGCTGTTGCCCTCCGGATGGGCGCGCGACGTGTCCATCAGCGTGGATGAGGACGGCAGCATCGCGAGCGTCGAGGCGGACACCGGCGGCGAGCGCCTGCGCGGTGCGGTGCTGCCCGGGATGGCGAACCTGCACTCGCACGCCTTCCAGCGCGGCATGGCAGGGCTGGCAGAGGTCAGGGGCGCGCCGGACGACGATTTCTGGACCTGGCGCGAGCTCATGTACCGCTTCGTCGAGCGCGTGACGCCGGACCAGGCCGAAGCCATCGCACGCCAGCTCTATATCGAGATGCTGAAGCACGGCTATACCGCGGTGGCGGAGTTCAACTATCTCAACCAGCCGGCGGAGATGATGGCTCGCCATATCGCCGCCGCCGCGGACGCCGGGATCGCCATCACCGCCCTGCCCTCGCTTTACCGCTGGGCGAATTTCGATTCGCAGCCGCTCAGGCCGCGCCAGAAGCGCTTCGACTCCGATGTGCGCGGCATCGTCGACGCCTTCGACGCAGTCAAACGAACACCGGATCTTCGAGCCGGCGTGGCCCCGCACTCGCTGCGCGCGGTCGATCCCGGCGCGTTGCGCGAGCTGGTGAGCGCGCTGCCGGCCGATGCGCCGATTCATATCCACGCGGCGGAGCAGACGAAAGAAGTCGAGGAGTGTCGCCTCGCGCTTGGCCAGCGGCCGGTGGAGTGGCTGCTGTCGAACTTCGCGCTCGACGAGCGCTGGTGCCTCGTGCACGCCACCCACATGGTGGAGGACGAGGTGCGCGGGCTCGCCCGCAGTGGCGCGGTGGCCGGCCTGTGCCCGACGACCGAAGGCAACCTCGGCGATGGCGTCTTTCCGCTGCTCGAATACCGCGCGGCCGGCGGCCGCTATGGCATCGGCGGCGACAGCCACGTGTCGCGCGATCCGGCGGAAGAGCTGCGGCTGCTCGAGTACGTGCAGCGCCTCGTCGCTCGCAAGCGCAACCGGGTGGTCGGCAAATCGGCGGCGGTGGGCACGACGCTATGGCTCGAAGCCGCCGCGGGCGGCGCCCAGGCTATGGGCCGCGCGATGGGCGCCATTGCGCCCGGGAAGCGCGCGGATCTCGTGGTGCTGGAGACAGAGGAGCGCGGGGACACCGCCGCCAACACCTTCATCTTCGGCGGGACGACCGCTCTGGTCCGCGACGTCATGGTAGCCGGGCATTGGGTCGTCGAACATCGCCATCACCGACTGGAGGAGTCGGCGGCCCGGGCTTTCAGTCAGGCGGTCAAGCCGCTAGTCGCGTAGCTCGGCGCGGTCCTTGAAGTACGCCAGCGCCTCCGGCTTGGCGAGCGCTTCGCCGTTCTTCACCGCGCCGCGCGAGCAGTGCCTTTTTTTGTCAAAACGCGTGCCGCGGCAGGTCGATGGTGAAGACGCAGCCGGTGCCGGGCACATCGCGCACGCGCAGGATGCCGTTGTTGGCTTCGACGCTGCTGCGGCAGATGGAGAGCCCCAGCCCGAGGCCCGATTTGTCCGGCGCACCGTCCGCCCGCGGCTGGAACATCCTCGCCGCGTCGCCCGGCGGCAGGCCGCCGCAGTGGTCGGCGACCTCGATCAGGACCCGATCGGCGCTGGAGTAGGCGCTCAGCGAGACTTCCGTGTCCCGCTCGGTGAACTTGAACGCGTTCTGCAGCACGTTGCCGACGGCCGCCGAAAGCATCTCGCGGTCGCCGAGGACCGCAAGCCCTACTCCCGTAGCTGAAACGTTGAACCGGCAGCCCCGCGCATGCGCCTCGAGCGCGGCGGCGACCTGCAGCTCGCCGATGAACTCGGGCAGCGCGATCAGCGCCGGGCGTGCCGGCATGCCGGCCAATACGCGAACGTCCGCGAGCGAACGGTCGATCAGGTTGCGCAAGCCGATCAGGCTGCGGTCGAGCACCGCGCCCGTCGCCCCGGCGAGCCCGACGTTGCCCGCCTTGATGGCAGTGACGGCGAGCGTCGCGGTCTGGATCAAATTTCGCAGCTCATGGGCGAGAAAGCCCAGCCGCTCGGCGAGCGCCTGCTCGTCCTTCTCGCTCGTCAGGCGATCGCGCTGGTGCGCGAACTCGGTGACCGCGTCGGCGATGGCATTGTCCAGGCAGCGGTTGAGGGTGCGGAACTCGTCGATCTCGATCGGCAGGTGGCGCTCGAACGCGAGGTCGGTGATCGCCTGGCACAAGTCGCCGTAGTCGTGCACCACCTGGTCGACCGTGAAGCCGTGCCTCAGGAGCTCCAGCCCGTGGCGCGCGGCCGTGGCGCCGATTTCGGAGGGCGCGTGGCCGCCGCCACCCGAAGGGCCTGATACCTCGCGGCTTCGCATCGGCTCGGGCATGCGTTCCATGCGCAGCGTCTTGACCAGCTGGTCGAGAAATATCGGAATGCCATATTCCAGCTCGGCGTCGGTCGGCTTGGGCGAAGAGCGCTGGGCGACCTTCAGCCCGCAGCGCTCGATCAGCTCGGCGCGGTTATCCGTGAGGAATTCATGGAGCACGGTTGTTGCGCCCGGCTACTGCCTGAACAGCATCCTGAGCTGGGCCCATGCGTTGTGCAGCGAAGCCCACAGCAGCCCGCCGGCGCGCGCCAGTGCCGTGCAGCCCGCTTCCACCGTTGTGCGATATCCGTCTTTGGTGTTCATGTGATTCCTCTCGCGTATTGAGCGTCTGAACATTCTCGGCCGCGTTCCCCGCGGCGTCGGTTGACTGGCGTACACAATGCGCGCCCACCGTTTTGTACGGTAACGCACAGAAAGGCTGTAGCCGAAGCGCTACATTGGAGGCCTGGTTGCCGGCGTCACTTCTCTCGGGAGGGTACGTATGGGCGATAACACGCAGATGGTCTACGGCAACCGCTTTTATTCGTGACCCGCGCCCCCGCCGGTCGGATACGTCGGTAAGTGCGCTACGGAACGGATGCGAGAGTCGCCACGGCGTAGATTGGCTTTCTAACCGGCCAATCGCCAAATGCAAATACTCCTCGTGGACAACCGCTTCGACTCGAGCACCATCATCGGCGACTGGCTGCGCGAGTTCTTCGGCGCCGTCTCGCTCGAGTCGGCGGCATCGAGCGCTGAAGCGCTGAGCGCGATGCCGGGCAGGCGCCCGGAGCTCGTCCTCGCCACGCATCGCATGCCCGGCCTAAACGGCATCGCGCTCGCTCGCATCATCAAGGCGGGACCGAATCCGCCCGCGGTTATCGTCATCGGCACCGGCAGCGACGCCGACTTCGAGATGCAGTGTGCGGCCGCCGGCGCCGACTTCTGGCTGCAGGAGCGCGAGCTTCAGGCGCGGTTGCTGGCTTTCCTGCAGCAACGGTTCGCGAGGGTGTGGGCCGAGGGCGTCAGGGAACGGGAAAGGTTGGCGCGCTGGATGCCGGCAACACTCGGCGCGCGCGCGCGCGGCGCCGAGCGGCGCGTCGCCACGCGTCGCCTGTCCTAAGCTATCGGGGGCGCATTCTTACTTCGACCAGGTGCTCGCGGCGATCGTCGACCAGATCGATGACCTGCTCGAGGCTACCGCTCTCGTCGCGCACCACCGCGATGCGGTAGAGCGTCTCGCCATAGCGGTAGCGCACCTTGAAGCCCGGCCAGTCCGGCGGCAGGCAAGGCGCGATGCGCAGCCTCGCGCCTTCGCGCGAAAGGCCGAGGAGCGATTCGATGGCGAGCCGGTACATCCAGCCCGCCGAGCCCGTGTACCAGGTCCAGCCGCCGCGCCCGGTGTGCGGCGCGGCGGCATAGACATCGGCCGCCATCACATAGGGCTCGACTTTGTAGGTGGCAAGCGCCGCCGCGGCGCTCGTGTGGTTGACCGGGTTGATCATGGCGAAAAGCTCCCAGGCGCGGCGCTCGTCGCTCAGCTCGGCGAAAGCCATCGCCGCCCAGATCGCCGCGTGCGTGTATTGCCCACCGTTCTCGCGCACGCCGGGCACGTAGCCCTTGATGTACCCGGGATTCGACGCGCTCTTGTCGAAGGGCGGATCGAGGAGCTGGATCAGGCCGTGGTCGCGGCGCACGAGATGCCGATCGAGTGCTTCCATGGCGCTACGCGCGCGCCCAGCGTCCCCGGCGCCCGAGAGCACCGCCCAGCTCTGCGCGATCGAATCGATGCGGCAGTCGGCGTTGGCCGCCGAGCCGAGCGGCGTGCCGTCATCGAAGTAGGCGCGGCGGTACCACGCGCCGTCCCAGCCGTGCTCCTGGAGGCTGGCGCGCAGCCGGGCCGCTTCGCTCGCGCAGCGCTGCGCGAACGCCATGTCGCCCTGCGCGCGCGCGAGCGCGCTGAACCGCGTCAGCACGTCATGGAGGAAAAAGCCGAGCCATACGCTCTCGCCCTTGCCTTTCGCGCCGACCTGGTCCATGCCGTCGTTCCAGTCGCCGGAGCCCATCAGCGGCAGCCCGTGCGCGCCGAAGCTCAAGCCCCGCTCGATGGCGCGTACGCAGTGCTGGTAGAGGCTCGCGGTCTCGACGGCGCGCGCCGGCAGGTCGTAATAGGAGTCGTCCTCCGGGTTCACTGGACGTCCCTCGAGGAAATGCACCGGCTCCTCCAGCACGGCGGCATCGCCTGTCGCGAGCACGTAGCGCGACGCGGCCCAGGCGAGCCACAGGAAGTCATCCGAGCAGTGCGTGCGCACGCCGCGGCCCGAGGGTGGATGCCACCAGTGCTGCACGTCGCCCGCGCGGAACTGATGCGCCGCGCAGGCGAGGAGATGGCTGCGCGCGAGGCGCGGCTCAGCGTGCAGCAGCGCGACCACGTCCTGCAGCTGGTCGCGGAAGCCGAACGCGCCGCCGGACTGGTAGTGGCCGCTGCGCGCCCAGAGGCGGCAGGCGAGCGTCTGGTACACGAGCCAGCCGTTCGCCAGCAGATCGAAGGAGCGCTCGGGCGTTTCCACCTGTACGGCGCCGAGGGTCCGCTCCCAGTATTGCCCGACCTTTTCCAGCGCGCGCCGCGGCGCTACGCGCTCGCTGCCGGCGATGCCGAGCGTAAACACGATCTCGCGCACCTCGCCGTCGGCGAGCTCGAAGGCGACCTGCAGCGCGCCGCAGGGATCGAGCCCGGCGCCGACCTTGTTCGAAAGCTGCGCGCGGCGCATTGCCGCCGGGTTGGCGAGCGTGCCGTTCCTTCCCAGGAACTCGGTGCGGTTCGCGCTCACCGTGCGCGCCGGGGCGTCGACATGGAAAAACGCGGCCCGGTCGGCGAACTCGACGTTGTAGGGGTTGGTGGCGTAGAGCGCGCCGCTCGAGCGATCGATCTCGGTCACCACGTGCATCGCGGTTTTCGGGCGCAGGTCGCCCAGCACCCACTCGACGTAGCCGGTCGCCGACAGCCGTCGCGGGCGGCCCGAGCGGTTCACGACCTTCAGCACCGAGAATTTCACCGGTGCCTCGAGGTCCACGTAGACGGTGAGCTCGGAGCGGATCCCGCGGGCGGTGTGCTCGAACACGCTGTAGCCGAAGCCGTGGCGCGTGACGTAGGGCCCGTCGTCGCCGCAGGGCTGCTGCGACGGCGACCAGAACTCGCGGCTTTGGTCGTCGCGCAGATAGAAGGCCTCGCCGCTCGCCGCGCCGACCGAGTCGTTCACCCACGGTGTGAGGCGGAACTCGTGCGCGTTCTCGCTCCAGGTGTAGCCGGGGCCGCTCTCCGAGACGAGTGCCCCGAAGCGCGCATTCGCCAGCACGTTTACCCACGGCGCCGGCGTCGCCTGCGCCCGCGAGGTGGTGATGACGTACTCGCGGCCGTCGGCGCTGAAGCCGCCGGTGCCGTTGAAAAACGCGAGATCCGGCGGCGGCGGCGGGGCGAGCGGCGACTCGTCGCGCAACAGGCGCAAACGCGGTGCGTTCCAGCGCGCGCCGCGCTTCTCGAGGCGGCGCTCGGTGACGCTGCGCGCGCTGACCTGCTCGGCGAGCGTGCCGCGCTGGTCGCTGATGACGGCGCGCGCGACGGATTGGAACAGCACGCGGTCCTCGTCCGACACCTGCTCGGCGCGGCGCACGAAGATGCCGCCCGGACGCTCGAGTACCTGCGCTTCGACGCCCGCGGCGACCAGGCCGAGGATCTGGTCCTGCAGTACCTGCCGGTAGCCGGCGTGGTCCTCGTTCCAGATGACGAGATCCACCGCGAGCCCTTTCAGGCGCCAGTATGCATGCGCCTGCACCAGCTGGCGCACGAGCTCGAGGTTCGCCGCATCGGCGATGTGCGCGAGCACGATGGGCAGGTCGCCGGAGATGGCATAGCCCCAGAGCGCCGATTGGCCGCGGCGGTTCTTCACCAGCACGCCCGCGTCGGCGCGTAGCGCCGCATTGGCGTAGACCACGTAGCTCGCGAGCCGCGCATAGAGCTGCGCGTCGGACTCGCTGGCGTTGATCTGGCGCAGCGTCACCGAGCCGTGCGTCGAGGCCAGCTCGAAGACGCGATCGGCGAGGTGGCGGTCGCGGTACTTGCCGGCGAGCGCTACGCAGGCCTCGCGTGTCTCGCCGACCCCGGACACCATGTCGATGGTCGCCGACTGCTGCGGCTCGAGCGTGATGCGGCCGCGGATCGCAACGCACGGGTCGAGCACCGCGCCCTCGGTGCCGGAAAGCGGCTCGCTCATCGCCCGCGGCGCAGCCGCGCTGCGGCCGCGCCCGATGAAGCGCGCGCGATCGGTCTCGTACGAGATGTCGCCCGCGGCGTCATGCACCGTCATCACGTGGAACATCCACGGCGTGCGCTCGGCCGCCGAGCGCGGCCGGCGCGTACAGAGGATCGCCTGGCGCTCGCGCACGATCTCGGTCTGCACGAAGAGATTGCTGAAGGCCGGGTGCAGGGCGTCCGCCGCGGCGGGGGCGAGCACCACCTCGGCGTAGGTCGTGATCTCGATGGTGCGCGCGGCCGCGCCGCGGTTGGTGATGCGCAGGCGCCGCAGCTCGATGTCGTCCTCGGAAGAGACCACGATCTCGGTGTGCGTCTCGTAGTCGTGGTCGCGCCGGCGGAATTCGGCGCGCGCCTCCGAGAAGATCGCTTCGTAGCGCTGCGCCGGCGCGAGCGTGGGCTGATGCGCGCTCGACCAGAACTCGCCGCTCGCCACGTCGCGCAGGTAGCAGAAGCTGCCCCAGTTGTCGCAGGTCGGGTCCTCGCGCCAGCGCGTGACGGCGAGATCCTTCCAGCGGCTGTAGCCGCCGCCGGCATTGGTCACCATGACGTGGTAGCGGCCGTTCGACAGGAGCTGCACTTCCGGCACCGGGCTGTCGGCGCTCGCGAGCACGCGCACCGCCATCTGCGGCTCGCCGGCGGCGCGCACGTCGAAGCGCCCCGCGCTGTCGAGATAGAGCGCGCCCGGCCGCGGGATGCGCTCCTGCAGCAGAAGCGCGCTCGCCTGGAAGCGCGCATCGGACTGGAACCGCTTCTGCATCGGGCGATCGAGCAGCAGGTGGGCGAGCGACAGCAGCACCATGCCCTGGTGATGCGCCATGAAGGAGCGGATCACGACGTTTGATTTGCCGCGCGGCAATCGCGAGGCGGTGTAGTCGATCGCTTCGTAAAAGCCGAATTTGCCCTCGAGCCCGGCGCCGGAGAGCCGCTGCAGGTTCTCGCACGCCGCCTCGGGCGCCACCATGAGGGCGAGCGCCGAGGCGTACGGCGCGACGACGAGATCCTCCGTCAGGCCGCGCTTCAGCCCAAGGCCCGGCACGCCGAACGCGCGGTACTGGTAGTTGAGGGCGGCGTCGACCGTGTTGTAGCCCGACTCCGACATGCCCCACGGCACGCCGCGAGCGCGGCCGTAGGCGATCTGGCGCTTCACGGCTGCGCGGCAGGTGTGGTCGAGCAGCGTGTTCTCGTACGAGGGCATCACGAGTAGCGGCATCAGGTACTCGAACATCGAGCCGCTCCATGAGAGGAGCGCCGGTTCGCCGCCGGCGCTCGTCATCTGGCGGCCAAGGGCAAACCAGCTCGCCTGCGGCAGCTCGCCGAGCGCGATGGCGACGAAGCTGGTCGCCCGCGCCTCGGAGGCGAGGAGGTCGTAGGACGCTTCGTCGCGCCGGTTCTCGCCGACGTTGTAGCCGATGGCGAGGAGCTGGCGCGCCTCGTCGACCAGGAAGCCGTAGTCCATGCGCGCGAGGCCGCCCGCCTCGGCCGCCAGTCGCTCGAGGGTGCCGATGCGCTCGCGCGCGCGGCGGCCGGCTTCGTTCCTCAGGACGGCGAGCTCGCGCAGCGTCGGCAGGCCGCCGGCCGGCACGTCGCCCGAGTCCTCGCGCAGGAAGTACCGCAGGTCGGCGGCGGCGGCGCGGCATTGCCGCTCGAGCACCTCGGCCCACGGCATTGCCTTCAGCTCCGCCGCACGGGTGGCAAACCGCTCCAGAATGACGATTGCCGCGCGCGCGGTCGCCGGCGGCGACTGGCAGACCGAATCGAGATCGGTCTGGAGCTGCGCATCGCCGAGCAGGATGGCGGCGTCGCGCAGGCCTTCGTAGCAGCGCGGCGACAGGATCGGCGCGCCGGTGAGCGCGAGCAGGCCCTGGCGCAGGGTCAGCAGATGGCACGCGAGGTTGCCGCTGTCCACCGAGGAGACGTAAAGCGGCGGCAGCGGCTTGAGCGAAAGCGTGTCGTACCAGTTGTAGAAGTGGCCGCGGTGGCGCTCGAGGCCCTGCATCGTCGCGAGCGCGCGAGCGGTGCGCTCGATCAGCTCGCCCGCGCTGAGATAGCCGAAGTCGTACGCCGACAGGTTGGCGAGCAGCGCGAGCCCCATGTTGGTCGGCGAGGTGCGATGCGCCACGACGGCGGCGGGATGCTCCTGGAAATTGTCCGGCGGCAGCCAGTGGTCCTGGGCACTGACGAAAGTCTCGAAAAAGTGCCAGGTCCGGCGGGCGGCGGCGCGCAGGAAGTTCTGCTGCTCCGGCCTGAGATGCGCCTCCCGGCGCCCGAGCGGCCGGCTCATCCACCAGGCGATGGCTGGCGAGGCGAGCCACAACAGGAAGATCGGTGAAGGGAAGACGGCCATGCCGAGGAGCGGGCCGATCCACATTGAGCGCCAGGAGCGCGCGCTATCGGACTCGCTCGAGGCGGTCCACTCCAGAAGCCGGGTGCGCGTGAAGAGCATTCGCGCAGCCGTGCGCAGGATCGCGTCCAGGCTGAAGAACGCCTCGTAAGGCAGGCAGGCGAGCGTGAACAGCGCCTGCGCGAGGTTGCGCGCGCCGGCGCGCCACGCCGCCGCGAGATGCTGCCGCAGCGGCACGTCGACCGGCTTGCCCGGCAGCTCGAGGAGCGAGGCGAGCACCGCGGGCGTGAGCACGATGGCGAGCACCGCGAAGTCCCATCCGGCGAGGGCGAGCGCCACCAGCGCGAGCGGCGCGAGGCTGCGCCGCAGGTTGTCGAGGATCTTCCATTGCGACAGGCGCGACAGCGGATTCGCGTGCCGGCCGCCGCCCTCCAGCGGCACCCGCGGGAAGAGCCACTGCGCGATCTGCCAGTCGCCGCGGATCCAGCGGTGCCGGCGGCTGACGTCGGCCTCGTAGCGCGGCGGATATTCCTCGTAGAGCTCGACGTCGGAGATCAGCCCGGCGCGCGCGTAGCAGCCTTCCAGCAGATCGTGGCTGAGGATCCGGTTCTCGGGAAAGCGTCCCTTGAGCGAGCGCTCGAAGGCATCGACCTCATAGATGCCCTTGCCGATGAACGACCCCTCGCCGAAGAGGTCCTGGTAAACGTCGGAGACGGCGCGCGTGTAGGGGTCGATGCCGGCGTCGGCGCCGAAGAGCCGTGCATAGCGCGACGGCCTCGCGTCTGCAGGCAGGCCGACCGCCATGCGGGGCTGCAGGATGCCGTAGCCCTCGCTGACGCGGCCGCGGCGCTCGTCGTAGCGCGCTCGGTTCAGCGGATGCGCCATGGCGCCGGCGAGGGTGCGCGCCGCATCGCGCGGCAATTGCGTGTCGGTGTCGAGCGTGATCACGTATTTCACGCCCTGCAACACGGCGATCGGGCCGCCGCGGAGCTGAGCATTGAGCTCCGCGAGCTTGCCGCGCTTCCTCTCATAACCCATCCAGCGGCGCTCGCCGGCATTCCAGCGCCGCGGCCGGTGAAAGAAGAAAAAGCGCTCCGCGCTGCGGTACTTGCGGTTCAGCTCGTCGATGCCACGGCGCGCCGCGCGCACCAATGCCTCGTCGCCGGGCAGCGTCTCCTGCGGCGCATCCTGGAAATCGGTCAGCAGGGCGAAGTGCAGGTTCTCGTCCGGGTTGGCGAGGAAGCGCACCTCGAGCGCTTCCACCAGGCGCTCGATGTGGCGCTCGCTGACGAGCATCGCCGGCACCACCACGATGGTGCGCGAGGCCGGCGGGATGCCGCCGGAGAAATCCATCCGCGGCAGCGGCCTGGGCCGCGCCACGGCTGTCGCGAGGCGGTTCACCAGCGCCACCGCGAGCTGGCTCGCGGCGAGGAGCGCGGCGAGGCCGAGCGCCGCGAGCCTCCACCCGGCCGCGTCGGCCTGCGCGAGCACGCCCGCGGTGATGAGGCCCGAGACGAGCGCGATCGCCGCGAGATAAAGCGCGAGGGCGTGGCGCCGGGCCGCCCGGCCGAGCAGCGCGAAGAGCGAGGGCCCGGCCTGCACCACCCGCTCGAGCTGCGGCACGCCCTCGCCGATGAGATAGGCTCCGACGTGCGCGCCTTGATGTTCACCGTGGGCGAGGCCGAGCGCGGCGCGCGCCACGTCGCCTTCGGACATCGGGCTCGCTTTCGCGATCGCCTCGACCGCGTGCCGGTAGCGGTCGCGGGTGGCGAAATCCATCGCGCCGTAAACCCGATCCTCGCGCAGCGTCTGCTCGACCAAGCTCAGCGTCTCGACGAACTCGCGCCAGTCGATCGCACCCAGCAGGCGCAGGCTGCCGATGCTGTTCGCCATCGAGACCTGGTCGGCCGCCTGCTCCTGGGTCTGCGACTGGACGAGCTGCTCGATCGTCAGGCCGAGCTCGGCGAGACGCTGCTCGATCCAGGTGAGCGGCAGCGCAAGCGCCGCGCTCTGCCCCTGCAACCGGCGCGCGAGCTCGGCGACGAAGGAGCTCACCATGGGCGGGTCCGAGCGCGCCATGTCCGCGGTCAGCAGCACCACGCTTTTCGGATCCTGGGCGGCGGTCTGGACCATGCGCTCGGCCCAGGCATCGGCGAGATCGCGCTCGCGCGTGCTCGCGCCGATGTGGGCGGCGACGCGCCGCAGGTTCTCGAGCAGCGCGAGGCGCAGCATGATGGGAATCGCCCACAGCTCCCCGAGCTTGAGCGGCGTGGCAGTCTGATAGGCGGCGACGAAGCGGCGCAGGCTCACCGCGTCGAGCCGGCCGTCGCCGTGCGAGATCGCCTCGAGCGCGATGTCGTAGACGCGCGGCAGCCCTGCCGTCGGCCCGTCGGCGAGGCACGGCAGCTCGCGGCTGTACGCCTTCGGCAGGTGGCGCTTCGCCGTGCGTACCTGCTCCTCGATCAGGTGGAAGTTGTCGAGCAGCCATTCCCCGGCCGGCGCGATGCGCTGGCCGTGCGTCACGGTCGCCTTCAACAGCTCGCCCGTGGCGACCAGCAGGCCTTCGTTCTCGGTCAGGCGCGCCAGCAGCGGATCCACGCGGCGCCGCGCACGGCGCCCGGTGCGCAGCCTGTGGCGGAGGGCGAGCGCCTTGCCGTGGCGCTCCATCTGGTCGGCGCTGTAGAGCTCGGCGCGCAGCGGCGCCTCAGCCGCGACGCGGAGAGGACGCTGCGGCCTCACGGTTTCGGCGGCGCGCTTCTCGGCGGCAGCGACTTGTCGATCAGCTCGCGCAATTTGCCCAGGCTCGCTTCCAAGAGCGCACCGGTTGCGCCGCGCAGCCCGATGTTGCCGATCTTGAGCGCGTCGAAAGCCTTCACCACGATGTCGATGAGCACGCGCTGCTCGTCCCCGAGGCTGCCCCGCCATTCGCGTTGATCGTCCTCTCCCTGCCCTTTGATGGCCGCGTCGCGATGTCGCCCGAAAGAGGACACGGCATCGGAAATGGCGTTGTCGAGCAAGCGGTTGAATGTGCGGAACTCGTCGACGGCGACTGCGGCGCCTTTCTCGTCCGCGAGCTCGGTGACGGCCTGGCAGATATCGCCGTAGTCGTGCACCACCTGGTCCACGGTATAGCCCTCGTCGAGCAGCTCCTTGCCATGCAGGGCAGCCGTGCGGCGGTTTTCGATCGAAATCGCCGCACTGGGCCCCGGCGATTTCTCCTGCTCGCAGCGCAGCGCCTCGACCAGCTGCTCGAGGAACAGCGGCACGCCGTGCTCGAGCTCCAGCTCGCTCACCGGCGGTGCGGCGCGTTTGCGCACCTTCGCCCGGCAGCGCCGGATCAGCTCCTCGCGGTTCGAGCTCAGAAATTCATGCAGCATGTTCGTTTGTGCTCTTGGTATCGGGGCGCGGCGGCAGCCCCTCACCTGGTCGCGGTTGGGCATGGCGCAGGTTAAGGCGAACCCGCCGTGGCGTATGTGCGCTGACGTCCAGACGCGACCGCCTTGCGCACGTAACGTCCAGGCTCATACGACAAAGGAAACCGATCATGAGCGCACTCAAGCGTATTACCGCCCTGTTGGCGGGCGCGTTGCTGGTCTCGGCCTGTGCCGCGACCCCGAAGCAGGAAAGCACCGGCGAATACGTCGACGACAGCTGGATCACCACCAAGGTGAAGACCGCGATCCTCAACGAGCCGGGGCTCAAGGTGTCGCAGATCAGCGTCGAGACCTATAAGGGCGTAGTGCAGCTGAGCGGCTTCGTCGACTCGGCTGCCGACGCGCGCAAGGCGGCCGCGCTTGCCCAGGGAGTAAAGGGCGTGACCGAAGTCAAGAACGACACGCAGGTCAGGTAGGCCGTGGCTTCCGTTCAGCCGCCGGCGCGCCACTTCGCCGACGGGCTGTTCACCTGGTGGCTGCTGCGGAGAGCGGCCACCGACCCGGCTGCGGCGCCGCCCGAGGAACGCGACGACGCCGCCCAGCGCTGGGAATACGAAGGTGGAAATATCCTCGAGAAAATAGCGCCCGCGCTCAGGCGGGCGGCGGCTGCGTCGCCGGCCATCCGGGCAGCAGGCGGTCGTACTCCATCTTCACCACGGCATAGCACTCGCAGACTCGCGCCTCGAGGTGCTCGCGGTCGAGCACGGTAATCTTGCCGCGGCTGTATTCGATCAGGCCCTCCGCCTGGAGCTTGCCCGCCGCCTCGGTGACCCCTTCGCGGCGCACGCCCAGCATGTTGGCGATCAGCTCGTGGGTCATCTTCAGCTCGTTCGCCGGCAGCCGGTCGAGGCTGAGCAGGAGCCAGCGGCAAAGCTGCTGCTCGAGGGGGTGGTGCCGGTTGCAGACCGCGGTCTGCGTCATCTGCGTGATGAGCGCCTGGGTGTAGCGCAGGAGCAGGAGCTGCAGCGCTCCGCCGCGCTCGAACTGCTTCCTTACTTCGGCCGCCCTCACCCGGTAGCCCGCGCCTGCGCTTTGCACGACCGCGCGGCTCGGCGTGGTTTCCCCGCCCATGAAGAGCGCGATGCCGACCAGGCCTTCGCAGCCGGTCACGGCAATCTCCGTGGAGGAGCCGTCCTCCAGTACGTAGAGGAGCGACACGATGCAGCTCGTAGGAAAGTAAACGTATCCCTGCACGCCGCCGGATTCGTACACGGAGTGGCCGAGCGGCATCTCGACGGGCTCGAGCGACGGCCGGAGCCGGGCATACTCCTCCTCTGGCAGGGCGGCGAGCAGACGATTTGCTCTCGGATGGTCCACGCCGCCGTCGGCGCAAGGCTCGTGCCCAACCCAAACGTCTAGGCGTCGTCCAACTGGCGGATGACCTCGTAGCAGCTGCACGCGGCGGCCAGCAGGCCATTGCGATCGAGCACCTGCATCGAGCCGCGGCTGTATCGAATCAGGCCCCGGCGCTGCAGCGCGCCGGCCGCGGCATTCACGCCGGCCCGGCGCACGCCCAGCATCAGCGCGATGAACTGCTGCGTGAAGCGGAAGCGGTCGGAGCCGACGCGGTCCTGGGTCATCAGCAGCCAGCGCGCGAGCCGCGCCTCGAGGAGGTGCTCCTTGTTGCATACCGCGATCTGCATCGCGGTCGCCATCGCCACATAGGCGCAGCGGTCGAGCGTGCGCTGCAGGGACCGGTTGCGCTCGAGCTCGCGGCGAAAGTGCGTCGCGCTCATGCGCATGGCGCTGCCGGCGCCCTGCACCAGGACCTTCACGGGCGAGGTGGCGGCGCCGAGCGCGACGGACACGCCGACCATGCCTTCGCATCCGACCAGCCCGACCTCGAGCCCGCCGCCCCGCTCCGCCATTGCGAGCAGCGACATCATGCAGCCATCCGGGAAGTAGACGTGGCGGCTTGCCGTACGCGCCTCGCAGAGCACCCGGCCGAGCGGCAGCTCGACGCGCGTCAAGCCGGCGAAGAAGCTGCGGTTCGCTTTGGGTGAAAGAGCGGCGAGGATGCGGTTCGCGTGCGGCGGGTTCGAGGCGTTGCGGATAAGCGTGTCCTTTGGATGCATTCAAGGTACACGCTGCGCCACCAACGCTCTGTGCGCGACCGAACTGAGTCCGCGCGCGCCGAGGTCTGTACGCGGGCGCACAGACGCTGGCGGACGCGGACAGTATCGTCGCCGCAAGAATCAGGAGTGCACTTGACTCAGCTTGCCGGCAAGGGGCATCACAATCCGAGACAGAACCATCTGCTTGCGGCACTGCCCGCCGCAGACTACCTGCGTCTGACGCAGAACCTCGAGCTGGTGGCGTTGCCGCTCGGGCATGCGGTGTACGAGTCGGGCACGCAGCTCGACTACGCCTACTTCCCGACCGATTGCATTGTGTCGCTGCTCGCGGCGACGGGCGACGGCTCGTCTGCGCAAATCGCGGTCACGGGGAGCGAAGGGCTGGTCGGCATGGCGCTCTTCATGGACGCAGAGACGACGTCCAGCCGTGCGATCGTGCAGACCGCTGGCTACGCATACCGCATGCCCTCGGCCGTGCTCAGCCACGAGTTTAGCCGGGGCGGGGCGCTCCAGCTGGTGCTGTTGCGCTTTGCCCAGGCGCTCGTCAGTCAGATGGCGCATACCGCGGTGTGCAGCCGGCATCACTCTGTCGAGCAGCAGTTCTGCCGCTGGCTCCTGCTGAGCATTGACCGGCTGCCGGCGAGCCGGCTGGAGACGACCGAGCGGCTCGTGGCCGACATGCTCGGCGTCGCGGTTCCCCGCGTCGCGGCCGCCGCCGCCCGGCTGCAGAGCGAAGGGACGATCCGCTGCCGGCCGGGCGCCATCACCGTGCTCGACCGCGCGGCGCTCGAGAAACGCGCCTGCGAGTGTTACGCGCTGGTGAAGCGCGATTTCGGCCGCCTGCTGCACCCGCCCGGACGCGCCGAGGCCTCGCCGCTGGCCTCGTTCATCGGCGAAAGGATGGACGACATCGTCGCCGAATGGGAGGCGTTCGCGCGCACGCTGCTGCCGGCGGCGGCGACGATGACTCGCGTCGCGCTGCGCGACCATGCCAAGCCGATCCTGCAGGCGGTCGCGAAGCATATCGAATCGGCTGCGCCGGGGGCGCCGTCCGCCGGCGAAGCCACGGCCGCGACGACGCACGGCGCATTGCGTCACACGAGCGGCTTCGACTTGCTGCAGCTCGCTTCCGAGTACCGTGCCCTGCGCGCGAGCGTGATCAAGCTTTGGCGCTCGCACCTCGGGCAGGAGCAGCAGGCGGCGCTCGACGAGCTGGCGCGCTTCAACGAATCGGTCGACCAGGCGCTCGCCGAGTCGATCGCGAGCTACGCGGACGAGGTCGGGCGCTCGCGCGATATCTTCCTCGCCATCCTGGGGCACGACCTGCGCGGCCCGCTGAGCGCCGTGTCGATGTCCGGGCTTTATCTGTCCAAGGCCGGTCTCGAAGGCCGTCACCAATTGCAGGCGGTCGGCCACATCCAGCGCGGCGCGGCGCGCATGGACACGATGATCCGCGATCTCCTGGAATACACGGGCACGCGCCTCGGACGCGGGCTGCCGGTGACGCCGCAGCCCTGCAGCATCGGCAGCATCTGCAGTGCCGCCGTCGAGGAAGTGAAGGCCGGGCACCCCGATCGGGAATTTCGCCTCGAGATCCGCGGAGATCCGGGCGGGTCCTTCGACGTCGCGCGGCTGCATCAGGCCATCGGCAACCTGCTCAACAACGCCGTCCAGCATGGCGCAGCGGACTCCCCGGTGGTTGTGCAGGTGGA
>DATMIG010000147.1:0-3780 GCA_035554335.1 Burkholderiales bacterium
ATGCGCAGCTCGCCTTTGCCGCCGAGCTCGATCCTGTCGAGGCCGAGCCGCCGCAGGCTCACCAGGCGCGTCGGCTTCAGCACGCCGGCTTTCATCATGAGCATGAGGGCGGTGCCGCCGGACATCGGGCGCACACCCTCGCCTTTCATTGCCGCGAACGCATCCTGCAGCGAACGCGGCTCAACCAGTTCGAATGGACTCAGGGGGCGTTCTCCTAGAGCGGTCGATTCTAAGCGTGCTACCCTGCCGCCTCCATAGGAGGAGGCCCAATGTTTCGAACGTTGCTGCTGTGCTTTTCACTGCTGCTCCCCTTGCTCACGCACGCCCAGGGCGACCCGATCCGCATCGGCTTCCTGACCGTGCGCACCGGCCCGCTCGCCGCGGGCGGCAAGCAGATGGAGCAAGGCATCGAGCTCTTCCTGAAGGAGCGCCACAACACCATCGCCGGCCGCAAGGTCGAGCTGATCATCGCCGACACCGGCGGCAACCCCGCCGGCGCGCGCACCAAGACCCAGGAGCTGGTCGAGCGCGACAAGGTGCACGTCATCATCGGGCCGCTGGCCGCGTTCGAGGCGCTCGCCATCGACGACTACATCCGCCAGACCAAAACCCCGATCGTCTCGTGCTCCGCCGCCGCGGAAGACCTCACGCAGCGCAAGACCAACCCCTACTTCGTGCGCTCCGCCGCGAGCTCCGGCCAGCCCAACCACGCGGTCGGCGAATACGCGGCGAAGAACCTCGGCTACAAGCGCGTCGCCATCATCGCCGACGACTTCGCCTACGGCCACGAGACCGCGGCCGCGTTCCAGCGCGTGTTCGAGGACAACGGCGGCAAGGTGGTGCAGCGCATCTTCACGCCGCTCGCCGTGCCCGACTACGGCTCCTACCTCACGCAGCTCAAGACCAACGTCGACGCCGTCTACGCCGGCTTCGCGGGCGCCAACGGCTTCCGCTTCCTGCGCCAGTACAGGGAGTACGGCCTGAAGATGCCGGTGCTCGGCAGCATGACGACCACCGACGAAGGCATCCTCAAGCAGATGGGCGACGAGGCGCTCGGCGTCGTCACGGGCGGCTGGTACGCCGCCGGCATCGACACGCCGGAGAACAAGAAATTCGTCGCCGCGGTGAACAAGGAATACGGCGCCGATCCCGGCTACTACACTCTCGGCGCCTACTCCGCCGGCGTCATGGTCGAGCAGGCGGCGAAGCTGGTGAAGGGCAAGGTCGAGGACAAGGACGCCTTCACCAAGGCGCTGAAGAACCCCGGCACCATCCACGACCCGCGCGGCGAGTGGAAGCTCGACCAGTACGGCAACCCCGTGATGCCGCTCTACATCCGCAAGGTCGAGCGCCGCAACGGCAAGCTGGTGAACGCCGTCGTCCACACCTACCCGAACATGAGCCAGTTCTGGCGCTACAAGCCCGAGGAATTCCTCAAGCAGCCCGTCTACTCGCGCGACTTCCCACCCGCGAAGAACCTCGAGCAGTAAGTTACCGTTAGGAACTTTGCCGTCGTCCCCGCGAAGGCGGGGACGCAGTTTTGCTTTGAAAGACCCGCATGCCCCTCCTTAAACTCGGCCCCGTCCACGTCGAATACGACCAGCACGGCGCCGGACAACCATTCCTGCTGCTGCATTCGCTGCTCACCGAGATGACCGTCTTCGACGTCATCCTGCCCAAGCTCGCCGGCCACATCACGCGCATCAACCTCCCGGGCTTCGGCGCCTCGACGCCGGTCGAGCTCAACACCGTCGCCGCGCACGCCGACCACGTCGCCCGCGTGATCCACGCGCTCAAGCTGCCCTCGGACACCGCCGTCTTCGGCAACGGCTTCGGCTCCTTCGTTGCGCTCGAGCTCGCCATCCGCTACGGCAAGCGCTTCGGCAAGCTGATCGTCGCCGACACCCTCACGTCCTTCCCGGAATCCGCTCGCGTCCCGTTCCGCGTGATGGCCGAGAAGGTTTCAGCCGGAGGCATGCAAGCGGTGCTCGACACCGCGATCGGCCGCATGTTCCCGCCCGCCTTCGCGCAGGCCCATCCGGACGTCATCGCCGACCGCAAAGCCAAGCTGAGCACCGTAGATCCCCAGTGCTTCGCGCGCGCGTGCCTCGCATTGGCATCGCTCAACCTGAGCGCCAATGCCGCCAACATCGAGAACCGCACCCTCGTCCTGTGCGGCGCCCTCGACCAGACGACCCCGCCCGCCCTCGCACGCGAACTGTCGCAACGGATCAAGGGCTCGCGCTATGCCGAGATTCCGAATTCGGGTCACTGCCCAATGCTCGAGCAGCCGGACGTCCTGGCCGATCACATGATGGCTTTCATTGCCGACCAGCGACGGACCGGTCCCGACATCCCTGTTTATCGCGGCTAGCGGCGCGCCCGCAGGCAGCGAGGTCGGCCGTCCCCGGCTTATTCGGCCTTGATATTTGCGAGCCGCACGACGCGGGACCATCGCAGGATATCGGCGTGAACCCGGCTTGCGAGCTGATCCGGCGTTCCCGGCGCCGTCTGCATTCCAAGCTTGACGAACTTGTCGCTGACTTCCCTCTCCGCTAACACGGCGTTCAGGTCGGCATTCAGCTTTTCCACGATCGTCCGCGCAGTGCCCGCAGGAAGGAAGAGCGCAATCCATTGCGCGTAGTCGCACCCCATTACCCCCTGCTCTGCGAGCGTAGGAACGGCTGGAAATTGGGGATTTCGTCTAAGGCTGGTGATACCCAGGGCCTTTACCTTGCCGGCGCGGATGTTAGGGGCCGCGGTGCTCAGCGCTTCCATCATCATCTGAATGTGCCCGGCGACGAGATCCTGGGCGGCGGGCCCGGCGCCCTTGTAGGGGACATGGCTGAAGACCGTTTTGGTCTGCAGGGCAAAGAGCTCCGAACCCAGGTGGAAAGTGCTGCCGATACCGGAAGTTCCGTAAGCGATCTTCCCCGGGTTGACTTTGGCGTAGGCGACAAACTCCTGCACATCGTTTGCCGGTACGGAGGGATGCACGACCAGCACTACCTCGTTGGTCGCTATCGTTCCTACGGGTACGAAATCCTTGAAAACATCGTAGGGCAGGTCGGCAAAGACAGCCGGACTCGAGCCCATCGAGCTGCTGCTACCGAGCAGTATCGTCGCGCCGTCGGGCACGGCGCGCGCCACCTGCTTGATGCCGATTGCTCCGGTTGCACCGGGCTTGTTCTCGACGATGACGGGGCGTTTCAAAAGTCCCGCCAGATACGGCGCAACGATGCGTGCGCCGATATCCGTAGGGCCACCGGTTGCAAAAGGCACGATCAGCCGTACCGGTTGCAGTGTCTGGGCCATACCCGTACCGGTGAACCCAGTGAAAAGAATGCAGCAGACCCAGCGGACGATGCTCATGGTGCAATCCGTATCGCTAAAGCGATTGCCTTCACGCGGTCACGATAGCCGGCCGCGGCTATAAGATGAACCCGGTTTCTCGGAATAACGATATAGGTAAGACCTATGGCGACGCGGGACTGGGACAGCCGTATCGGCAGGCGCCTCAAACTAAGGGACCTGCACATCCTTGCGGCCGTGGTCCAATGGGGCAGCATGGCCAAAGCGGCAACGCGCCTCGCGATGACGCAGCCGGCAGTGTCCGAGTCGATCGCCAATCTCGAAGACACGCTCCATGTACGCCTCCTCGACCGCAGCTCCCAGGGCATCAAGCCCACCGTGTACGCGAACGCGCTGCTCCGGCGCGGGAACATCGTTTTCGACGAACTAAGGCAGGCGCTCAAGGAAATCGAGTTCCTCGCCAATCCG
>DATMIG010000148.1:0-12986 GCA_035554335.1 Burkholderiales bacterium
GATCGGCCAGGCGCCGTTCACCGACGAGAAGCACGTCTTCGCCAACCTCGGCGACGGCACGTACTTCCACTCCGGCCTCCTCGCCATCCGCGCGGCCGTGGCGGCCAACGTCAACATGACCTACAAGATCCTCTACAACGACGCCGTCGCCATGACCGGCGGCCAGCGGCACGATGGCCCGCTCGACCCGGCGATGATCTCGCGCCAGATCGCCGCGGAAGGCGTGAAGCCGATCATCGTGGTGACCGACGAGCCGGAGAAATATCCGGCGGCGACGCAGTGGGCGCCCGGCGTGACCGTGCGCCACCGCGATGAGCTCGAGGCGGTGCAAAAGGAGCTGCGCGAGTCGCCCGGAGTCTCGGCGCTGATCTACGACCAGACCTGCGCGTCCGAGAAGCGCCGCCGCCGCAAGCGCAACCAGTATCCCGATCCCGCGAAGCGCGTCGTGATCAACGAGCGCGTCTGCGAAGGCTGCGGCGACTGCAGCGTGAAGTCGAACTGCCTGTCGGTCGAGCCGCTCGAAACGGAGCTCGGCCGCAAGCGCGCCATCAACCAGTCGTCCTGCAACAAGGACTTTTCCTGCCTGAAGGGCTTCTGCCCCAGCTTCGTCACGGTCGAAGGGGGGCGCCTGCGCAAAGGCCGCTCGGCGGCGAAGAACGATGCCGACTTCCCGGCTCTACCGGACCCGGTGCTTCCGTCGCTGGACAGCGCCTACGGCGTGCTGGTCACCGGCATCGGCGGCACCGGTGTCATCACGATCGGCCAGATCCTCGGCGTGGCCGCGCACCTCGAAGGCAAGGGCGTTACGGTGCTCGATATGTCGGGCCTGGCGCAGAAATACGGCGCGGTCATGTCGCATGTGCAGCTCGCCTCCACGGCCGAAGGGCTCGCCGCCACCCGTCTCGATACCGGCGGCGCGAGCCTCGTCATCGGCTGCGACCTCGTGGTCACGGCGAGCACCGATGCCATCGCCAAGATGGCCCCGGGTCGTACCCAAGCTCTCGTCAACGCTTCGGTCACGCCCACCGCCGAGTTCGTGCGCAATCCCGACTGGCAGTTGCCGGGCTCCAATCTCCAGGACGACATCAGCGACGCGTGCGGACGCGGCAACGCATCTTTTATCGCGGCGACCCAGATCGCCACGGCGCTGATGGGCGATGCCATCGCCACCAATATGTTCATGCTCGGCTACGCCTACCAGAAAGGCTGGGTGCCGCTCGGCGCGGCATCGCTCGAGCGCGCCATCGAGCTCAACGGCGTGGCGGTCGAGTTCAACCAGCAGAGCTTCCTGTGGGGGCGGCGCGCCGCGCTGGACTTCGATCGGGTCGAGCGCATCGCGCGGCCGGCGGAAGTCGTGGCGATCGGCGAGCGCTTCTCGCGCTCGCTGGAAGAAATCGTCGAGCGGCGCGTGCAGCTCCTGTCCGCCTACCAGGACGCCGCCTATGCCGAGCGCTACCGCGCGCTCGTCGAGCGCGTTCGGCGCCGGGAGCACGAAGTGATGCCGGGATCGACGAAGCTCGCCGAAGCGGTGGCGCGCTACTACGCGAAGCTCCTCGCCTACAAGGATGAATACGAGGTGGCGCGCCTGCACGCCGACGGCGCGCTGCAGCAGAAGATCGCGGGGATGTTCGAAGGCGACTACAAGCTCGTCTTCCACCTGTCGCCGCCGCTTCTCGCGCGCGCGGATCCCAATACGGGCGAGCCGCGCAAGATGCGGTTCGGAGCCTGGATGCTGCCGGTGTTCAAAGTACTGAAGCGCCTGAAAGGCCTGCGCGGCACGCCGTTCGATCCCTTCGGCCATACGCTCGAGCGCCGCGCCGAGCGCGCGCTGATCCGGGAGTACGAAGCGACGCTCGAGCGCCTGCTCGGCAATCTCGCGCCGGCCAACCACTCGCTCGCGGTGCAGATTGCCGCCCTGCCGGAGGAGATCCGCGGCTTCGGCCACATCAAGCAGCGAAACCTCGCCGCGGCTCGCAAGAAGCATGACGAGCTGATGGCGAAGTTCGACGCCGCCAAAGCCGAGCGCGCCGCCGCTTGAAGCATGCGTTCTGGTTCGCGCTGCTGCTCGCGCTCGCGGCCGGCGCGAGCGCGGACGAGCGTGCGTACCGCAACGTGGGCCCGGGCGAGCCGAGCGCGCAGCCGGTCGCGCGGCAGATCCTCGCTCATCTGGCTGCCGGCGAGATCGAGGAGGCCGCGCGCCTGTCCAACGAGCCCAGCCGCCGCAGCGAGGTGCTGCGCGACTATCTGCGCGCCGTCGGCGAGGCCGAGTTCCGCCGCGTGTATGCGGAATATCTGCAGCCGGCGAACCACGTGGCCGCCGAGATCGCGCTCGGACCTCGCCGCCTCCTCATCTGGCAGCTCGACACTGCGGGCGCGCAGCTCGCGGGCCAGTACTACATCGAGTCGGACGGGCGATTCCTGATGGACGATCGGCCCGGGCCGGAGCGGCGCGCCCTACGGCAGGTTCTCGCCGAATGGCGCAAGCAGGTTCGCCATTAGTCGCGAGCTGCTAGCCCGACGTGGCGACGAACCGCAGTCTCAAGGCGGCGGATCCAGGTCCCTATAGCCGCGCTCGACATCCTCGTCGCTGATCGTTACGTCGCGGGGCAACTCCTGTGACTCGATCGATGCGTGCGTGAGCACTGTCGCCGCCACGCTCACCTGAGCGGTGTCGCCGGCCGCGGCAACCGCCGGAGCGAGGGCCGACAGGGCCGCACCCGCTAGCGCCGCTTTCGCCGCGATGCGCGGGCGACGGGCCAGGACGTCCTCCAGGACCTGCTCGTCGATCACGCCCGATTCGACGAGCAGCGTGCCGAGCCGGAAACGCTTGTCGACGATGCCGGGCAGGCGGCTTCGATGGTGGGCGCGCAACTCCGCCTGCAAAGACAGCATGGCGCGCAGCTCGCCTTCGTCGATCAACCCCATGCGCACGAGCAGCTCGCCTAACCGGCAGTCCTTTTCCATGGCGGCGATCATGGCATGCAGGCCCCCCGCCGGCTGCGCTCCTGAAATCTTCTTACGCTTTCAGGGTGAAAGGGCTGAAGTTGGTGTCGCGGTCGTAGTAGTCCTCGTTCTCCACGCGCTTCAGGAAGCCGACCACGCGATAGGTGACCGGCGTCATGACGACCTCCCAACTCGTCTTGAGGACGTACTGCGCAACGGCGATCTTGAGCACGTCGGCGGGAGCCCAGATGCCGTAGAACGCGATGGCGTAGAAAAGGCCGGAATCCACCGCTTCGCCGATCAGCGTCGATCCGATGGTGCGCGTCCACAGCCAACGTCCGCGCGTCCAGAGCTTCATCTTCGCCAGCACGTAGCTGTTGGAGAAGCTGCCGGCCCAGAACGCGATCATCGATCCCAGCGCGATGCGCCAGCTATTGCCGAACACGCCCTCCAGATGGCCCTGGTAGCTCGCCATGAAATCGCTGTGGGCGGGCGGCAGGTGCACGACGACCCATGCCATCCCCGAAGCGAAGGCGAGCGCCGCGAATCCCGCCCATACCACGCGCCGGTCTCGGCCATAGCCGTACACCTCGGTGAGGATGTCGCCGAAGATGTAGGAGATCGGGAAGAAGAGAACGCCGGCACCGAAAGTGGTCTCGCCGAGCAACGGCAGCGAGACCGTGGCCTGCTTGGCGGCGCCGATGAAGTTCGAGCACAGCAGCACCGTCACGAACGCCGCCATCACGAAGTCGAAGTAACGATAGCTGCGGCGTTCGCCGCGCGTAACGAGCGGCGCCTCGCTCACGGCAGCTTGGGCTGGTAGTCCTGCATGTCGTCTTCGAGCTGCACGCCCATGGCATCCAGCATGCGCCCGACCATCGCGTAAAAGGCGGCCACCGCCGCGAGCTCGACATAGTCGTGCTCGTCGAAGTGGCGCCGCGCTTCGGCATACACGTCGTCGGGTACCCGCCCTTGGGTGACCGCCTCGCTGAGCGCGATGGCGGCCTTCTCGCGGCTGTCGAACTGCGACGACGTGCGCCAATCGGAGAGCTCGGCCATTTGCTGCTCGCGCACGCCGGCCTTTCGCGCCATGACGACGTGCTGCGCCCATTCGTATTCCGAGCGCATCAACTGCGCCCCGCGCAGGATCACGAGCTCGCGCAGCGCCCGCGGCGTGCGCGTGTCGTAGCGCAGCATCTTGGAGAATTCGGTCCAGGCGGCCACCAGCTTCGGGTGGTTGCCGAGACAGCGGTAGAGGTTGGGCGGGGTGCCCCAGAGCTCTTCGAGGCGTTTCTTGAGTCCGGGCTCGAAGTCGGCGAGCGGAAGGCGGAATGGAACATTTTGCATAGGGGGCGCATCATACAATTGAACATGGGCGAGCCCTGGGACAACCCGATCCACACCGACGGCTTCGAGTTCGTCGAGTACGCCGCCCCGGATCCCAAGGCGCTCGGCGCCCTCTTCGAGCAGCTCGGCTTCCAGCGCGTCGCGCGCCACCGCCACAAGGACGTCGCCCTCTACAAGCAGGGCGACGTCAACTTCGTCCTGAACGCGGAGCCGCGCTCGTTCGCGCAGAACTTCGCCCGTCGGCACGGACCGAGCGTCTGCGCGATGGCGTTCCGGGTAAGCGACGCCGCGGCGGCTTACGAGAAACTGGTCGAGCGCGGCGCGTGGGGCGTGGAAGCGCATGCCGGCCCCGGCGAGCTCAACATCCCGGCGATCAAGGGCATCGGCGATTCGCTCATCTACCTCGTCGACCGCTATCCCGATAATGCGTACGGCAACACGATCTACGACGTCGACTTTCGTCCGCTGCCCGGCTTCGAGGCGTTCTGGCGCGGCGACGCGCCGCCGCCCGCCGGCGTCGGCCTCACCTTCGTCGATCACCTGACGCACAACGTGCACCGCGGCCGCATGGCGGAATGGGCCGAGTTCTACGAGCGCCTGTTCAACTTCCGCGAGATCCGCTACTTCGACATCGAAGGCAAGCTGACCGGGCTGAAGTCCAAGGCGATGACCAGCCCGTGCGGCCGCATTCGCATTCCGATCAACGAATCGTCGGACGACCGCTCGCAGATCCAGGAATACCTCGACGCCTACCACGGCGAAGGCATCCAGCACATCGCGCTGCACACCGCGGACATCTACCGCACGGTGGACGCGCTGCGCGCGAGCGGCGTCGAGCTCCTCGATTCGCCGGATACGTACTACGAGCTCATCGACAAGCGCCTGCCCGGCCACGGCGAGCCGCTCGAGGAGTTGAAGAAGCGCAAGATCCTGATCGACGGCAACCCCGCCGGCGGGCTGCTGCTCCAGATCTTCACGAAGACGCTGATCGGCCCGATCTTCTTCGAGATCATCCAACGAAAGGGCGATGAAGGCTTCGGCGAGGGTAACTTCCGCGCTCTGTTCGAATCGATGGAGCTCGACCAGGTGCGCCGCGGCGTGCTCAAGCAGCCGGCCTGATGGGGCTGCGCGGCGATTACACCCAGGCCGGCGCCGATTTTTCGGTCGAGCAGGACTGGTCGCGCTACACGCCCGATGAGCATGCCCTCTACCGCCGGCTCTTCGATCGCCAGTCGAAGCTCGTTCCGCGCTACGCATGCCCCGAGTGGATCGAAGCCATCGCCAGCCTCGATGCGGCGCGCGAGATTCCGCGTTTCGACCACGTCTCGAAGAAGCTGCGCGCCGCCACCGGGTGGGAAATCGTTGCCGTGCCCGGCCTGATTCCCGACGATGCGTTTTTCACGCACCTCGCCAACCGGCGCTTCCCCGTGACGGTGTGGCTGCGCCGGCCCGACGAGTTCGACTACATCGTCGAGCCGGACGTGTTCCATGATTTCTTCGGCCACGTGCCGCTCTTGTTCGATCGCCTGTATGCAGACCACCTGCACGAGTACGGCAAGGGCGGCCTGAAGGCCATGCGGCTCGACGCGGTGAAGATGCTGGCGCGCCTCTACTGGTACACGATCGAGTTCGGGCTGATGCACACGGCGCAAGGCGTGCGCGCGTACGGCGCGGGGCTGCTCTCTTCCGGCGGCGAGCTGGCCTACTGCGTCGATGATCCGAAGCCGCGGCGGCTGCCCTTCGACCTCGAGCGCATCATGCGCACCGAGTACATCATCGATCGCTACCAGGACGTCTACTTCGTCATCGATTCGTTCGATCACCTGATGCGCGAGACGGCGGCGGATTTCACGCCGATCTACGCCCGCATTCGGAGCTCGCAATAGCTCGCCGCGTCCTCGTCACCGGCGGGCTGGGCTACATCGGGTCGCATACCTGTGTACTGCTCGCGCAGGCGGGACACGACGTGGGCATCATCGACAACCTCTGCAACGCGAAAGCGTTCGTCTTCGACCGCATCTGTGAGCTCGCGCCGGGCGCGCGCCTCGATTTCCATCGCGCAGACATCCGCGAGCAGGCGGCGCTCGACGGCTATATCCGTCGACACCGTTTCGACTGCGTCGTGCACTTCGCCGGCCTGAAGTCCGTCGCCGAGTCGATGGAGAAGCCGCAGCTCTACCACGACAACAATGTCGGCGGCAGCATTGCGCTCCTCAAGGCGATGCAGGCCTGCGGCGTGAAGCACATCGTCTTCAGCTCGTCCGCCACCGTGTATGGAGAGCCCCGGCGGCTGCCGTATACCGAGGACCATCCGCTCGCGCCGATCAACGGCTACGGACAGAACAAGCTCATGATCGAGCGGCTGCTTGCCGACCAGGCGGCGGCCGATGCCGGTTTCCATTTCGCGGCGCTGCGCTACTTCAACCCGGTCGGCGCGCATCCCTCGGGCCGCATCGGCGAAGACCCGCGCGGGGTGCCCAACAATCTCTTCCCGTATATCGCCCAGGTGGCGACCGGCGCGCGCCCCGCGCTGCGCGTCTGGGGCAACGACTATCCGACCCGCGATGGCACCGGCGTTCGCGACTACATCCACGTCATGGATCTGGCGCGCGCGCACCTGGCCGCGCTCGAGTACTTGCAGAAAAGCTGCCGCTCGATCGTCGCCAATGTCGGCACGGGTCGGGGCTATTCCGTGCTGGAGGCCGTGAAGGCCTACGAAAAGGCGTCGGGGCGGCCGGTCCCGCTCGAAATCCATCCACGCCGCGCCGGCGACCTCGCCGAGTACTACGCCGACCCGGCACTCGCCCGGCGCGAGCTCCACTGGCAAGCGCAGCTCGGCCTGGACGAGATGTGCTCGGACAGCTGGCGCTGGCAGTCGGCCAACCCAACAGGCTACCCTTGAGCATGGACATGACCGTCAACGCCAAGGTGCGCCGCGCGGCCACGAAAAGCGCGACGCTCCGCTATCAATCGGGATTCGGCAACTCGTTTTCCAGCGAGGCGGTGAAAGGTGCGCTGCCGGTCGGCCGCAACTCGCCGCAGCGGCCGCCGAAGGGCCTGTATACGGAGGTGCTGTCCGGCACTGCGTTCACCGCGCCACGGGCGGAGAACCAGAGCACCTGGCTGTACAAGCTGCGCCCATCCGCGATGCACGGGCCCTACAAGCGCATCGCCGATGGGCTGCTGCGCTCCGGTCCTTTCGACGAGGTCGAGACGCCGCCCAACCGCCTGCGCTGGGATCCGTTCGCGTTGCCGACGAAGCCGACCGATTTCATCGATGGCCTCGCCACCATAGCAGGCTCCGGATCGCCGGCCGCGCAGGGCGGCGTGGCGGTGCACCTCTACCGCGCCAATCGCTCGATGCAGCGGCGCTACTTCTACTGCGCGGACGGCGAGCTGATGTTGGTCCCGCAGGAAGGCTCGATCGCGCTCTTCACCGAGCTGGGCCAGCTCGGCATCGTGCCGGGCGAGATCGCGGTGGTGCCGCGCGGCATGAAGTTCACGGTCTCCCTCGCCGGCAAGGCAGCGAGGGGTTACGTGTGCGAGAACTATGGCGCCCATTTCCGCCTGCCGGAGCTGGGCCCGATCGGCTCGCAGGGGCTCGCACAGACGCGCGACTTCATGGCGCCGGTGGCGGCGTTCGAAGACTGCGGCAAGTGCGAGGTGGTGACCAAGTTCATGGGGCGCCTGTGGGCGAGCGAGTTCGCGCACTCGCCGCTCGACGTCGTCGCCTGGCGCGGCGACTACGTGCCGTACAAGTACGAGCTCGCGCGCTTCATGGCGATCAACACCGTGAGCTTCGACCACCCGGACCCGTCCATCTTCACGGTGCTCACCTCACCCTCGGGCCAGCCGGGCGTGGCGAATTGCGACTTCGTCATCTTTCCGCCGCGCTGGCTGGTGGCCGAGAACACCTTCCGCCCGCCCTGGTTCCACCGCAACGTGATGAGCGAGCTGATGGGTCTCATCCACGGCGCGTACGACGCCAAGGCCAGCGGATTCGTGCCGGGCGGCATCTCGATCCACAATTGCATGTCGGCGCACGGCCCCGACGTCGCGACGTTCGAGCGCGCTAGCACGGCAGAGCTGAAGCCGCACAAGCTCGACGGCGGGCTCGCCTTCATGTGGGAGTCGCGCCACGTCTTCCAGCCGACGCGCTTCGCCCTCGGCGCGCGCGAGCTGCAGAAGGACTACGACGCGGCCTGGTCCGGATTCAAGAAACTGTACAAATGACCGACGGCACCCACGACCCGGCGCTACGCAGCTGGGTCGAGTCCGCCAACGAGGCGGGCGGCGATTTCCCGATCCAGAACCTGCCGTTCGGCATCTTCCGGCGCAGGGGCACGAAGGAAGCGCCGCGCGGCGGGGTCGCCATTGGCGACCAGATCCTCGACCTCGCCGCGCTCGGCGTGCGCACCGGCCCGACGCTGAATGGCCTCGCCGCGAGCGGCCGGCCCGCGCTGCGCAAGCTGCGCCGCGAGCTGTCGCAGGCGCTCTCGACGAAGAGCAAGGTGCAGAAGCGGCTGCAGAAGCACCTCGTGCCGATGAAGCGCGCGGAGCTCCTCCTGCCGGTCGCTATTGGGGACTACAGCGACTTCTATACCGGCATCCATCACGCGACCAACGTCGGGCGCATCCTGCGGCCGGACAATCCGCTGCTGCCCAACTACAAGTGGGTGCCGATCGGCTACCACGGCCGCGCCTCTTCCGTCGTCGCCTCCGGCACCCCGGTGCGCCGCCCTGCGGGCCAGCTGAAGGCGCCGGATGCCGCGGCGCCGGTTTTTGCTGCCTCCAAACGGCTCGACTATGAAGCCGAGCTGGGCTTCATCGCCGGCCGCGGCAACCGGCTGGGCGCGCCGGTTCGCATAGCCGAGGCACTCGACCACGTGTTCGGTGTCGTATTGCTGAATGACTGGTCGGCGCGCGACATGCAAGCGTGGGAATACCAGCCGCTGGGGCCCTTCCTCGCCAAAAGCTTCGCCACCACGGTATCGCCGTGGGTGGTGACGCTGGACGCGCTCGAGCCGTATCGCTGTCCCGCATTCGCCCGGGCGGCGGGCGACCCGGCGCCGTTGCCATACCTGTTCGATAACAAAGACCAAAGCCTGGGCGGCTATGACATCGAGGTGGAGATGAATCTGCGCACGTCGAAGATGAAAACATCGCTGCGCATCTCGCGCGCCAGCTTCCGCGACTCGTACTGGACGCTCGCGCAGATGGTGGCGCACCAGACGTCGAACGGCTGCAACCTGCAGGCCGGCGACCTGCTCGGGTCGGGCACCCTGTCCGGGACGAGTGCCGATTCGCTCGGCTCGCTGATCGAGCTCACGCAAGGCGGAAAGAAGCCGCTCGATCTCGGCAACGGCGAGACGCGCACTTTCCTCGAGGATGGCGACGAGGTCATCCAGCGCGGCCGCTGCGCGCGCGAGGGCTACGCAACTATCGGTTTCGGCGAAGCGGCCGGCCGCATTGTGGCGGCACGCCCATGAGCGGCGCGCTTCGCAACCCGCGCGTCGGGTACGCCATCGGCGCGGTCGTATGTATCGCTCTTCTCGGCTACGCCTATTACCTGCAGTACGTGAAAGGGCTCGAGCCCTGCCCGCTGTGCATGGTGCAGCGGTTCTTCTTCTATGCGGTGATGGCGCTGTTCATCCTCGCCACGCTCCACGGGCCGCGCGGCCGGGGCGCATCCATATACGCCGCGCTCATCACGCTGTTCGCGGCGGGCGGCGCGGCGGCCGCGGGTCGGCAGGTGTGGCTGCAGCACCTGCCGCCCGACAAGGTGCCGCAATGCGGGCCGGATCTGTTCTTCATGCTGGAGAACTTCCCGCTCTCCCGGACGTGGGAGAAGCTCTTCTACGGCACCGGCGAATGCGCGCAGGTCGACTGGACCTTCCTCGGCCTGTCGATCGCCGGCTGGTCGCTGGTGTGGTTTATCGCGCTTGCGATTTTCGCGTGGGTCGCCGCGCGGCGGCGGCGGCCGGCCTGAGGACCTCGCCGAGCAGGATCATCGCCGCGCCGCCGTTCAGCTGGGTCGCCAGCTCCGGCAGCTCGGCGAGCGTGCCGGCGAGCGTGTGCGAATCGCCGCGCGATGCATTCTCCACCAACACCACGGGCGTACCGGCGGGTTTCCCGGTGCTGATCAGCGCCTCGGCGATCACCGGCGCGTCGCCGGCGCCCATGTAGATCGCCACCGTATCGGCGGCGCGCGCGGCCTCCAGCCAGCTGCTCGGCGCGGCGCCATCACCGACGCGCGGCGTGACGAACGCCACGCTTCGCGCCAAGCCGCGCTCGGTGAGCGAAATGCCGGTCTGCGCCGCCGCCGCGAGGGCCGCAGTAATGCCCGGCACGACCTCGACGCGGATGCCGCGCGACGAGAGGTAGCGAATCTCATCCTGCGCCCGCCCGAAGAGCATCGGATCGCCGCCTTTCAGGCGGACGACCACGGCATGCGACTGCGCGGCGTCCGCCAGGCGCTTGTTGATGAAGCGCTGGGCCGTGGAATGCATCCCGCAGCGCTTCCCCACCGCCACTTTCTCGGCCTGCGGCGCGAGCGCGAGGATCTCCGCCGGCACCAGCGCATCGTGGAAGACGATGCCGGCCTCGCCGAGCAGCCGGACCGCGCGCAGCGTAAGGAGGTCGGCCGCGCCCGGGCCGGCACCGACCAGATAGACGCTCATCTCTGGTAGCTCGTGCTGAATACTTCGAAACCCGCGAGCGCCTCGCGGGCGTCCTCTCCCGGACGTAGTTCGAAGGCGTTGAAGCCGCAGCGTTCAAGATAGAGCAGGTGGTCGCGCGTCAGGTGCCCCACTGCGCGCAGCTCGCCCTTGTACCCGTAGCGATCGCGCAGCAGCCGCCCGAGGGAGAAGCCGCGGCCGTCGCCGAATTTCGGAAAGTGGACTTCGACGCGCGAAGCGCCGGGCAGGCGATCGGCAAATGCCGCCGGATCGTCCGTCGGCTCGAGGCGCACCACCTGGCCGTCAGGCGAGGGCGAGTTCCCAGCGACGACCTGCCGGTCCTTGATGAGCGTTGCCATAGACCTGCTCCTTGAAGGGCTCGACGCCGAGGCGATGCACGACGTCGATAAAGCGCTCGGCGTTGCTGTCGCGTCGCTCGAGGTAGCAATCGATCAGCTTCTCGATCACTTGGGGCACCTCGGCGCGCGCGAAGGACGGGCCGAGGACCTTGCCCAGAGCGGCTTTCGCGCCAGGGCGGGTTTCACCCTGGTTTCCGCCGATCTCGACCTGGTACCACTCCTCGCCGTGCTTATCGACGCCGAGGATGCCGATATGGCCGACGTGGTGATGGCCGCACGCGTTCATGCAGCCGGAGATGTTGATGTCGATCTCGCCGATGTCGTGAAGATAATCGAGATCGTCGAAGCGTTCCTGGATCGCCTGGGCGACGGGAATCGACTTGGCATTGGCCAGCGCGCAGAAATCGCCGCCGGGGCAGCTGATGATGTTGGTGAGCAGGCCGATGTTCGGCGTCGCGAGCCCGAGCGCCTTCGCCTCGCGCCACAGCTCCGGCAACTCGTCCTCGCGCACGTCGGCGAGGATCAGGTTCTGCTCGTGCGAGACGCGCAGCTCGCCGGACGAATAGAGCTCGGCGAGGCGCGCGATGGCTTCCATCTGGTCCGAGGTCACGTCGCCGGTCGGCACGCCGGTCCTCTTGAGCGAAAGCGTGACGGCGCAGTAGCCCGGCACCTTGTGCGGATGCACGTTGCGCTTGCGCCAGGCCTCGAACCCGGGCGCCGAATACGGCACCGGATGCGGGCTCAGCTCCTCGTAGGCGGGCCGGGTAAAACGCGCCTCGATGCGGGTGATGTCTTCGGCCGTCACCGTCGCGCGGCCGTCCTTGAGATGCGCCCACTCCGCTTCCACCGCGTCGCGAAAGCGCTCGAAGCCCCATTCCTTCAGCAGGATCTTGATGCGCGCCTTGTGGATGTTGTCGCGGCGGCCGAAGCGGTTGTAGACGCGAAGGATCGCGTCCAGGTAGGTCAGCAGATGCGGCCACGGCAGGAACTCGCGCACCACCTGTCCAAGCAGCGGCGTGCGGCCGAGCCCGCCGCCGACGATGACCTTGAAGCCCACCTCGCCGTCCCGCCTCAGCGCATGCAGGCCGATGTCGTGCACATACGTCGCGGCGCGATCGTTCAGCGCGCCGTTCACGGCGACCTTGAACTTGCGCGGCAGGTAGCTGAATTCGGCGTTGAACGTCGACCACTGCCGGATCAGCTCGCACCAGACGAACGAATCGACGATCTCATCCGGCGCGACGCCCGCGAAATGGTCGGTCGTCACGTTGCGCACGCAGTTGCCGGAAGTCTGGATCGAATGCAGCTGCACCGTGGCGAGCTCGGCGAGGATGTCCGGCACCTCGTGCAGCTTCGGCCAATTGAGCTGCATGTTCTGGCGCGTAGAGAAATGGCCGTAGCCACGGTCATAGCGGCGCGCGATGTCGGCCAGCTTGCGCAGCTGCCGGGACGACAGAAGCCCGTACGGGATCGCGATGCGCAACATGGGCGCATAGCGCTGGATATAGAGGCCGTTCCTCAGCCGCAGCGCGCGGAACTCATCCTCGGACAGCTTGCCCTCGAGGAAACGCTGCGTCTGGTCGCGGAACTGCGCGACGCGCTCGTCAACCAGCCGCTGGTCGATCTCGGCATAGGTATACACAGGACGCGAATGCTAGGC
>DATMIG010000149.1:0-5843 GCA_035554335.1 Burkholderiales bacterium
ATGGGCCGCGCCGCGCGTTGATGGACGTGTCGTTCAAGGTGCAGCCTGCGAGCTTCACCGCACTGCTGGGGCGGAACGGCGCCGGCAAGACCACGACCCTGAAGAGCGTGATGGGCGTCCTGCCGACGCGAAAGGGCAGCATCCGCTTCGCCGGCCAGGACATCGGCACCTTCGAGTCCGACGAAATCTGCCGCCTCGGCATGGGCTACGTGCCGGAGGACTGCCGCGTGTTCCGCGGTCTGTCGGTGCAGGAAAACCTCGAAACCGGCCGCCGCCCCGCACCCGCCGGCCGCCAGCCCTGGGACGAGGCGCGCATCTTCGAGCTCTTCCCCGACCTCAAGCGCTTCCTCTCCACCCGCGCCGATTCGCTGTCCGGCGGCCAGCAGCGCATGCTCGCCATCGCGCGCACCCTGATGGGCAACCCGGCGCTGCTCCTCCTCGACGAACCCTCCGAAGGCCTCGCGCCACTCGTCGTCCAGCAGATGCTCGAGCAGCTCACCCGCCTCAAGCAGACCGGCGTCACCATCCTCCTTTCCGAGCAGAACCTGAAGTTTTCCTTGCAGCTCGCCGACCGCGTCTACATCATCGAGAAGGGCGCCATCCGTTACGAAGGCACGGCGCAGAGCCTGCGGGAGGATCGCGCTACGCGCGAGGCGTTCCTGATGGTCTAGGCGCGGGTCGTTTTCGCGGTGGCCCGGCGTAGCGGTTCCCGCTATCGTCGCCGGGCTCATGGGCCACCTGCTATTCGAAGGGTTGCGATGGACGCTCGGGCTGGCGGGCCTGTGGCTGATCAGCGGGACGCTGCTCAACTTCAGCAGCCACCCGCACTGGTACATCCGCGGCTGGGACTTTCCCCGCGTGCTCATAGCGGCGCTCGCCCTCGTCGTCGCCGTAGCCTGGGCATGGACCTGCCACTGGCAGTGGTGGGACTGGGCGTTCCTTGGCCTGCTCGCGGGCGTCGTCGGCGTCCAGGTCTGGAACATCTACCCGTACACGCCGCTGGTGCGCGAGCAGGTGCTGCGCACCGAGCGGCCTGAAGGTTCTCGAGCATCGATCCGCCTGGTCGCGTCGAACGTTCTGAAGGAGAACCGCGAGTTCGACCGCTGGCGCGAGGTCGTCCGCGCCGCCGACCCCGACATCATCCTCGCGGTCGAGGTCGACGAGCTCTGGATGGAGCGCGCCCTGCGCCCGCTGATCGCGGAGTGGCCGCACGTCGTCGCCGAGCCGCGGAACAACCACTACGGCATGGTCCTGCTCAGCCGGCTGGAGCTGGTGAAGCCGCAGATCCAGCACAAGGTGCAGAAGGACGTCCCCTCGATCCGGTGCGGCGTGCGCCTCGAGAGCGGCGACGTGATCAACCTGCATTGCCTGCACCCCCGGCCGCCCGAGCCGATGGACGACCAGGACTCCGAGCCGCGCGACGCCGAGCTCGTCATGGTCGGCCGCTCGATCGGCGACGATCCCGCCGACCCGCCGACCATCGTCACCGGCGACCTGAACGACGTGGCGTGGAGCCACACGACGCGGCTCTTCCTCCGCCTCAGCGGCCTGCTGGATCCGCGCATAGGACGAGGCTTCTTCAACAGCTACAACGCCAAGAACCCGCTCTTCCGGTTTCCGCTCGATCACTTCTTCCACTCCGACGACTTCCGCCTGATCGAGCTGCGCCGCCTCGACTTCGTCGGCAGCGACCATTTCCCGATGTACCTCGCGCTGAGCTACGAGCCCGCCCGGCAGCAGGAGCAGCCCGAGCCGCAGGAAGACGCCGAGGACCGGGAGCAGGCGGAGGAAATGGCCGAGCGCGCTTAAGAAGAAGATGCGCGCGCGCGCCTACGCCGTCCATCTGCTCACTGCCAGCGGCGTCGTCGCCGCGTTCCTCGCCGTTGCCGAGCTGTTCCGCGAAGCGCCGGACGAGCGCGTGGTCTTCGCCTGGCTCGTCGTCGCGGTGCTGATCGACGCGGTAGACGGGCCGCTCGCCCGGGCGTGGGACGTGAAGCGCCTCGCGCCGGACATCAACGGCCGCACGATCGACGATATCGTCGACTACCTCACCTTCACGTTCATCCCGCTGCTCCTCGTGTGGCGCATGGGCTGGGTGCCCTTCGCCCCGGGCACTCCCGGCGCGGTGTGGATCGCGCCCGCACTCATCGCAAGCCTGCTCGGCTTCGCCAATGTCGGCGCCAAGGACGAGGCGGCCGGCTACTTCCGCGGCTTTCCGAGCTACTGGAACATCGCCGCGTTCTACGCCGGCCTCGCGTTCTATGCCTGGGGCGAGACGGGGCAGTGGCTCAACGGCGTCGCCCTGCTCGCGCTCGCCGCACTGACCGTCTCGCCGGTGCGATTCCTCCATCCGAACCTCGCCCCGCGCCCCTGGAAGCTGCCCGTCATGCTCGGCGCCTTCGCCTGGCTGGCGCTGCTGATCGGCATGCTGCTGGTTTATCGGCAAGTGCCCGGCTGGGCCGTGGCGCTGTCGCTCATCTACCCGGTGTTCTATGCCGCGCTCTCGATCTTGATCGACCCTCGCAAACTATCGCGTGGTTGAACGTCGATCGGTCACGCGGCCGAGCTCGTGCACTTCGGAAATCGCCTGCAGGTCGCCGTCGATGAGGAGCAGGTAGTCGACGATGCGCCGTATCCGCCCGTTGCCCGCTTCATCGTCCGGGAAGCGCTGCAGATCGAGGAAGCCGTTGGCGGTCATGGCTTTCACCGCATGGTCGAGCCCTTCCACCGCGACCTCCGACAGCCGGCCCCGCTGGGCCAGCACGCACAGGATCGGCACCTTGCGGTATCGCGAGTGCGCCCGGATGTCGCCCAGCAGGGTGAACATCTGCGACTCGTCGAAGTGCACGCTGACGATCACCATGCCGAAGCGCTCGGCCGTCAGGAGCGACATGACGTCCTGCGTCGTATCGGCGAAGGTGAGCTCATGCCCCGCGAGCACCCGCTCCAGGCGCTCGCGCACGGTCGGCGTCGCTGCGACGAGGATCCTCGCGCTCGGCGGCGGCCCGTATGCGTTGGACGACATGCACCTGCCGGGCGCAAGACCTGTGCCTGTAGGTTTCCGCCCGCGGTGCCCTACGACAGGGGTTGCTTGTCGTCTTTCGACTTCGCGATCAATTCCAGCAGGAGCTTGGGGTCGCTCGACTTGATCACATAGTGATTGAAGCCGCAGATCTGCGCCAGCACCTTGGCGGAGGTCTGGGTGAAGCGCCCGGTCAAGGCAATCAAGGTCGGTTGCCTGCCCATGCGCTTGCGCACCTCGCGCGCCAATTCCCAGCCGTTCACGCCGGGCATCGCGATGTCCGAGACGACGACGTCGGGCGTGAATTCACGCAGCGCCTGAAGGGCGGACTGCCCGCTCTGGTGACCGCGCGCTTCGTATCCCTCGTTGCGCAGCACCGCCAGCAGGCTGTTCACCATATCCTGCTCGTCGTCGACGACGAGCACACGTAGGGCGTCAGGGGCGGGCTGCATGGGCGGGAACACTAGCGAACGCGCGGTGACGCAGTAAGCGCGGGCCGCACCTTCTTTTCAGGCCGGCAGGGAATTTCGCACACCGGCCGGTGTGTGGTCAGGGCGAATGCGGCTCGAGAAAATGTCCGTCCCGGCCCAAGCCGAACGTCATTAGGTTGTACTTCAACCGAAAGGAGATGACCGATGGCCCAGTTTGTAATGCTCTACCGCAGCAGCGACGAGGTAAACCGCGAGACGCTGGGATCGCCCGAAAAAGCCCAGGCGACCCTGACGAAGTGGCGGGCGTGGTTCAAGGAAATGACGGAGAAGGGCGAGCTCAAGGTCCTCGGCGAGCCGCTCGAGCGCGCCGGCACCTTCGTCGTCGGCCGCAAGAAGATGGTGACCGACGGCCCCTTCACCGAGGCGAAGGACGTGATCGGCGGCTTCTCCATCATCGAGGCGGCCGACCTCCAGCACGCGGCGCGCATCGCCTCCGGCTGCCCGATCCTCGACGCCGGCGGCAGCGTCGAGGTGCGGCCGATACGCAAGTTCGACCTGTAGGTTGGACTAGGCGTGCAGGACGCGGAGCGGCTCTTCCGCCGCGAGGCCGGCAGGCTCGTCGCGATACTCACGCGCCTCTTCGGCATCCACAACCTGGCGCTCGCCGAGGACGTGGTGCAGGACGCCTTCGAGCGGGCGCTGGAGACGTGGAAGTTCCACGGCGTGCCCGACAACCCGTCCGCGTGGCTGATGGTCACCGCCAAGCGCCGCGCGCTCGACGTCCTGCGCCGCGACGGCACCGCGCGCCGCTTCGCGCCGGAGCTCGAGCGCGAGCTCGACTCCGAATGGACGCGCGCCCCCGCGGTGGAGGAGGCGTTCGAGAGCGGCCTGAACGACAGCCAGCTCCGCCTCATGTTCTCGTGCATCCACCCGCGCCTGCCCGAGGAGGCGCAGGTCGCGCTGGTGCTCAACCTCCTGTGCGGCTTCGGCATCGACGAGGTCGCCGCCGCGTTCCTCAAGAGCCGCGCCGCGATGGAGAAGCGCATCGTCCGCGCGAAGAAAACCCTCGCCGGCTCGAAGCGCCTCTTCGACTTCACCGCCACCGACGTCGCCGCGCGCCTGCCGGCCGTGCAGCGTGCCTTGTACCTCCTCTTCAACGAGGGCTACCACGGCGCCTCCGCCGAAACCCCGGTGCGCGCCGAGCTCTGCGACGAAGCCCTGCGCCTCGTCCACCTGCTCGTCGAGCAGCGCCTCACCGCCGTCCCCGCCACGCACGCGCTGGCAGCGCTCATGAACCTCCTCGCCGCCCGCCTTCCCGGCCGCGTCGACGCCGAAGGCAACCTCATCCTCCTCGTCGACCAGGACCGCTCCCGCTGGGACCATGCGCGCATCGCCGAAGGCGTCCGCCAGCTCGACCTCTCCGCCGCCGGCGACGAGTTAACCGTCTACCACCTCGAAGCCGCGATCGCCGCCTTCCACGCCAAGGCGACCTCGGCCGCCGAAACCGACTGGGGCGGCATCGTCGCCGTCTACGACACGCTCATGAAGGTTCAGCCGTCGCCCGTGGTGGCGCTCAACCGCGCAGTCGCCATCGCCCAGCGCGACGGCCCCGCGCGCGGGCTCGAGGAAATCTCGCGCATCGAAGAACGCGCTCGCTTAGCCCGTTATCCGTTCTTCCACATCGCGGTCGGAGAGCTCTCGTCGCGCCTTGGCCGTGAAGACGAAGCGCAGCACGCATTCGATAAAGCGCTTGGCCTTGCCCGCAATCCGGCCGAGCGACGATTTATCTGCTCACGTACGGCGACGGTGCCGGCAAGACCACGACTCTGAGTAGTGTTGGGCGAGCGATCAAAAAAGCCCAACCGGGTCTCCGCCTTCGCGAGCTCAGCCCGGCGCCAAGCCGGCGTGCGATTCGATCGAACGCGGGCGGGCGAGCGGAAGGTCGACGATGAACTCGCTGCCCCGGTCGCGTCCGGCGCTGCGGGCTGCGACGCTGCCGCCATGTAGCTCGACCAGGCTGCGCACGATAGTGAGGCCGAGGCCGAGGCCGCCGTGCGAGCGCGCAAGGGACGGGTTCTCCTGCGTGAAGGCGTCGAAAATGCCTTCCAGCATTTCCGGGGCGATGCCGACCCCTTCGTCTCTCACGCGGACGCTCACGCGATCGCCCTTGGGCTCGGCATCGACGTAGATACACGTGCCGCTACCGCTGTACCTGGACGCATTGGTGAGCAAATTGCCGAACACCTGCGCGAGCCGGTCAGGGTCCGCGTCCAGGGCGAGGCCGGCCGGCGCGACCTGGATCTCGAGGCGCTGGTGTTTTTCCCCGAGCAGCGGAGCCGCGAGCTCGGCGGCGCGATGGATCGCTTCGGAGAGCTCGAGCGTGCGCTTGC
>DATMIG010000150.1:0-17825 GCA_035554335.1 Burkholderiales bacterium
CCTCCTCTACGAGAAGGTCGTGAAGTGCGGCGCGAAGATCGATTTTGCGATCCTAACCAGTGTCAACGAGTACCTTCCGGCCCTGAGGCGCCTGTTCGCGAAAAAAGCGCAGGTGCCCGCCGGCAACGTGCACTGGCTGCAGGACCTGCTGAAGACCCACCCGCCGCAGCCGCCGTCAGTCCCGATCGATGCGAAGCAGGACCTCGCCGCGCTGCCTTATACCGGCGGCACGACCGGTAGCCCGAAGGGCGTGATGCTCACGCATTACAACCTCATGGCTTCGCAGGCGAGCGGGATGGCGGCGTTCTCGAACTTCGAGCCGGGGAAGGAGGTCGTGCTCGCCTTCCTGCCCTTCTTCCACATCTACGGCCAGGTCGTGATCATGCTGGGTTCGATGATCCAGGGAAACCTGGTCGTGCTCTTCACCAACCCGGACACCGAGGCGATCCTCGCCGCGATGGAGCGCTACCAGGCCACCGTGTTCTATGGCGTGCCGACGCTCTACGAGTACCTGAAGGACCACAAGGACACCGACAAGGCGAATTGGAAGCGCCTCAAACTGCTTCTCTCCGGCGCCGACACGTTGCATGAATCGACCATGAAGGGCTGGGCGCGCCGCACCGGCTCGGAAATCACCGAAGGCTACGGGCTCTCCGAGTCCGCGGCCTCCGGGCACGTCAACCCCGTGCATCGGCGCAAGCCCGGCTCGTTCGGCGTCCCTGTGCCGAACATGCATGCCGCAGTGGTCGATCCACAGACCCTGGAGTTCGTGCCGCCCGGCACGAGCGGTGAGCTGGTCCTCGCCGGCCCGAGCATCATGCAAGGCTACTGGCAGCGCGACGAAGAGGACGCGCGCGCCTTCTTCGAACGGGCCGGCCTGCGCTGGATGCGCACCGGCGACATCGTGCGCATGGACGAGGAAGGCTACTTTCATTTCTACGACCGTTCGAAGGACCTGATCAAGTTCAAGGGCCATTCCGTGTTCGCGAAGGACGTCGAAGACGTGCTCTACGGCCATCCGCAGATCAAGGCGGCCGGCGTGGTCGGCGTCGCCGACCCGGCGGTCGGCCAGCGCATCAAGGCGATCGTGGTCCTGCAGAGCGACGCCCGCGGCAAGGTGAGCGAGGACGAGGTGAAGTCCTTCTGCCGCGAGCGGCTCGCCGACTACAAGGTGCCGCACATCGTGGAATTCCGTGGCGAGCTGCCAAAAGACCGACGTCGGCAAGGTATCGCGCCGCGAGCTGAGAGAAGAAACCGCTAGCTAGCGGCGAAGGAGGCGACCGGATGCGGCTGGTAGATGCCGAAGCCCTGCGCGTAGCCGCAGCCGAGCGCTTTCAGGCGCGCGAGCACGTCCTGCTCCTCGACGCACTCGGCGACGATGGAGAACTTCAGCGCTTCCGACACGCGCAACATCGCGTTCATCTTGGTGCGTGCCACTTCGCTCGTTAGGAGCTTGCGCGTGATGCTGCCGTCGACCTTGACGAACTGCACGCCCAGTTCCTTGATCGGCGCGAAGGACACCGCGCGCCGACCGAAGCCGTCGACCAGCACGCCGGCACCGATGGCGCGACAGGCGGCGGCGAATTGCGAGGCGGCACCCAGCCGGGCGAGGGCATCGCTTTCGTCGATCTCGAAAAGAATGGAGTCCGGCGGCAGAAACTCGGTGCGGAGCTGCGCGGCGACGAAGCGCGGAAACTCGGCATCCTCCAGCGTCTGGCCATGCACGTTGACCGTGAGACGCGGAATCCGCGAGCCTTGTGCCAGGCGCTTGATCGCGCGGCGCGCGACCCAGCGGTCGAGCTGCGGCATCATGCGGTAATGCTCGAACACCGGCAGGAATTCTCCCGGCGGCGTGAGGGCCTTCTCCTCCTCGCGCAGCCGCACGAGCACCTCGGCGAGCGGATAGCGCTCGCCACCCTGCAGGGCGAGGATCGGCTGGCAGTAGAGCTCGAACTCGTCTTTTTCGATCGCCGTGCGCAGACGCTGGACCGGATCCGCCCAGCCGACGAGCTCGGAATCCATCTCGCGCAGGAATTCGTCCACCGCACCGATTCTAGGCCCTGGACATGAGCGAGTTTTTCAAAGTGGACGGATTGACTAAACGCTTCGGCGGCCTCACGGCGGTGAACGGCGTGAGCTTCGAATTGCGGCGCGACGAGATCGTCGGCCTGATCGGACCGAACGGCGCCGGGAAGACGACGCTGCTTCGCCTCATCACCAAGATCCTGCGGCCCGATGCCGGGCGCATCGTGTTCCAGGGCGAGGAGGTCACCGGGCTCAAGCCGTGGCAGATCGTCGAACGCGGCATCGCCGGAACGTTCCAGAACACGCGGCCGTTCCGCCACCTGCCGATCATCGCCAACGTCATGGTGCCGCTCGTCGCGCCGCGTGCGCGCCGCCGCGGCGAGTGGGTGAAGCGCATCGAGGCGAAAGCGCTCGACGCGCTCGAGTTCGTCGGCATCTCCGACATGGCGCTCGAGCCGGCGTCAGCCCTCTCGCAGGGCGATCTCAAGCGCCTGGAGGTGGCGCGCGCCATCGCCACGGAGCCGGACCTCCTGCTGCTGGACGAGCCGCTCGGCGGGCTGAATCCCGCCGAGTCCGAGCTGCTCGCGAAATCGATCCGCCGCCTGCACAGGGGCGGGCGCTTCGGGCGGCTGCATTCGGAAGGCGCCGCCGTCCTCATGATCGAGCACAAGCTGAAGGAGCTGATGTCGATCGTCGACCGCGTGATCGTGGTCGACTACGGCGAGATCATCGCCGACGGAAGACCGGCCGACGTGGTGAAGAATCGGCGCGTCGTCGAGGCGTACCTCGGGAGCACGCATGCCGCTGCTTGAGGTGAAGAACCTCTCGGTGCGCTACGACAAGGCGCAGATCCTGAACGGGCTCTCGCTCGACGTGGCGGACGGCGAATTCGTCGGCGTGGTCGGGCCGAACGGCGCCGGCAAGTCGACGCTGCTGCGCGCGATTTCCGGCCTGGTGCAGTTCGAGAGCCGCACCAAGCGCGGCACGGCGGGCGACATCGTCATGGAAGGCGAGGTGCGACTGGCCGGCGAGCGCATCGACGAGCTGCCGGCGCACGAAATTCGCCGCCGCGGGCTGGTGCATTGTCCCGAGCGGCGCCGGCCCTTCCGCGAGTTGACCGTGCTCGAAAACCTGATGGCCGGCGCTTTTCTCTCGAGCGACCGCCAGGCCACGCAACGGCGCCTCGATCGCTGCTTCTCGCTCTTTCCGCGCCTCGCCGAGCGGCGCGCGCAGATCGCCGGCACCCTATCGGGCGGCGAGCAACAGATGCTCGCCACGGCGCGCGCTCTGATGTTCGACGCCAGACTGCTCGCCATCGACGAGCCCTCGCTCGGCCTTGCGCCGAAGATCCGCGAGGAGCTCTTCGAGGCGATCCGCCGCATCCATGCGGACGGCGTGCCGGTGCTCCTCGTCGAGCAGGAAGTAGCCCAGGTGTTCCGCCTTTCGGCCCGCAATTACGTGCTGTCCCAGGGGCGGATACTGGCCCAGGGGACGCGCGAGTCACTGATGGCCGACGAGACCCTGCGAGCGGGATACCTGGGGCTTTAGCGGCGCGCCGCAGAGGCGGCACGCCCGGCGCCACGCCCCGTTGCGCTGCTTGCAGCGCGGGCACTGCGCCTCGATCTTGTCGCGCACCCACGGCGCGAGCCCGCGCGGCATGAAGAGCAGCACGACGAGCACGATCAGCGCGAAGGCGAGGAGCCGCAGCTCGCCGAAGTTCCTGAAGCTGCCGAGCCATTCCGTCAGCGGATAGAGCAGGAACACGGCTGCCACCGGCCCGTACCCCGTGGCGAGGCCGCCGAAGATGCTCCAGATCACGACCTGGAAGGACAGCGCCACTTCGAGCGTCGACGGGCCGGCGACGCGCAGATAGTGCGCGAACAGCGCACCGGAAAAGCCGGCCGCCGCCCCGGCGATGCTGAAGACGACGAGCTTGTAGCGCGGCGTGTTGATGCCGGAGGCGCGCGCTGCGACCTCGTCGTCGCGGATGGCGTGCAGCACGATGCCGAACTTCGAGTCGCCGAGCGCCCACAGGCCGAAGACGACGACCAGCATCGAGAGGGCGGCGATGTAGTAATTCGCCAGCGGTGTCATGGCGAGCCGCCGCAGCCCGGAGATGCCGAGCTCGCCGCCGGAGAAGTCCGGGAAGGCGAAGAGAATTCCGAGCGCGATCAGCGGAAAGGCGAGCGTGGCGAGGGAGAGATACGAGCCGCGCAGGCGCAGCACGAGATAGCCACTCGCAAAGCCGAAGAACGCCGCGACCGCCGCGCCGGCCCAGATCGTCGCCCACGGCGTGATGCCCAGCCTGAGCGACAGCAGCGCGGACGCATAAGCGCCGGCGCCGAAGTAAAGCGCGTGGCCGAAGTTGACCTGGCCGGTGTAGCCGGCAAGAAGGTCCCAGCTCGCGGCGAAGATGGCGAAGAGGCAGGTCATCGTCAGGATGCGCAGCACGTACGCGTCACCGTAGACCCAGGGAAGCGCGAGCAGCGCGAGCACCCAGACGAGCACGGCCGTGCGCGACGGGAGCACGAGGACCTCGTTCTTCAGCTCGGCCCACGCACGGCGCACGAGATACATCAGCGCTCTTCTTCGAACGCCACGCCGAAGAGGCCTTCGGGCCGCACGAGCAGCACCGCCACCATGATGGCGAGCGCCACCGCGCCCTTCAGGTAAGCGCCGGCCGGCAGGGCGAACACCGTGATGGCTTCGATGTAGCCGATGGCAATGGCACCGATCAGGCTCCCTTTCATGCTGCCGAGGCCGCCGAGCACGACGATGGCGAGCATCGTGACGAGTGGCGCGAGCCACATGAACGGGTCAACGACGAAGACCGGCGCCACGACCACGCCGGCGACCGCCGCGAGCGAGACCGAGATCGCGACCGTCACCATCGCGACGCGGTGCACGTTGATGCCCATCAGATTCGCCACTTCAAGATCGTTCGCCGTGGCGCGGATGGCGAGCCCCATGCGCGTGCGGTACAGGACGAACCAGACCACGACCAGCATCGCCGCCGCGACGGCAAGTATCAGCATGCGCTGGTACGGAATGCTCACGCCAAGGACGCGCACGCCGCCCTCGAGCGTCGACGGGATGCCGAGATAGTGCCCGCCGAAGGACAGCAGCATCAGCTCCTGGAAGACGAGCGCCAGCGCAATAGTCGCGATGAGCACGGCCGCCTCGTGCTCGCGCACCGGTTCGATGACCAGCCGGTAGCACAGCACCGAGACGGCGGTCACGCCGCCGACGGAGATCAGGGCGGCCGTGACGAAGCCGAACTGCGCCTTCACCAGCAGGGCGTAGAAGCAGTACGCCGCGAGCATGTAGAAAGCGGTGTGCGCGATATTGACGATGCGCGCCACGCCGAAGATGAGCGAAAAGCCGATCGCCAACAGGGCATACACGCCGCCGTTGACGAGGCCCGTGACGAGGATGTCCTGGAGCAAGCCTCGCTCTACTGAGCGGGCATCTTGAACGGGTGCATGCCCTTCACCTGCGGCGGCCAGAACGGCACTTTCTTGCCGTCCTGCCACTGCACGGCGATGCCGGAGGTCTTGCCGACCGCCCAGACGAGGTCGTGGCGCTTGTCGAAGGTGGCCACGGCGCCGGTGCCGACGTGCTCGCTCTTCTCGATGTGAGCGACGATCTTGTCGGCGTTCAGCGTGCCTTGCTTCTCGATCGCGTCCTTCAGGATCATGATCGCGTCGTAGGTGGCGGCCGTGTAGGTCGGCGCCTTGCCGAAGCGCGCCTTGTACGCGCGAACGAAAGTCATGGTCTTCGGCGTGTACTCGACCTCGGCATATGTGTCGAGCGTGGAGACGAACTGGGCCTTGCCGGCCGCCGCCTGCCAGAACTCCTCCTTCTGTCCCTCGACGTTGATGCCCCACGCCACGGCCTTCATGTTGCGCTCGCCCATCTGCCGGCCAACCGAGATGCCGACCGGGCCTGACAGGATGGTGAACACGATCTGCGCGCCGCTGCGGTCGATGGCGGACAGCTCCGCCGTGACGTCCGTGGCGATCGCCGACGGTTGCCACAGGCCGACCACTTGCATCTTCATCGCCGGCAGGTTCTTCTGCGCGGCGGCGATCAGGCCTTCGGTCCACACCGCTTTCTCGGCGAGGATCGCCACCTTCGGCGTGTCGGTCTTCAGGTCCTTGCGGATCTGCTCGCCGATCGAGTTCATCACCGCGAAGAGGGTGCGCGCGAGGTCGACATCCTTCGTCGGCGAGACGCGGAACCAGTACTTGTAGCGGTCGTAGCTCTGCTCGACGTTGAGGCCGAGCTTGGAGTGCGCCGCGCCTACGCCGAGGAAGAGCTTCTTGTAGTCCATCGCCACTTCTTGCATGGCGAGCACGGCCTCCGAGCGGAAGCCGCCGACCAGCACGTCGGCCTTGTCGCGCGTGATCACGCGCTCGACGGCGTTGGTGGCGTCCGGCACCGACTGGATCTCGTTCGTGTCGGCGCGGACCAGCTCCACCCGCATCTTCTTGCCGTCCACGTTGATGCCGCCGGCCTTGTTGATCTCGTCGCGCGCCATCTGCGCGCCGTTCCAATGGTGCTCGCCCTGCACGAAAGCCATGGGGCCGAGGATCGCTATCTTGATCGTGCTCTGCGCGAACGACGTCGAGGCGGCGAGCAAGGCGGTGGCCAGGATTGCCGTGCGGATCATGCACCCTCCCCTGTGGATTAGACTTCGCGACCGATGTTGCCAAAGATCGAACTCAATCACAAGGTTCACGTCCTTACGCGCAAAGAGGAGCTCGACAACGTGCGCGTGGCGGGCAAGGTGGTGATCGTCATCGACGTCCTGTTCGCCACGACGACGATGGTGGCCGCGCTGGCGCATGGCGCGACGGAGATCATTCCGGTGCTGGACGAGGCGGCGGCGCGCGCCGAGGATGCGCGCCGCGGCGCGGGCGTGTGCGTACTGGCCGGCGAGCTATACGCGGAGACGCTGCCCGGGTTCGTGCACCCGGCGCCCCTTGCGCTCGTCGCGCATGGCGTCAAGGGAAAAAGCGTCGTCTACTCCACGACGAACGGCACCGTCGCCATGACGCTCGCCGCCGCCGCGAGCCGCGTCTATTGCGGTGCGCTGCTCAACGCGCAGCGCCTGGTCGATCATGTGCTGAGCCAGCATCCGCGCGAGACGGTGCTCCTCGTCTGCTCAGGCTCCGGCAGCAACTTCAACTTCGAGGATTTCTACGGCGCCGGCTGCTTCGTCGAGCGCTTCGCCGCGCGTCTGGGCCCGAGCGCCGACCTCTCGGATGCGGCGCGCGCCGCGCGCACCGTGTTCCGCGCGAGCGAGCTGCCGCAGGCGCTGCTCGAGTGCCGGCTGGGCCGCATGATGACCGCGCGCGGGCTGCGACACGAAGTCGAATTCGCCTGCCGCACCGATGCCTTCGCGGTCGTGCCGGCGCTCGACGGAAATTCGCTGCGCCTGATCTAGGTGCGCTCGAGCTCGGCGCTGATGGCGAGGTGGTCGGAAAGCCGCGACCACGGCTTGCCTTTATGCACCTGCGAGCCGACGACCTTGAAGCCGCGCACGTAGATCCGATCGAGCTGCAGCACCGGCATCATGGCCGGGAACGTACGCGCGGCCTTGCCGAAGCGCGCGAGCGAAACCTCGGTCATGCCCAGGCGCCGCTCGAGGATGGAAGAGGCGCGGTGGCGCCAGTCGTTGAAGTCGCCGGCGATGATGATCGGCAGGTCGCGCGCCGCGAGCTCCTCCAGGCGATGCGAGATCGCCTCGAGCTGCCGGCTGCGCCCGCCCTCGTGCAGCGAGAGGTGCACGCACACGCAGTGCAGGTTTCTGCGCCAGCCGGGGATCGCGACCACGCTGTGCAGCAATCCGCGGCGCTCGTACCGATGGTCCGAGACGTCGTAATTCTCGAACGAGAGAAAACCGAACCGCGACAGGATCGCGTTGCCATGATGGCCGTGGTCGTAGACCGCATTGCAGCCATAGATATGCTGCCAGGTGTCGCCGGCCAGGAACGCATGCTGCGACTCGGCCGGGCATCCGGCGAAGCGCATGGCGAAGCGCTGGTTCAGGCCCTGCACTTCCTGCAGGAAGACGATGTCCGGATCGATGCCGCGCAGGCCTTCGCGCAGGTCGTGGATCACCATGCGGCGGTTGAAGTGCGACAACCCCTTGTGAATGTTCAGCGTGACGATCTTGAGCCGCTCGCTCATTCAACGAGTCCCTCGATATCGAAGCGCTTATCCAGGAGATCGGCGTCGTCGAAATGCCGGCGCCCGACGAAAGCGGTGGCATGCCGGCCCCACTGCCGCATGGCGCCCGCCGAGGCGATGCCCATCGGCCAGAAGAGGAATCGCTCGCCGCGCTCGGTGCCGGGAACGAGACCGTCGGCAGCGAACACGCTGCGCACGCCGCCGTCGAGGCGCATCATCGAGCGCAGCTCGTCGTACGGCCGGAACGTGTAGCGCACGAGGCTATCGACGCCGGGCACGAGCTTCACCTGCCGTATGTAGTGCGTGCCCGAATCGATGCTGACCACCGGCCGGTCGCCATCGGCGACGCGCGGCAGCCGGGCCGGAACGAACGCCCACTCCTCCCATGGGTCGGGCGCCGGCCGCGCGTGCGCCCGCGGCGTGGGGAAGAACTGGTGATAGCAGCCGCATGGATGGATCGAGTCGTAAACCAGGGGCTCGCCGTCCGGCGCCAGGGTGACGCGCCAGACCAGGCCGTCGAGGCGCCCGCCGAGCAGGTCGAACGTACCGTTCTTTGGGCGTTCGGGAAACCATAGCGTATAGACGAGTTGGAGCAGCACGCGTTCGCCATAGCGCGTATAGGCTCGCTGGACGTAGACCGCGGGGTCGGCCGCGTTCACTTCCGGCGTCGCCGAGCCGCGTCGCCAGCGCAGCTCGCCGAAACGGTCGTAATCGCCCGTCACCGCCACGTCGAAGGTCGGGGCGTAGGTCGCCGCCAGCAGCTCGATCTCCCGCTCGGTGAAGAGCGGCTGGCCGAGCGGGTCGAGCCGCGCGCGCTCCAGCATGCCCGCCACCGTGGAGCGGCTGAGCGCCGGTCGCGCCGGCGGCGCGAAGCGCACGCGGCCGCCCGCTCCCTCCGCTGGCGGGTGATCGAACGCCGCGCGCGTTTCGGCTTCCCAGTTGCGCACGCCACGCGCGAAAAAGTAGCTCGTCACCGCATAGAGGCCAAAAACGCGCTCCGGGGTCGAGTAGTCGTCGGGCACTTTGGCGTGATCGCGCATCGCCTGGCGCGACGCCGGCCGCGCGAGGTCGAGCGCCAGCAGGATCCGGCCGCACTCCGCCGTGCGTGAAAGCGCCACCTTGCGCGAACCGCTCCACGACGGCAGGTTCTGGATCTCGATGGCTCGTGCCTCGAGGTCCAGCTCGAGGAGCCGCTCCGCGAGCGCGCGGGTCGCCGTATCGCTGTTTGCGCGGGCTGCGCTCGACGCCATGAAGCGGTCGGTTCGCAGATAAGGGAACCCCGGCACCGGCGAGTATTGCGCGTCCCGCACGCCCGCCTCGTCCACCGCGCGGTCGAGCGCCTGATACCACTGCGCGCACGCCTGCTCGCTTTCCGATTTTGCAGCGAGATGCTGCTCGAACATGCCGGGCGCCGTGGCGCAACCGGCCGCCACGATGACCATCAATACGACGAGCGCCCTCATCCTTCACCCAGCATCACGATCGCGTCGCGGTTCGACCAGGAGAAGCAGCGCGCGGCCGCCTCGCGCCAGGGTAGCCAGGTGAACGCGACATGCTCGTCCGGGGCGATGCGCACGCTGACCCGTTCGGGCAGCTGCAGCGAAAAGACATGCTCGGTGTTGGTTACCACGCCCGGCGCGAATCGGTGACGCCACTGCGGGTAGATCTCGAACGTGTACACCACGTTCCAGCGCTCGAGCCGCCCGCTGCTCGCGCCGATTCCCGTCTCCTCCAACACCTCGCGCGCCGCCGCCGCTTCGAGCGGCTCGTCCAAACGATCGAGCGAACCGGTCACCGACTGCCAATAGCCGGCTCGCACCGCTCGTTCGAGGAGCAGCACCTCGCGCCCGGCGGTATGCACGACTACGAGCACGGACACCGGCAGCTTCGGCGTCATGCGTCGCGATAGAGATCCGGCAACGCCAGCTCGCGCGCCGGGTCGACGAACACAGCGAAAAAGGGCTTGCGGCACCGGGCCCAGTACTCGGCGCTCGAGCGAAGCACGTCGATCAGCCGTTCGCGGTCTTTGCGGGGATGACGGCTGAACACGAGCACGTACCCCTCGGCTTTGCGCCACGAGAGGTCGCCGAGCGAATCCTCAAGCGCGTCCCAGTTGCCGCCGAACCATCCCGGAAAAGCGAGCGCCTGCGCGATGTTTTGCAGCGGGTTGTCTGCGGCATCGATCGAGACCACGTCCAATCCACTGCCGGCGGTCGCCTCCACGACGGCGCGAGCCTCGCCCGTGCGGTACACCCCGGAGCGCTTGGCATCGCGAAGGCGCTGTAGCAGCTTGCTCACGGTTCGACTACGCGTCGAAACGAGCGGTAATGATCATTGGTGTAATAGATCTCGCCGCGCTCACCCACCACGATGCGCCGCGCGCCGCGGTCGCGCGCGCCCGGCGTCGGCACCGTGTACTCATGATAGTAGCCGCGCCTGCGCTTGGGCAGCTGGCCTTCGCGGTTGCTGAACACCACGCCGTCGCGCGCATGCGGGAACGGGCCGCCCTTCTGTATAAGCGCAAGGGTCGCGCGCGCTTCCGGCGGCAGCTCGCCGACGCGCACGTCGCCCGAGAAGCCGAGCACCGCGCTGCACGCGAAAAGAAGCGCGAGCGCGAAGGCGCGCATCAGCTCTTCGGCTTTTCCCTCAGGCGGATGCCGAGCTCGCGCAGCTGCTTCTCGTCGACCGCGCTCGGCGCGTGGACGAGAAGGTCCTGCGCGCGCTGCGTCTTCGGAAAGGCGATGACGTCGCGGATCGACTCGGCGCCGGCCATCAGCGTCACCAGGCGGTCGAGGCCGAAGGCAATGCCGCCGTGCGGCGGGGCACCGAACTGCAGGTTCTCGAGCAGGAAGCCGAACTTTGCCTTCGCTTCCTCGTCCGAGATGCCGAGCGCCTTGAACACCTTCGCCTGCACGTCGGCGCGATGGATCCGCACCGAGCCGCCGCCAATCTCCCAGCCGTTCAGCACCATGTCGTAGGCCTTGGCGACGGCACGAGACGGATCGCTGGCGATGAGGTCCTCATGCCCGTCGCGCGGCGCGGTGAACGGATGGTGCATCGCCGACCAGCGCTTGCCTTCCTCGTCCCACTCGAACATCGGGAAGTCGACCACCCACAGCGGGCGCCATTCCTTGGCGACGAGGTTCTTGTCCTGCCCGATCTTCACGCGCAACGCGCCGAGCGCGGCGTTGACGACGGAGGCCTTGTCGGCGCCGAAGAAGATCGTGTCGCCCGGCTTGGCGCCGGTCCGCTTCACGATCTGGTCGAGCACCTCGGCCGGCAGGAATTTGACGATGGGCGACTGCAGTCCATCGGGATTCACCTTGATATAGGCAAGCCCCTTGGCGCCGTGCGTGGCGACGAAAGGTCCGAAGTCGTCGATCTCCTTGCGCGTCAGCTCGCAGGAGACCTTCAGCGCGGCGACGCGGCCGCCCTGCAGCTCGGCCGCCTGGCGGAAGACCTTGAATTCCACGCTCTTCATGAGATCCGTGAGCTCGGTCAGCTCGAGCGCAATGCGCAGGTCCGGCTTGTCCACGCCGTAGCGCGCCATCGCTTCCGCATACGGCATGCGCGGGAAAGGCTGCGGCAGCTCGACGCCGAGCACGTCGCGGAACACCTCGCGGATGAGGCCTTCCATGATGTCCTGGATCTCGCGCTCGCCGAGGAAGGACGTCTCGATGTCGATCTGCGTGAACTCGGGCTGGCGGTCGGCGCGCAGATCCTCGTCGCGGAAGCACTTGACGATCTGGTAGTAGCGGTCGAAGCCCGCCACCATGAGGAGCTGCTTGAAGAGCTGCGGCGACTGCGGCAGCGCGAAGAACTCGCCGGGATGCACGCGGCTCGGCACGAGGTAGTCGCGCGCGCCTTCCGGCGTCGAGCGCGTGAGCATCGGCGTCTCGATGTCGATGAAGCCGTGCGAGTCGAGGTACTCGCGCACCGCCATCGCGACGCGGTAGCGCAGTCGCAGGTTCTTCTGCATCTGCTCGCGCCGCAGGTCGATGACACGGTGCGTGAGGCGCGTGATCTCGGAAAGGTTGTCGTCGTCGAGCTGGAAGGGCGGCGGCGCCGACGGATTGAGAATTTCGACCTCGTGGGCCAGCACCTCGATTTCGCCCGAGCGCAGATCGGCATTGGTCGTGCCCGCCGGGCGCCGGCGCACCTTGCCGGTGATGCGCAGCACGAATTCGTTGCGCACGCGCTCGGCGGCGGCAAACGCCTGCGCGCGGTCCGGATCGCAGACGATCTGCGCCAGTCCTTCGCGGTCGCGCAGGTCGATGAAGATCACGCCGCCGTGGTCGCGCCGGCGATGCGCCCAGCCGCACAGGGTTACGGTGCGGTCGACGAGCGCCGCGTTCAGTTCTCCGCAGTAATGCGTACGCATGGCGTTATTGCTTCGGAAGCGGCGGCACCACGCCCATCGAGATGATGTACTTCAGGGCCTGGTCGACGGTCATGTCGAGCTCGATCACCTGCGAGCGCTGCACGATGACGAAATAGCCGCCGGTGGGGTTCGGGGTGGTCGGCACGTAGACGCTGAGGCAATCCGGCGGCAGCAGCGTGGCGACATCGCCGCCGGGCGTGCCGGTGAGGAACGCGATCGTCCACATGCCCGGGTGCGGCCACTGCACCAGCAGCGCCTTGCGGAACGCCTGCCCGCTCGACGAGAACACCGTGTCGGAGATCTGCTTCACGCTCGAGTAGATCGAGTTCACGACCGGGATGCGGTTCAGCACGTCGTGCCAGAGCTGGACGAGCTGCGCGCCGAAGAAGTTGGTGGCGAAGATGCCGGTGATCAGCACGATGACGAGGGTCAGCAGCGCGCCGAGCCCCGGGATGTGCACGCCGAGCCAGCGCTCGGTCTGAAACGACTTCGGCAGAAGAAGCAGCGACCCGTCGAGCGTGTCGAAGATCACCTTCAGCACCCAGAGCGTGATGATGAGCGGAATCCAGATCAGGAGTCCGGTGATGAAGTACTTCTTGAGCGGCCCCGAGGAGAAGACCTTTTTCACGGCCTTAGAAATGAAAAGGCCCGGACGCTGCCGGGCCGGTCAGATGAGTGCGCCGCTCAGGCGGCAGCCTTGGTTTCGGACTTGGATTCGGACTTCGACTCCGACTTCCCGTCGGTCTTGGTTTGCGGCTTCGATTCGGATTTGTCGTCTTTCGATGTGTCCGACTTCTTCTCCGCCGGCTTCTTGCCGGTGGTCTTGAAATCGGTCGCATACCAGCCGGTGCCCTTCAGCTGGAAGCCGGCGGCGGAGAGTTGTTTCCGATACTGCGGCTTGCCGCACGCCGGGCACACGGTGAGCGGCGCCTCCGACACCTTCTGCAGGTGCTCGTCGGTATGGCCGCAGGCTTCGCAGCGGTATTCGTAAATCGGCATGGCGCGCGATTATATAGCTAGCTGATTTCAGAACGGAATGTCGTCTTCCATGTCGTCGAACTTGCCCGGCTTCTTGGCCCCGCCGGCAGTGGCCGGCGCCTTCGGCTCGGCCGAGCCGCGTGCGCCCATTGGTTCGCCGCGCGGCTCGCCGCGGGGCTCGCCGGATCCGGCGCGCGAGCCGAGCATCTGCATGCTGTCGGCGACGATTTCGGTCGTGTAGCGGTCCTGGCCTTCCTTGTCCTGCCATTTGCGCGTGCGCAGGCGCCCCTCGACGTAGATCTGCGAGCCCTTTTTCAGGTACTCGCCGGCGACTTCGGCCAGGCGTCCGCGGAAGACGACCCGATGCCACTCGGTTTCTTCCTTCTTCTCGCCGCTCGCCTTGTCGGTCCAGTTGAATGACGTGGCGATCGACACATTGGTGAGCGCCGCGCCGTCGGGCATGTACTTCGTCTCGGGATCGCGCCCGAGGTTGCCGACCAGAATGACCTTGTTTACGGATGCCATTTCACCTCTCCCCGATAAGCATTTTCCGCACCGTGCTTTCGTCCCACTGACCGGCGACGACCTTGAGGCGCGCGATGCGTTCGTGCGCCAGCACCTCGGCCTCGCGCACGCCGCGCACCCGCGCGAGCGCATCGCTCAAGCCTTCGAGATTCACTCCCGATGCGATGGTAAACGTGAGACTCGACACGTCGTTGACCGCATCGCGCACCGCAGGTAGCGGCTTCATCCCTAAGGCAGCGAGCAGCCATAGGAGCGATAGTAAGGCACAGCTAACGTATACGGCAGGCGCGCCATGATTTTTCGCGAGCCAGCCGCCGAGCAGGCCGCCGAAGAAAAGGCCCAGCGTCTGTGTGGTGTTGTAGACGCCGATCGCCGTGCCGCGGGCGTACGCGGGCGCGAGCCGCGACACGAGCGACGGCAGCATCGCCTCCAATACGTTGAATGCAACGAAGAAGGCGAAGACCGCGCCGGCATAACCCGCCACGCTCGTGAGCGTGCCAAGGACCGCCTCGACGCCCATGAGGAGCGCGATGGCGACGATCATGACCGGCTTGGCGCCGTTCCGCCGGTCGGCATACAGGACCGCGGGCGCCATGAAGACGAACGACAGGAGCACCACCGGCAGGTAGAGCTGCCAGTGGCTGGGCAGCGGCAGTCCGGCTTCCACCAGCTTGCGCGGCACCACGACGAACATCGCCATCTGCACGAGATGCAGGACGAAGATGCCGACGTTCACGCGCAGGAGCTCGGGCCCGAGGGCGGCCAACAGGGCGTTTCCGGCGGCCGGCACCGCGGGGCGCTGCGGCACGCTCGGAACGATGCGCGCGACGACCGGTATGGCGAGGAGGCACAGCACGCCGGTAAGGGCGAAGAGCCCGCCCATCCCGATCGATTCATACAGGAGCGGCGCCACGACGAGCGAGGTGGCGAAGGCGAGCCCGATCATCGCGCCGATCATCGCCATCGTCTTCGTGCGGTGCTGCTCGCGGGTGAGATCGGCGGCGAGCGCCACGACGACCGACGAGATCGCGCCCGCGCCCTGCAGCGTGCGGCCGGCGATCGCCGTCCAGATGTCGTTGGCCGAGCCGGCGAGAAAGCTGCCGCCGGCGAAGATCACGAGACCGATGTAGATCACGGGCTTCCTGCCCCAGCGGTCGGAAGCCATGCCGAAGGGAATCTGCAGGATGGCCTGCGAAAGCCCGTACGCCCCGAGCGCGATGCCGACCAGCGTCAGGTTGTCGCCGCCGGCGAGCTTCGGCGCGTGCACCGAGAACACGGGCAGGATGAGGAAGAGGCCGAGCATGCGCAGCCCGAACACAGCGGCGAGACTTGCGCCGGCGCGCAATTCTTCGGCGCTCATGCGATCAGGGACCAAGGGGAACAGTGCGGCGCGAAAACGAAGCGCGTTATAGTAGCAAGTTTCGCTTTTCCGGCAGCCTCTTTTGGACTCCATCCGCATCCGCGGCGCTCGCACGCACAACCTGAAGAACGTTTCGGTCGAGCTGCCGCGTAACCGCCTCGTCGTGATCACCGGCCTGTCGGGCTCCGGCAAGAGCTCGCTCGCCTTCGACACGCTCTACGCCGAAGGGCAGCGCCGCTATGTCGAATCGCTCTCGGCCTATGCGCGCCAGTTCCTCGAGCTGATGGAGAAGCCGGACGTCGATCTGATCGAAGGCCTCTCGCCCGCCATCGCCATCGAGCAGAAGGCGGCGAGCCACAACCCGCGCTCGACGGTGGGCACCGTTACCGAAATCCACGACTACCTGCGGCTTCTCTTCGCGCGCGTCGGCACGCCGTACTGCCCCGAGCACGGCCTTGCGCTGCAGGCGCACAGCGTGTCGCAGATGGTAGACCAGCTCCTCGGCCGCCCCGAAGACACCAAGCTCATGGTGCTCGCGCCGGTGGTCAGCGGCCGCAAGGGCGAGCAGGTGGACCTCCTCGAGGAGCTGCGCGCGCAAGGCTTCACCCGCGTGCGGCTCGACGGCAAGGTGCATGACCTCGACACGGCGCCGAAGCTGAAGAAAAACGTCAAGCACTCGATCGACGTGGTGATCGACCGCCTTCGCGTGCGCGCGGAGGTGAAGCAGCGTCTGGCCGAATCGCTGGAGACCGCGCTGCGCCATGCGGATGGACGCGCCGTGGTGGTGGAAACCGATACGGGACACGAGCATCTCTTCTCCGCGCGGTACGCGTGCCCGGTGCCGACGTGCGAGTACGCTCTGCCCGAGCTCGAGCCGCGCCTTTTCTCGTTCAACAACCCGATGGGCGCGTGCCCGCGCTGCGACGGCCTGGGCGAGGTGGAGTTCTTCGACCCGAAGCGCATCGTCGCGCATCCGAACCTGTCGCTCGCGAGCGGCGCGATCCGCGGCTGGGACCGGCGCAACCACTTCTACTATTCGATGCTGCAGTCGCTCGCCAAGCACTACCGCTTCGACATCGAGCAACCCTGGGAGATGCTCGACGAAAAGGTGCAGCGCCTCGTCCTGAACGGTTCCGGCAAGGAAGCGATCGCCTTCCATTACCCGGGCGAGCGCGGGCGCTCAAGCGTCAAGGAGCATCCGTTCGAAGGCGTCGTGCCAAGCCTCGAGCGGCGCTACCGGGAGACCGACTCGCTCGCCGTGCGCGAGGAGCTCGCGAAGCTCATCAACGTGCAGACCTGTCCCGAGTGCGGCGGTTCGCGGCTGCGCCTCGAGGCGCGCCACGTGCGCCTCGCCGGCCAGACGCTCTACGACGTCTCCCGATGGCCGCTCTCCGGGTCGTTGTCGTTCTTCCAGCAGCTGAAGCTGGAAGGCGCGAAAGCGCAAATCGCGGAGCGCATCGTGCGCGAGATCGCGACGCGGCTGCAGTTCCTCGTCAACGTCGGGCTCGAGTACTTGTCGCTCGAGCGCTCGGCGGAGACGCTGTCCGGCGGCGAGTCGCAGCGCATTCGTCTCGCCAGCCAGATCGGCTCCGGCCTCACGGGTGTGATGTACGTGCTCGACGAGCCCTCGATCGGCCTGCACCAGCGCGACAACGCCCGCCTGATCGAGACGCTCAAGCAGCTGCGCGACCTCGGCAACTCGGTGATCGTCGTCGAGCACGACGAGGACGCCATTCGCGCGGCGGATTACGTGCTCGACATGGGTCCGGGCGCCGGCGAGGCGGGCGGACATGTCGTGGCCGAAGGTGCGCTCGAGGACATCCTCGGCAACCGCGACTCCCTCACCGGCCGCTATCTGAAGCGCGATCTGACGATTCCGATGCCGGCACGGCGTAACCGTCCGGGCGCCGACAAGATCGTCATTACCGGCGCGCGCGGCCACAACCTGAAGGAGGTCGAGCTCAAGCTGCCGCTCGGTCTCTTCGTCTGCGTCACCGGCGTCTCGGGTTCGGGCAAGTCGACATTGATCAACGACACGCTTTATGCCGCCGTGGCGCGCCACCTGTACGGCTCAACCGTCGAGCCCGCACCGCACGAATCGGTGTCCGGCCTCGAGCAGCTCGACAAGGTGGTGAGCGTCGACCAGAGTCCCATCGGCCGCACGCCGCGCTCGAATCCCGCGACCTATACCGGCCTCTTCACCCCGATCCGCGAGCTCTTCGCCGGCGTGCCGGAGGCGCGTCAGCGCGGCTATGACGCCGGCCGCTTCTCCTTCAACGTGAAGGGCGGCCGCTGCGAGGCCTGCCAGGGCGACGGCGTCACGAAGGTCGAGATGCACTTCCTGCCCGACGTCTACGTGGC
>DATMIG010000151.1:0-3090 GCA_035554335.1 Burkholderiales bacterium
CTGTGCCAGCACGCCGGAAATGCCGCGCGCAAGGCGCGCGCGCGGTGCGCCCGCTGAGCTCGCTTTTCGGGTAAGCAACATGGAACGCCTCCTCAGATCTTGGTGGTTCGGTAGTAGCGGCCGACGTGCGCCGACGCCTGATAGCCCTTCTTCGCGCGCTTGCCCTCGCCGGAGCCTGCCTGCCCCGGAGCAGCGCTCTTCGTGGCGATGGCCGCGGCGGTTGCGGTTGCGGCAGTGGCAGCGCCCAGCGCTAGCACGAAGCTGCGTCGGGAAAGGCTTCGGGTTCGCTCGGTCATGACGGGCTCGTTTCGTTATCGGCAGGTGGCACGGGCGCATTGGATGCAGAGGGCTCGGGCGGCGTTCCCGCGTCGGGCGACTTTTCCTCTTCCACAAACAGCGTGACCCGCGCGTGCTCCAACTGCGCCAGCATCCCGGCAGGGATCGGATCTTCCCGGGTGTAGTCGTCGATGTAGATGTCGAGGCCATCCATCACGTTGAAGCGCGGATCGCTGAAGAGCTTCTTCAGGGCGAGGCGCCGCACGCGCTCGTCCACTTTTTCGTGCATGAACGCGCCGAAGTCGGACTCGAAGTCGAGCGCTTCGACCGGCGGCAGGTCGGGCGGCGGTTGCGCCGCCGGCGGCACGGACGGCGCCGCTACCGCGGCCGCGCGCTTGCGCCGCGACCAGCGCTTCAGGAAGCTATCGTCGTCGCGCACCGAGAAAGGACTGCGGCCGCAGCCGCTTCTTGGGTTCCGGGCGGTAGTTCTGCTCGACGAACGCGCGCAGCCAGGCACGCATCGCGGCCGGCATCGGCACGGCGTCGACGTGCGCGCCGCCATCCATCCAGCGGCTCGCCTCGTCGTAGCTGACGGTGACATAGCGCGGCACCGCGATGCCCGCTTCCATGCGCCAGAGCACGAAGATGCTTGGCGCGGCGGCGGATACGTTGTGGAAATAGCCCTCGGCCTCCGAGCGCTGCAGCACGATCGGGTGGCCGGGGTACAGCCACTGCGTCGCAGCGGGCGACTCGACGATGACGCGCGGCTCGTCGGGGCCTTCGTAGTCGCCGAGCACGCCAAGGGCTTCCCACGCCTCGCTTTGCCATGGGTTGTCGACGGCGCGGCGCTGCATGACTACGGCAACGCGGGTCCTGGGCTTTTCCACCGCGCATCTGATGCACGGCGGGCGCGCCCGTTCCCGCGCTTTGCATCAAAAAAAATGGATTGAAGCGTGAATAAGTTTCGTTGTACCGGGTCGCGCCCGACGTCCACCATGTGTGTGGAGCTTTGCCATGGAGTCGAGCGTGACAGACAACGCAGTCGTCGCGGCGATTCTCGCCGGGGACAGGTCGGCCTTTGCGCGCCTTATGACCCTTCACCAGCGCGCGCTTTTTCGAACCGCGCGCGCCATATTGCGGGACGATGCAGAGGCGGAGGATGTGGTGCAGGAGGCCTTCCTGCGGGCCTACCGCGGCCTCGGCTCCTTTCGCGGCGAGGCGAAGCTTTCCACCTGGCTGATCCGGATAGCGGCGAACCTGGCGTTGATGCGGCGCCGGCGCCGGCTGCGATGGGCGCGAGAGATGCCGGTCGATGCGGACGCGGACGCCGCGGCGCGCGAAGGCGTCTCCGAGGCGCCAGGCCCCGAGCGCGGCGCCGCCCGCACGGACATGAGGCGGTTGCTGGTAGACCGTATCGAGGCATTGCCCGCGAGCTACCGCGCGGTCTTCAAGCTGCGCGCGCTCGACGAACTGACGGTCACCGAGACGGCCGCCGCCTTAGGCATTCCGGCCGCCACCGTGCGCACGCGGTATTTCAGGGCGCGCACGCTTCTGCGCGAAGCCATGGCGCAACAATCCGGCAAGCCCGCCAGCCTGGAATGCCCGATCCTCATCACCGAGCGCGACCGGAAGCACCTGAGGCTGCTCAAGGCGAACGCGGCGCTCCTGCGCGAGATCGACCGCGCAGTGCTGATTACGCCGCAGGCGGCGCGCGCGGCGGGAGTGGTAACCATGAACACGCAGGTGTTCTATACCGACGAAACGTCGGGCGGCGAACATCACGTCAATCTCGTCTATCCCGAGGAAGCCGGTGGCTGTGCCTGCTGCGTGTCGGTCCTGGATCCCGTGGGCACCGCCCTCATCGGTCTGTCGGTCGGGCAGGCCATCGAATGGGAGTTCCCCGGCGGCAGCCACCGCCTGCGCGTCACCGGGGTGATCGATCACGATTGCCCGGCCGCGGGTACCGGCTCGCTGAACAATATTCGGCCCAATGACCAATAACTTTCGTTGTACTTCGCTTCGCTTCCGGCCCACTATTACCTGCATGGACGGAGAAACCGAAACGTCGGGCAAGAAGACGCACCCGCCGGCGCACCCGCAGCCAAGCGACCCGAAGCACGGCGAGTGGCTGATTGACGAGGCGAGCGAGGAGAGTTTCCCTGCAAGCGACCCCTCGTCGGTGGCGCAGCCGCACCGCAAATCGCCTGGTCCGCAGCCATGACGCGCAAATTCAAGGTCGGCGACCACGTGAGCTGGAATTCCGAGGCCGGGCGCGTCCGCGGCACGATCGTCAGGATTCATACGAGCGATACGGATTACAAGGGTTATACGCACCACGCCAGCAAGGACGATCCGCAGTACGAGATCGAGAGCGACAGGACCGATCACGTCGCCCTGCACAAGGGCCCGGCGCTTCGAAAGCTGACGAGGAAGAACCGGTGATGTCCCCGGTCCCGATCATCACCCGGGAAGACTTCAGCCTTCTCGAGCGGCTGGCAGACTGCCCGGCGCTGCAGGGCGAGCTGGGGCGTGCCACCGTGGTCGCGGAAAGCGAAGTGCCGGCCGACGTGGTGACGATGAATTCGCGCGTGGCCTTCGCCGACCTCACCGCCGGGCTGCGCGGCACCGTGACGCTCGTCTATCCGCACAGCAGGGCCGGCGAGGGACGCTTGCCGGTCACCGAACCGCTCGGCGAGGCATTGATCGGCTTGCGCGCGGGCCAGGAGATCGAATGGGATTTCCCCCTCGCCGGCCGGCATCGCGTGCGCGTCGAAGCCGTGCTGTCGCAACCGCAGCGGCGCAGGAGGGCGGTTG
>DATMIG010000152.1:0-13051 GCA_035554335.1 Burkholderiales bacterium
GTTGAGCACGATGCGCCCGCCGATCGAGCACCCCATGACGACCGCACGCTCGAGCTCGAGGGCGCGCGCCACGGTCATGATCATGTCCGTGTAGGTATCGGTCGTGAGGCGATAGTCCTCGCGCTGCCATCCGGCCGGCGGCGACGACTTGCCGTGCCACGGCATGTCGAACGCGACGACCCGGTAGTTCTTCAATATTTGCGCGTCGTTCAGCACGGCACGGTATTGCCGGGCGTCCGAGCCGGCGGTGTGCAGGCAAAGGAGCGGAATGCCCTGTCCCGCTTCCTCGAAATAGAGGCGATGCGCGCGGCCGTCGATCGAGACGTGCGCGTAGCGGCCGGTAATCGGCTCGATCATCGCAGCGCTGCCAAGGCGAGCTTGATGTACAGGAGATACGACCACAGCACGCGCTGGTCGCCTTCGAGCTTCACGTCGCCTCGCCGGAGCAGCGCGAAGAGGTCGTGCCAGCCGGGCGGCGGCGGCGAGCGCCAGAACTGCTGCCAGCACTCGGCCCTGGCGCGGATCGCGAAGGCCCACGAGCGCATGACGAAGGGCCCCTTCTCCACCTTCTCGACCTTTCCCTCGCGCACCGTGACGAGATGCTGCTCGTCGCCGACTTCGATCATGAACGTCTCGTTCAGGTGCCGGCCCCATCGCACGATGGCGGCGTTCGCGTTCACGACTTCCGGCAGGCGCTCGAGTGTCATCGGCGGTGCGCCAGTATAAGCAGCAGGCCGCTCGCGGCGATGGTGGCGATGCCGACGAACGCGAGCGTGTCGGGCAGCTGGCCGAAGACGAGCCAGCCGAGGAGGATGGCCATCAGCAGCTGGGCATACATGAAGGGACTGAGCATCGACGACGGCGCGTAGTGATGGGCCTGGATCAGCAGGAAGTGCCCGAAGCCGCCCAGCAAGCCGATGAGCAGGAACAATCCCGCGTGCGGCAGCGTGGTCGGCAGCACGAGCTGGGTCGGGAAGACAAGCGGCACGAGCACGGTGCCGATCAGCGCCGGGTAGAAGAGCGTGGTGAGCGGCGCGTCGCGACCGGCGAGCTTGCTGGTCAGCATCTGGTAGAACGCCATGAAGAGCGCGCTCAGGAGCGGCAGCACCGCCGCCCAGGTGAAGAAGCCGCTGCCGGGCCGGATGATGAGCAGCACGCCGGTGAAGCCGCCGGCGAGCGCGATCCACGTGCGGATGCCGACCCGCTCCTTCAGCAGCGGCCCCGCCAGCACGGCGATGATGATCGGCGTCATGAACGCGATGCTCGCCGCCTCGGCGAGCGGCATGCGCGAGAGCGCGGTCAAGAACGCCAGGCTGGACACCGTGAGCATCACGCCGCGCACCACCTGCAGCTTGAGGTTCGTCGTGCGCACGAGCTGCACGCCCATGCGCGGCGCCAGCACGATCACCATCAGCAGCATCTGCACGATGTAGCGCACGAACACGATGCCGGCCACCGGGTAGTGCTGCGCGAGGTACTTCGACGTCGTGTCGAGGCACGTGAACGTGCTCACCGCGAGCACCATCAATCCGATGCCGCGCAGCGCGTTGGGGTAAGCGGGATTCAACGCTCGTTTAGGTAAGCGGGATTCAAGCGCGTGGATAATATCCCGCATGGCTCGCTTCCTTTTCCTCTTCGCGATCTGGCCCGCGCTCGCGTTCGCCCAGCCACAGTGGCCCTCGCATCCGGTCACCATCCTGATGGGCTTTCCCGCCGGCTCGGGCGTCGACGTCGTCGCGCGCCTCCTGCAGGAGCCGATGGAGAAATCGCTCGGCGCGAAGATCGTCACCGACTACCGCACCGGCGCCGGCGGCAACCTCGCCTCCGAGGCCGTGGCGCGCGCGAAGCCCGACGGCTACACGCTGCTGCTCGGCACGGCGGCGACCCATGGCGTCAACGCCGCGCTCTATAGGAAGCTGCCCTTCGACGTCGAGGCGGACTTCACGCCCATCTCGCCGCTGGTGAACGTCTCCAATGTGCTGACCATCAACCCCAACGTCGTCGACGTAAAGGCGCTGCGCGAGTTCATCGACGTGGTGAAGGCGAATCCCGGCAAGTTCAACTATGCCTCGACCGGCAACGGCACCGGCACGCACCTCGCCTTCGCCGAGTTCGTCGCGCGCGCGGGACTGAAGATGGAGCACGTTCCCTACAAGGGCGGGCCCGAGGCCATCCAGTCGGTGATCGCCGGCCAGACCTGCTGCATCATGAACCAGGTGCAGACCGTGATCCCGCACTGGAAGGCCGGCCGCGTGCGCCTGCTCGGCGTGACGACCAAGCAGCGCGTGCAGGCGATCGGCGAGATTCCGACCATCGCCGAGGCCGGTGTGCCGGGTTTCGAGAGCTACACCTGGTTCGGCCTCTTCGGCCCGAAAGGCCTCGACTCCGGGGTCGTCAACAAGGTGAACGCGGCAGTGAAGTACGCGCTCGAGACGCCCTCGGTGCAGAAGCGTCTCACCGACCTCGGCAACACGCCGCGCTGGGAATCGCCGGAACAGTTCCGCCAGACGGTGAAGTCCGACCGCGAAAAATGGGCGCGCGTCGTGAAGGAAGTCGGCGCGACCATCGATTGAGGATCTTCCTGGCAGGCGCGACCGGCGCCATCGGCAAGCGGCTCGTGCCGCTTCTCACGTCGCACGAAGTGTTCGGCACCACGCGCTTCGCCGATAGGCGGACCTGCTGCGCAAGCTTGGCGCCGAGCCGGTCGTCGTCGACGTGTTCGACGCCGGGGCGCTCGCGAAGGCAGTGCTGCGGCGAAGCCGCAGATCGGATGGCCAGGCCGCCGGCCGCAACGCGCGCATTCGCATCGAGGGCACGAAGAACCTGATCGCCGCCGCGCTGGCGGCGGGCGCACGCCGCTTCATCGCGCAGAGCATCGCCTGGGAGCCGCAAGGCATATCCGCCGAAGGGGTTGCCTCGCTCGAGCGGCAAACCCTGCAAGCCGAAGGAATCGTCCTGCGTTACGGCCGGCTTTACGGTCCCGGCACCGGCAAGGACGACGCCCCGGCGGAGCTTCCCTGCCATGTGGATGTGGCCGCGCGCGCGGCCGTCACCGCCATCGAGGACGGCAAGCCGGGCATCGTGCGCGTGCTCGACTCGGAGCCCTACCTGCGCTTGTCGAGCGGCACGAAGTAGCGCGTCGGCTTCAGCTCGTCCTCGTTATGCACCTGCACGCGCTCCCAGTGCCGGTCCGCATCTTCGAGGAACAGATCGCGCACGATCCCGGTCGCCAGGCGCCGCGCGCCGGTCTCGAGCCCCGGAATATCGCCGGCCAGCGCGCCGTGGCTCATCGTCGAGCCCCAATTGAAGACATGCACGCGGCCGATCTCCGCGTGCTTGCCGCATAGCTGGAAGGCGTCACCTAGATAGGGGAAGCGCGCTTCCTCCGAGAACCGGCGTGCCTCATCGGCGCAGACGTGGTTGGCCCAGACGTCGATCGCGTCGCGGATCGGCGCGACCTCGGGGCGGTCGGTGAGGTTGACGTCGAAGCCGGTGCACACGATGAGCGCATCGAACTTGTGCCTGCCCTCCGGCGTCACGGCAATAGGACCCGGCGTGATATCGGTCCAGCCTTCGCCGAAGCGCATGGAGAAGCCGGCATGCCGCTCGCAGCGCAGGACGCTCTCGTACGGCGGCGGCACCTGCTCGCTGAAGATGTATGTATAGAAGCGCCACCTGCGCGCGTCGTCGAGCGATGAATAGCCGTGCAGGAAGCCCGGGAACGCGGTCCACTTCGACTTGTTCACCTGCGGCAGGATCGGCCGCCGCGCGAACATCACCACTTCGGCGGCACCCGCCTCGAGCGCCGCGCCGGCGTTGTCGAAGGCCGAGGCGCCGGCACCGAGGATGCCGATTTTCCGGTTCTTGAATTTCTGGAAATCAATGTCGTCGGCCGAGTGGAAAACGCCCGCGCCCCGCCGCGCCGGATCGAACGTCGCGAACTTCGGCCAGCGCAGCGCGCCGCTGCCTTCGCGTCCCATCGCGAGCACGACCTTGCGAGCCAAGATGCTGCCCGACTCGAGATTCACTCGCACGCCGCGCGGGACGAGCTCGATGTCGCGCACCGCCAGGCCGTTCTCCACGGGGATCGGCACGGTGTCGCGCACCCAGTGCAGGTAGCGCGCCCATTCGACGCGATCGATCTTGTGCAGGTTGTTCCAGTGCTCGATGCCGAACTTCGCCTCGTGGTACGCGCGATAGGTGAGCGACGCGACGCCGAGATCCGGGCCGGTGAGCTGCTTTGGCGAGCGCAGGATGTCCATGCGCGCGAACGTGGTCCACGGGCCTTCGCTGCCGCGCGGCGCGCGGTCGATGCAGCGCAGGTTGCGCACGCCCTCGCGCAGCAGCGCGAAGGTCGCCGTCTGGCCGCACATGCCGGCGCCGACCACGACCACATCCAGCATGCCGTCGCGCGGCAACACCCAGTTTGCGACCGGATAGCGCAGCTGCTCGAGCTCGCGCTTCGCGAGCGCCGCCAGTGCATCAAGAGACATATGATCGCGATTCTATGGTCGAGCTCTCTTGCTATTACAGCCTGTCGTCGCCATGGGCCTATTTCGGCGGGCCGAAGCTGCAGGACGTCGTGCGCCGGCACCGGGTCAAGCTGGTGCTCAAACCATTCGACTTCCAGGACATCGTGCCGCGCACGGGCGGCGTGCCGCTACGAACGCGTCCCGAGCCGCGGCGCACGTACCACGCGCTCGAGCTCGATCGCTGGCGCAAGTACCTCGGCATGCCGATGCAGCTGCAGCCGAAGTACTACCCGCAGGACGGCAAGCCGGCCGGCTGGAACAAGCCGCCGGGCTGGATGGTGATCGCGGCGCAGGAGCGCGGCCTCGACGCGCCGCTGCTCTCGCACGCGCTGCTGCGCGCGCTGTGGGCCGAAGAGCGCAACACCGCCGATGCGAACGTGCGCATCGCGATCGCCAACGAGAACGGGCTGCCGGGCGAGGAGCTGCAGCGAGACGAGACGAGCGACAAGGTGCAGCGGCTGTACAGACAGTACAGCGACGAAGCGGAGAAGCTCGGCGTCTTCGGCGCGCCCACCTATGTATTGAACGGCGAGCGCTTCTGGGGCCAGGACCGGCTGGACTTCCTCGATCGCGCTTTAGAGGCCCTGCACTAAAGCGAGGATGTTGCCCTCGCTGTCCTTGAACCAGGCGCTCTTCGCGCCGCCGGCGGTCAGGATGCCGTCCTTCGAGCCGGGATAGTTCTCGAACTGCACGCCGCGTGCCTTGAGCTCGGCGACCTCGTGCTCGACGTCCCTCACCTGCCAGAAAGCCTGGCTCGCCTTCGACGTGCCGGCGTTCGGCGTGGGATAGAGGAACGCCGCCGTGTGATCGCCGAACTGGTAGACCACGCCGCCCGCGATCTCCTTCCCGGCCTTGAAGCCGAGCTTCTGCTCGTAGAACTTCCTCGCGCGCGCCACATCGGTGGCCGGGAAATACGCGTACAGCGGCGATTTCTGCAGGCTCATGTCGGATCCTTGAAATTCACCGCCCAGTGCGAGCCGTCGCAAAATGGCTTGTTCTTCGACCCGCCGCACCGGCAGAGCGTGTAGTGCTCTTTCGATGCGCCGTCGCCGAACTCCACGCCCATCAGTTCAATGCCGCCCGTGACTGCATACGGACCATTGTCCGTCACCGTGACCATCGGCTCGCGCGCAGGCGCGGAAGCTTCGGCGCCATCGATGGCGTAGCTCAACGCACCCGATGGGCACTTGCGGACGGTGTCGATGATCTCCTGCACGGACGCGCCGTCAGGATCGATCCACGGCTCCTTGCCATAGAGGAAGACCGACTTCAGGTTGTCGGTGCACACGCCCGCATGCGCGCAGATCGCGCGGTTGTCGAAGATGGTGATGCGCCTGCCGGCGTAGGCCTCGCGCCGGTTCTTCGAAGCATCCGCGGTATTGGCGGAGGAAAAGCCATTGCGGGAATGCGTGCCATCGCAGAACGGCTTGTTGGCGGAGCCGCCGCACCGGCACAGCGCGACGCCGCGGGCGGTCGAGCATTGCGCGCCCGATGAGCGCTGGAGATGCGGTACCGGCGTCGCTTCCAGCGATTGGAAGAGGTAATACGGCCCGTTCGGCAGCGCGGCGATCTTCGGCATGGCGTCACGCCATGGTGTAGGAAGTCTTGACGGTCGTATAGAACTCGGCCGCGTAGCGCCCCTGCTCGCGCGGGCCGTAGCTCGAGCCTTTGCGGCCGCCGAAGGGGACGTGGTAATCGACGCCAGCGGTCGGCAGGTTGACCATCACCATGCCGGCCTGCGCGTGGCGCTTGAAGTGCGTCGCGTATTTGAGCGAACTGGTGCAGATGCCGGACGAGAGACCGAACTCGGTGTCGTTAGCCCAGGCGAGCGCCTCTTCGTAGTTCCTCGCGCGCAGCACGCTTACCACTGGGCCGAAAACTTCTTCCCGGTTGATGCGCATGTTGGGCAGCGTGTCGGTGAACAGGGCGGGCATCATGTAGAAGCCGGGCTGACCATCCGGATTGCGCTCCGCACGGTTCCCTCCGTATGCCAGGCGGCCGCCCTCTTTGGTAGCAATGTTGATGTAGTCCAGGTTCTGCGAGAGCTGGCGCTCGTCCACCACCGGGCCGATGTCGGTGCCTTTCTTCCGCGCGTCGTCGATCTTGAGCGACTTCAGCTTCTCGACCACCGCGGCGACGAAGCGGTCGTGGATGCCTTCGGTGGCGATCACTTTGGATGAAGCGGTGCAGCGCTGCCCGGTGGAGAAGAAGCCGCCTTGCACGGCGCAGTTCACCGCCGTGGCGAGGTCGGCGTCGTCGAGGACGACGAGCGGGTTCTTGCCGCCCATCTCGAGCTGGAACTTCTTCATGCCGCCGAGCGCGGCCTGCGCCACCTTGCGGCCGATGGCGACCGAGCCGGTGAAGCTCACGCCGGCGATGCGCGGATCGGTGAGGAGCGTGTCGCCGATCTCGCTGCTCTTGCCCATCACCAGGTTGAAGACGCCCGCCGGCAAGCCGGCGCGGCTGATGATCTCGGTGAGCGCCCAGGCGCTGCCCGGGACGAGCTCGGCGGGCTTGAAGACGATGGTGTTGCCGTAGCAGAGCGCCGGCGCGATCTTCCAGGCGGGAATCGCGATCGGGAAGTTCCACGGCGTGACGATCGACACCACGCCGATCGGCTCGCGCGTGACCTCGACGCCGACGCCCGGGCGCACCGACTGCATCAGCTCGCCGGGGATGCGCAGCGCCTCGCCGGCGAAGAACTTAAAGATGGCGCCGGCGCGCGCCACCTCGCCGATCGCCTCCGGCAGCGTCTTGCCTTCCTCGCGTGCGAGAAGGTCGCCGAGCTCGGCCTTGCGATTCAGGATCTCGGTGCCCACCGCATCCAGCGCGTCGAAGCGCTGCTGGGGCGTGCTCACCGACCAGGCCGGGAACGCGGCCGTTGCGGCGGCGATCGCGTCCTTCGCCTGCTGAGCGGTGGCGCGGGTGTAGCGGCCGATCACGTCGCGGGTGTCCGAGGGATTGGTATTGGCGTACTCGCCGCTGCCTTCGGTCCATGCGCCATTGATGAAATTGCCGAACACCTTGGCTCGATCCATTTGCTCCTCCGGGGATTTGCCCCGATGATAGCGTTGTGAGAGAGGGGGGAAGCCACCATGCGTGTACTCGTTGCGGCGATCGCCGCAAGCTTGTTGTTTAGCGCCCAGGCGATGAGCGCGACGTACGTCTATGTTTCCAATGCGGACGACGGCGACATCGGCCTCTATGCGCTGCAGGCCGACGGGACGCTGAAGCCCGGGCAGAAGTTCAAGGCCGAGAAGCCGGTGATGCCGATGACGGTGAGCCCCGACAAGCGCTGGCTCGTCGCCGCGGTGCGCGCGAAGCCGTACAGCGCCTACGCCTACAGCATCGACCCGGCGAGCGGCGCGTTGCAGCCCTCGGGCAGCGCCCCCCTCGCCGAGAGCCTTCCCTACATTGCCTTCGACCGGACGGGGCGCTTCATCCTGGGCGCGTCCTATGGCGCCAACCTGGTGAGCGTCAATCCGTTCTCGAACGGCAAGGTCGGCGAGCCGCTGCAGGTGATCCCGACCGCGCGCAACGCGCACTCCATCATCACCGACCGCACGAACAAGTACGTGTTCGTGCCGCACCTCGGCACCGACCAGGTGTTCCAGTTCCTGTTCGACGAGAAGAGCGGCCGCCTCACGGCGAACACGCCGCCCGTGGTGCAGATGAAGCAGGGCAGCGGGCCGCGGCACATCATCAACTCGCCGGATGGCCGCTTCCTCTACCTGCTGAATGAGCTGACGGCGACCGTGACGACGATGGCGCTCGAGTCGAATGGCACGCTGAAGGAAGTCCACTCCGTGTCGTCGCTGCCGGCGGACAGCAAGTTCACGCCGGGCGCGCCGCGGCCGACGCCCGGCCGCAACGTCGACAACGATATCTGGGCCTCCGACATCCACGCCACGCCCGACGGTCGCTTCGTGTACGCGGCGGAGCGCACCGGGAGCACGATCAACCTGCTCGCTTCCGACGGCAACGGCAAGCTGACCTACGTTTCCAGCACGCCAACCGAGAAGCAGCCGCGCGGCTTCCGCATCGATCCGACGGGCCGCTTCATGGTGGTGACCGGCGAGAAGTCCGACACCCTCTCCTCCTACTCCATCGACCGCAACAGCGGGGCGCTGAAGCTGATCGGCAAGTACCCGACCGGCAAGGGCTCGAACTGGGTCGAGATCGTGAGCTTCCAATGAGCACGCTCAATCCCGCGCAGCCCGCTTCCGTTTCGGCCGCCCGGCCGCCGGCGCAGCCGATCCTGCCGTGGGCCGCGCGCCTCTACCGGCCGCTCGAGCCGTTCGCCTATACGTTGATCCGCGCCGCGACCGGCGCCATCTTCATTCCGCACGGCATCCAGAAGCTCTTCCTCGGGACCGCCGGCGGCCCGATCGGCTACGTGATGGGCGGGCTCGAGCTGATCGGCGGCCTGCTCATCCTGATCGGCATCCTGGTGCGGCCGGTGGCGCTGATGCTGATCATCGATGTGCTGATGGTGATCGTCGCCAACATGGCGAAGGGCTGGCTGTGGACGCGCGGCGGCGTGCAGTACCACACCTTCCTCCTCGGCATGGTGATCGCCGTGTTCATCGGCGGCGCGGGGCGCCATGCCATCGGCAGCTGGGTGATCCAGCGCTTCGACGATCTGCTCGTGCCCTTCGCCTACGCGTTCGCGCGCATCTGGTTCGCGCTCCTCATCCTGCCCTCCGGCTACGAGAAGGTGTTCTCGGACGGGGCGGCGCGCATCGCGGCCGGCAACATCCTCAAGACGGGCTTCCAGCCACCGATGTTCTGGGCGTGGGTGGTGGCGCTGCTGGAGTTCTTCGGCATGATCATGCTGGCCGCCGGCTTCCTCACCCGGTCGGTCGCCCTGATGATGGCGATCGAGCTCGGCGTGATCGTGGTGGCGATCCAGATGCCCAACGGCTGGTTCTGGACCTCGCGCGGTGCCGAGTTCGCGGCGCTCCTTTTCCTCGTCTGCCTCGCCTTCGTGCTGGGCGGCGGCGGCAAATTTTCGGTCGACCGGAGACTCGGCAAGGAGTTCTAGGCGGGAACGCGGGAACAAGGATTGCATAGCTCCTCCGGCCTATCACCAACCGGAGGTTCCTATGAAGAAGCTCATCGCAATCCCGCTTTCCGTCATCGCGGTGGCGACGCTCGGCGCCTGCGCATCCCGCCCGGCCGATACTTTCCCGCGAGCCAGCATCGCGCCGCAGCCGGTCGCGTATCACGCCGGCACGGGCACGATCACCCAGGTCGCCGCATCGCCGTCCTCCTACGGTGGCGTCGACGCCGGCCGCACCGCGCCGGCCACCAGCTCCGCCGGCGGCTCGGCCGGCGCCAACATCGGCATCCCGCGCGCGAGCACGGCGTACAACCGCCTCACGATCCGCATGGACGACGGCAAGACCATGCAGTACCTGGATACGGACAGCAACGAGTTCCGGCCCGGCATGCGCGTCCAGCTGCTGCCCGACCACACCATCAAGATGCTGTAAAGGCGCCGCTCATGAACAAGGACCAGGCCAAGGGACACCTGAAGGACATGGCCGGCAAGGCGCGCTCGAAGTTCGGCAAGATGACCGGCAACCGCTCGGAGCAGGCGAAGGGCATGGCCAACCGCGCGGAAGGCAAGGTGCAGAAAGGCGTCGGCGACCTCAAGAACGCCAGCCGCAACCGCAACCACTGATGCAATCGGGGCCAGAGCCCGTCGATGCGGGCTCTGACTCCCCATTCCGCTTTACTTCGAATCGGCCTTCTTCTGCTCGGCGCGGCCTTCCGCGCGCCCGGCTTCGCGCTGCGTCTTGCTCTTCGCCTTGTTGGCGGACTTCTTCGCCTTCTTCTTGGTCTTCTTCGCGCCGGACTCGGCTTTTTTCTCGGCGCGGTTGGCGGAGTCGCCGGCCTTGTCGGCGGTGCTTTGCGAGAATGCGGGAGCGGCGCTGAAAGCGAACGCGGCCGCGATGAGTGCTGCGAGGAGACGGGTCATGGGCATTCCAGTCAGGTGAGGGTAAGGGAACTGCCTTGTAGCAAAGGCGAGGCCCGCTATTCCACCTTCACGCCACCCGCTTTCACAACCTTCGCCCACAGTTCATATTCGCGCGCGATGAGCGCCGTGAGCGCCTGCGGCGGCCCGGCCACCGCGACGCAGCCCTGTGCGAGCAGGCTTTGCTTCGTCTCCGGCGTGGTCAGCACCGCCGCCACGTCGTGCTGGATGCGCTCGACGAGCGCCGCCGGCATGCCCGCCGGTCCGAGCAGCCCGTACCAGAAGTCCACCTCGTAGCCGGGCAGGCCCGCCTCCGCCGCGGTCGGCACGTCGGGCAGGGTCGGGAAGCGGCTCGGCGCGGCGACGGCGAGGCCGACGAGCTTCCCGCTCTTCAGGTGGCCGAGGGCCGAGAGCGGCGTGGCGAAGCTGATCTGGATGTCGCCGGCGAGGATCGCGGTCATGGCGGGCGCAATGCCCTTGTACGGCACGTGCACCATCTGAGCGCCGGTCATCTGCTGCATGAGCTCGCCGGCGAGGTGCACCGGGGTGCCGACGCCCGACGAGCCGTACTTGATGGAGCCGGGGTGCGCCTTCGCGTAGGCGATCAGGCCGGCGAGCGTCTTGCCGGGCACCGCCGGGTTCGCGATGACGACCGCCGGGCCGGAGGCGATCTGCGTGATCGAGGTGAAATCCTTGTTGATGTCGAACGAGAGCTTGGACAGCGCCGCGTTGCTCGCGTGGGAAGAGAACGCCGTGAGGAGCGTATAGCCGTCGGGCGCCGACCGCGCCACGATCTCCGCCCCTATGTTGCCGCTCGCGCCGGTGCGGTTCTCGACCACCACCGGCTGCCCCCAGCGCTCCGAGAGCTTCTGCGACACGAGGCGCGCGATGATGTCGGTGCCCCCGCCGGGGGCGAAGCCGACCACCATCCGCACGGGGCGGGCCGGGAATTGCTGCGCTTGCACGAGGCTAGCGCAGCAGAGAAACAGCGACGCGAGGAGAAGGCGCATTGACCTATGCTAGCGCCGGACCCGTTTTCAGGGTGAATTGGCGCCCTGACCCCGAATAGAAGGAGAAGCGCATGGCCGAGCCGCAGATGGTCGATCCGCACGACGTCGTGATGACCGGGGAGAACTCGTTCGTCCGGCTCTCCAACGACGGCGGCAAGACGATGACCGACCGCGTCAGCCACTGGCGCGTGCTGTGGTCGCCGGCCGGCCAGGGCCATTGCATGTTCGTCGAGTCGCCGCTCGTCGGCGACGCGCCGGTGATCTATGCCGACAACGCGGGCCTCGTGCGCTATCTGCAGCGGCGCATCGAGACGCTGCTGCACAAGCCGTTCGCCGACGAGAGCCTGCCGATCATCGACGCGCAGTTCGCGCGCACCGGCCATTCGCTCGCCACCGTGGAGGAGCGCATCACGACGAGCGAGGACGAGATGGTGCTCTCGTGGTGGGACCTCATGAAGCCCTTCATCCTCACCATGCCGCCCGGCGCGATGAACCGCCCGCTCGGCGTCTACAGCACCTTCATCCCGGCGAAGAGCGCGCAGCTCCTCGTGAACGGCGAAGCCTCGCGCGGTAAGGTGTTCCCGCAGGAGCGCTCCGGCAAGCCGTCGTCGAGCTGCTGCCTCGCGTGGTCGGAAAGCTGGACCGAACCCGGAAAATAGGGACAGACCCTATTTATTTTTTAATTGGGGTCTGACCCCATTATTTTCGAGGAGCGAGCATGGCCAAGGGTTACCTCGTCGTCACCTATCGAAAAATCAATAACCCCGAGAAATGGCAGGCGTACGCCAAGATCGCCGGCGTATGCATTCCGAAGCTCGGCGGCAAGTTCATCATCCGCGGCATGCCGGTGAAGACGTACGAGAAGGGCATCAACGAGCGCGTGGTGATCGTGGAGTTCGACAGCGTGCAGAAGGCGATGGCGGCGCACGACTCGGCCGAATACGGCGAAGCGCTGCGCGCGCTCGCCGACGGCGCCGAGCGCGACATGCGGGTGGTGGAAGGCCTGGCCTGACCTAAGAAGGCCTCATTCGACCTTGACGTTGGCCGCGCGGATCACGCCGCCCCATTTCTCGATCTCGCTGGCGAGCTCCGCCGCCAGGGCCTCCGGCGTGCCGCCGCGCACCTCGATCGACTGCGCGGCGAGCTTCGCGCGGAAGTCCGCCATCTCGAGCACCGCCGCCGTATCGCGATAAAGCCGCTGCACGATCTCGCGCGGCGTTGCCGCCGGCGCGTACAGCGCATAGTCCGTCGCCGCGACGACGCCGGGCACGCCGGCCTCCGCCATCGTCGGCAGGTCGGGGCGCAGCGCCGAGCGCCGGCTCGAGGCGACGGCGAACACCTTCACCTTGCCGCTCTGGATGTGCGGCAGGTACGCGGGCAGGCTGTCGAGCGCAAGGTCGACGCGCCCGTCGAGCACGTCGGGCAGGATCTGCGTCGTGCCCTTGTAGGGCACGTGCACGATGTCGATGCCGGCGGCCTGCCTGAACATCTCGCCGGTGAGATGAATGATGCCGCCGACGCCGGACGAG
>DATMIG010000153.1:0-6981 GCA_035554335.1 Burkholderiales bacterium
CTGCAGGTCCGGGTGCGCGCGCGCCGGCCGCGGGAAATGTCCCCGCAGGGCGCGCAGCACGTTGCGCAGGTCGCGGTGCGGGTTTTCCCAGCGGTTGCGCAGATCGAAGCTCTGCGCGATGTTGCGCAGCGTCTGCCGCACGCCGTCGAGCCGCGGGTAGTAGCAGGCGAATGTCGGCTGGTCGCCCTCCAAGTGCTCGGTGGCGACCGCCGGCCGCCAGAAGATGAACTCATTGTGGTAATGGCGCCGGTGCAGCACCTCGCAGGCGACCGAGTTGTAGAAAGTCTCGGCGCACTCCGGCTGATGATGCTCGTGCAGCAGCCCGATGTAGGCGAGCTTGATCGCCGGCCACTGCGACTCGTCGCGCGCGGCCAGCGGGAATTCCTCCAGCAGCCGCTCGACCGCCTCCTGCACGCGGCGGTCGTACATCTGGATGCGCTCGCGCGCGAGGCTGCGGATCTCCGCCCAGGCGGCGCGCTCGAAGAGCGACTTGGCCTGGCGCGCGGCGTCGCGGAAGAGGCGGTAGTGCTTGTCGAAGCCGGCGAGGATGCAGCGCGCCATGTCCAGCGGGAGCGACGAGCGCCGCTCCCGCGGAACAACGACCGGCGCGACGGCACTCACGCCGCTAGCTTGGCTTCCTGCTTATGCTCGTCGAAGAACTGCTCGTCTTCAGTCGAGCCATGCAGCGCGGTGGTCGAGGCGTTGCCGCCGGTCACCACCTGCGTGATCTCGTCGAAGTAGCCGGTGCCGACCTCGCGCTGGTGCTTCACCGCGGTGAAGCCTTTCTCGGCGGCGGCGAACTCCTTCTGCTGCAGCTCGACGAAGGCGCTCATGTTGTTGCGCGCGTAGCCGTAGGCCAGCTCGAACATCGAGTAGTTGAGGGCGTGGAAGCCGGCGAGCGTGATGAACTGGAACTTGTACCCCATGGCGCCGAGCTCGCGCTGGAACTTGGCGATCGTCGCGTCGTCGAGGTTGCGCTTCCAGTTGAAGGACGGCGAGCAGTTGTACGCCAGCATCTTGCCCGGGTGCGCCTTCTGCACCGCATCGGCGAACTTCTTCGCGAACTCGAGGTTCGGCGTGCCGGTCTCGCACCACACCATGTCGGCATAGGCGGCGTAGGCGACGCCCCGGGAGATGGCCTGGTCGATTCCGTTGCGCACGCGGTAGAAACCCTCTGCCGTGCGCTCGCCGGTGAGGAACGGCTTGTCGTTCTCGTCGATGTCGGAGGTGACGAGGTTCGCCGCCTCCGCGTCGGTGCGCGCGAGCACGATGGTCGGCACGCCGGCCACGTCGGCCGCCAGCCGCGCCGCGATCAGCTTCTGCACCGCTTCCTGCGTCGGCACCAGCACCTTGCCGCCCATGTGGCCGCATTTCTTGACCGAGGCGAGCTGGTCCTCGAAGTGCACGCCGGCCGCGCCGGCGTCGATCATCGCGCGCATCAGCTCATACGCGTTCAGCACGCCGCCGAAGCCGGCTTCGGCATCGGCGACGATGGGCGCAAAGAAGTCGACATCTCCCTTGCCCTCCATCCACTGGATCTGGTCGGCGCGGGCGAGCGCGTTGTTGATGCGTTTCACCACCGTCGGCACGGACGACACCGCATAGAGCGACTGGTCTGGATACATCTGCAGCGAATCGTTGGCGTCCGCTGCCACCTGCCAGCCCGAGAGGTAGATCGCCGGCACGCCGGCCTTCACCTGCTGCACCGCCTGGTTGCCGGTCATCGCGCCGAGCGAATTCACGAACGGCTTCTCGTTCACCATGCGCCAAAGCTTTTCCGCGCCGCGCTTCGCGAGCGTGTGCTCGACCTGCACGCTGCCGCGCAGCTTCACCACTTCCGCCGCGCCATAGCCGCGCTTCACGCCTTTCCAACGCGGGTTTTCCTTCCAGTCTTTTTCGAGTTGCTGGATTTGCTGCTGACGCTGGTCCACGGGCCCTCCGGGCTGGTTGTCGATAGCGCGAGTTTGCGCAGTGCAACCAGCTACAGCAACGCTCCAACCGGGCTATGAGACGTGTAACAAAACAAGCCTTTACAGGAGCTTACGGCGCCATCGTTTCACGATGCGGAAGCTGGTCCCAAAATCGTGCTGCTGCGCGGAAAACCCTGACTACGTCTGGACCAGCTTGCGGTAGCGGTGGACGCTCATCAGGATGCCGGCGCCGATGAACAACGTGAGGAGCGCGGTTCCGCCGTAGGAAAGGAAAGGCAGCGGGACGCCGACCACCGGGAGGATGCCGGACACCATGCCCATGTTGACGAAGGCATAGGTGAAGAACATGAGCGAGATGGCGCCGGCGAGGAGCCGCGCGAAAACCGTCGCGGCGTTCGCCGCGATGTACAGGCCGCGGCCGATCAGCAGAAAGTACAACACCAGGAGCACGGCGTTGCCGATCAGGCCGAACTCCTCGGAGAACACGGCAAAAATGAAGTCGGTGTGGCGCTCGGGGATGAACTCGAGGTGCGCCTGCGTGCCGTTCAGCCAGCCCTTGCCCCAGAGGCCGCCGGACCCCACCGCGATGGTGGACTGGATGATGTGGTAGCCGGCACCGAGCGGGTCGGTCGTCGGGTCGAGAAGCGTGAGCACCCGCTTTCGCTGATAGTCGTGCAGGAAGCCCCAACCGATCGGCAGCGCAGCCAGGCCGAGGCCGATCAACGTGCCGAGCACTTTCCAGGACAGCCCGGCGAAGAAGATGACGTAGAAGCCGGCGGCGCCGACGAGAGCCGCGGTGCCGAGGTCGGGCTGCCGGGCGATGAGGCCGAGCGGCACGATGAGCAGCAGCGAGGCGATGGCGAAGTTGTGCAGCCGCAGCGTCGTCTCGTGCTTGTGGAAGTACCACGCCAGCATCAGCGGCAGCGCGAGCTTCATCATCTCCGACGGCTGAAAGCGGGTCACGCCGACGTGCAGCCAGCGCCGCGCGCCGTTCACCACGTCGCCGAAGAGCGCGACCGCCACCAGGAACATGACGCCGATGACGTAGGCCGGAATGGCAAAACGCATCATGGTCTGCGGCGGCACCTGCGCGACGAGCCACATCGCGGCGAGGGCGACGAACAGGTTGATGACCTGGGCCGTCACGCGCGAGGGCGTGTCGATGCTCGCCGAGAAGAGCGCCGCGAGGCCCAGCATCGACAGCGTGAGGATGAGGACCAGCAGCGTCGGGTCGATTCCCTCGACGATGCGCTCGCCGATTCTCCTGACGGGTATGCCGGCGAGCTCCATCAGTCTCCTTCGTCTTCCTCGTTGATCGACTCGTCTTCCGGCGTCGGCTGGTCCATCCCCGGCGGCACCTTGCCGAGCATGAAGTAGTCGAGCACCGTGCGAGCGACGGGCGCCGCCGCGCGCGCGCCGAAGCCGCCGTTCTCGATCACGATGGCGAGCGCGATGCGCGGGCTGTCGAGCGGCGCGAAAGCGATGAAGAGCGAGTGGTCGCGGTGCCGCTCGGCCACCTTCGCCTCCTCGTACTTCTCGTTCTGCTTCATCGCGATCACCTGCGCCGTGCCGGTCTTGCCGCCGGCGGTGTAGGTGGCGCCGTTGAAGGCCCGGCCGCCGGTGCCTTCCTTGATCACGCCGGCCATCGAGCGCTTGATGAACTCGACGTTGTCGCGCTTGAGCGAGAACTTGCGCACCACGTCCGGCGGGATCTCGCGCTGCTCGCCGGTGCGCGGGTTGTTCACGCCGGCGATGAGGCGCGGCCGGTAGACCGTGCCGCCGTTGACGAGCACCGACGTAGCGAGGGCGAGCTGGATCGGCGTATAGGAGTTGTAGCCCTGGCCGATGCCGATCGAGATCGTCTCGCCCGGATACCAGCGCTGCATGTCGGGGCGCTTGAAGCGCCTCTGCTTCCACTCGGGCGAGGGCAGCACGCCCACCTGCTCGCCGGCGAGGTCGATGCCGGTGCGCGCGCCGAAGCCGAACGGCGCGAGCGAGTGCGCGATCGCCTCGATGCCGAGATCGTTGGCGAGCTGGTAGTAGTAGGTGTCGCAGGACTCGACGATCGACTTGTACATGTCGACCACGCCGTGCCCGCCCTTCTTGTCGTCGCGGAAGCGGCGCCCGCCGAAGTCGAAGAAACCCGGGTCGGCGATCGCCGAGCGCGGCGTGCGCTTGCCCATCTCGAGCGCAGCGAGCGCCATGAAGGGCTTGAAGGTCGATCCCGGCGGATACATGCCCGAGATCGCGCGGTTGTTGAGCGGATGGTCTTCGTTGGTGTTGAGCTCGGCCCAGTACTGCGGGTCGATGCCGTCGACGAACAGGTTGGGATCGAAGCCGGGCTTCGAGACCATCGCGAGGATGCCGCCGTCGCTCGGGTCGATCGCGACGAGCGCGCCACGCCGGTCGCCGATCGCGATCTCGGCCACCTGCTGCAGGCGCATGTCGAGCGTGAGCGTGACATCGTTCCCGGGCAGCGCGGGCGTGCGCGACAGCGTGCGGATGCCGCGCCCCGCGGCGTCGATCTCGACCTGCTCGAAGCCGGTGGTGCCGTGCAGGTCCGCCTCGTACGTGGCCTCGACGCCCGCCTTGCCGATGAAGTCGGTGCCGCGATAGTTCGGCGCGATGCCTTCTTCCTCGAAGCGCTGCTGGTCCTGCGTGGTGACGCGGCCGAGGTAGCCGAGGACGTGCGAGCCGACGTCGCCGAACGGGTACTGGCGGAAGAGCCTCGCGCGCAGCTCCACCTGGCCTTCGAACCGATAGCGGTTGACGACGAAACGCGCCACCTCCTCGTCGGACAGCCGGTTGCGGATCGGCAGGCTTTCCGCGTTGCGCGTCTCCTGCAGCAGCTTCCTGAAGCGCACGCGGTCGCGCGGCTGGATCTCGACCAGCTCCGCGAGCTGGTCGATCAGGCGCTCCATGTTGCGCACGCGGCGCGGGAAGATCTCGAGCGTGTAGCCGGAATAGTTGCGCGCGATGACCACGCCGTTGCGGTCCACGATCAGGCCGCGGTTCGGCGACACCGGCACGATCGAGATGCGGTTGTCCTCGGCCTTCGCCTGGTAGACGTCGTGCTGCCAGACCTGCAGGTAGAGGAAGCGCACCGCGAGCAGGCCGAAGGCCATCAGCACCGCCGCGCCGGCGATGCCGACCCGCACCCGGAACTGGTGGACCTCCTGCTCGGAGTTGCGGATGTCGATGCCGCGCATGGCGGTTAGATGGTGGCTTCGTTAGCCGGGCGCCGCTGCGGCAGCAGCAGCAGCCAGGTGACGCCGGGCCAGAGCAGCGCGCCGGTCAGCGGCCGCACGAAGATCGGCCAGCCGGGGAAGGCATCCCCGGCGGCGAGGCGCACGACGAGCGTCGCGCCTTCGGCGACGAGCAGGATGAGCGCAATGTGAAGGGACTGCAGCATCGGCCCGAACCACAGGATACGCCGCGAAAGCCACACGGATAGGAACGCGAGCAGCGAATACGCGAGCGCGTGCTGGCCGAGCAGCACGCCGTTACCGGCGTCGGTCAGCAAGCCGACGAACCAGGCGACGCCCAGCCCGACGAGGCGCGGCTGCCGCACGCACCAGAAGGCGATCGCCAGCGCGACGAAATCCGGCACGAGCCGCATGTCGCGCCAAGGCAGGAAGTTGAGGAAGAGCGCGAGCACGAACGAGCCGATGATGGTGCTCGTGCGGACCGGGAGGAGGATCTGAGACCTACTGCTCATCGGCTGCCTTGTCCCCGCCTTTGTCCTTGCCCTTGCCGCGGCGCACCTTCTCGGAGCGGCGTTCCTTCTTCTCCGCCTCGTCCGGACGCGGCGGCATGTTCGCCTCGGTGGTGAGCACCAGGACGTAGCGGCCGCGATCCACGCCGGCCGTCGGCTTGCAAAGCACGCGCGCGAACGACTGCTCGGCGTCGGTCTCGACCTTGACCACCGTCGCCACCGCGAGGCCGGCGGGATACGTGCCGTCGATGCCGGAGGTCACCAGGCGATCGCCGTTCTGGATCTCCGCGTTGGCGCCGACGTAGCGCAGCTCGAGCATGCCCGGCTGTCCGCGCGCGCCGAACGCGACCGCGCGCAGGCCGTTGCGCACGATCTGCACCGGCACCGCCTGGTCGGGATTGGTCAGCAGATTCACTTCCGAGACCAGCGGATGCACCCGCGTCACCTGGCCGATCACGCCGACGTCGTCGACCACGGGACTGCCGGGGCGCACGTTCTGCACGGAACCGCGATTGATGAAGAGCTTCTGCGCGTAAGGGTCACGTCCGAGATAGAGCACCTCGGCGGTGGCCGCCTGCACCGGCAGCTGCTCCGCGGCGCCGATCGCGCGGCGCAGCTCGTTCGCTTCGGCCTGTGCCGCCTGGAAACGCTGCGCGTCCTGAGCGTTGGCGAGCGCGCGCTCGCGCAGCATGCGGTTTTCCTCGATCAGGCTGGCCTGCGTCGAGAAATAGCCGCCGACGCTCATGGCGACGTCGATCGGCCAGGTCGCCGCGCGCTGCAGCGGATAGGCGGCGAGGGCGAGCCACGAGCGCAGCCCGTCCACATACCGGAAACGAGCATCGACGACGAGCAGCGCGAGCGATAGCGAGGCGAAGAAGAACAGCCTGACTAGCGGTGCTGGGCCACGCTTGAAAAACGGCGGGGGAGTGTGATCCATCCCCCGCTATTATCAATCGTTGGTGAAGATCGGGCCGAAATGCTCCATCTTCTCGAGCGCCTTGCCCGAGCCGCGCACCACGCAGGTGAGCGGATCGTCGGCGACGATGACGGGCAGGCCCGTTTCCTCCATCAGCAGGCGGTCGAGGTCGCGCAGCAGCGCGCCGCCGCCGGTGAGCACCATGCCTTTTTCGGCGATGTCCGCGCCGAGCTCGGGCGGCGTCTGCTCGAGCGCGCTCTTCACGGCGGAAACGATCTGGTTGAGCGGCTCGGTGAGCGCCTCGAGGATCTCGTTGGACGAGATCGTGAAGGAGCGCGGGATACCCTCGGCGAGGTTGCGTCCCTTCACCTCCATCTCGCGCACCTCGCTGCCGGGGAACGCCGAGCCGATGTTCTTCT
>DATMIG010000154.1:0-2354 GCA_035554335.1 Burkholderiales bacterium
GTCGACACCTTCGGCCGCCTCGGGGTATCGACGCAGATCATTCCGCAGAACGAGCTCTATGTCGCGCTGCGCACCGGCGTGGTCGACTGCTCGCTCTATCCCGCGCGCCTCGCCGGCAGCATCTCGATCCAGGAGGTGACGAAGGGCGCGGCGTACCTCTTCCCGGTGGCGGCGATGCCCTACGTGATCGTGGTGCACGAGTCGAAGTGGAAGACGCTCGCGCCCGATCTGCAGAAGGCGATGACCGCGGCCGCCTCGAAGCTCTACGAGACGACGAAGCGCGGCGATGACGATGCCGCGGCGGAGAAGGCCGCGCAGGACAAGCTCGCCGCCGGCGGCGTGCACTTCCAGGCCGACTTCCCCGAGGCCGATCGCAAGGCGTTCATGAACGCCGCGTCCGTGACCTGGGAAGACCTCGCCAAGAACGCCGGCCCGAAAGCCGTCGCCTATCGCGCGCAGGTGCTCAAGGCCCTCGGGCGTTGAACCGCATCGTTGAGCGGGTTCGCGCGGCGGCGCGCGTCATCGCCGCCGCGCTGCTCGCCGCCGTCGTGCTGCTCGTTTCGTGGAGCTCGATCGGGCGCTACGTCTTCAACGCGCCGGTCCGCTTCGCGGAGGAGGTGAGCGGGCTCCTCATGATCGGCATGCTGTTCCTCGCGATCGCGGGGGCCGGCAAGCCTGCTCACATCCGGGTCGGCCTGCTCGCCGACGCCGTGCCGGCGAAGGTGAGGCCGGTGTTGGCCTGGCTGGCCGCCCTCGTGCTGATCGTCTTCTGCGTCGTGTTCGGCTGGGACGCGGTCAAGCAGGCCTGGTTCAACTACCAGCGCAACATCCGCAGCGAGATCGTGAGCTGGTGGCTGTGGCCGTGGGCGGCGCTGCTGCCGCTCGCCATGCTCGTGGTGGCCTTCGATGCCATCGTGCGCCTGGTGCGTGGTGAGCGCGACGCCCCGGAAGAAGCGCGGGACGGCACGTAATGGCCTGGTGGCTTCTCCTCGTCGGCCTGTTCGGCACGATCGGCACCGGCGCGCTCCTCGGCGCCGCGCTCGGCCTCACCGGCCTCATCATCCTGCAGTTCGCCGCCAACGGCGCCACCGAGCTCGCCGTCACCGCGACCTGGAACACCTTCACCGATTTCACGCTGAGCGGCATCCCGCTCTTCATCCTGCTGGGCGAAGTGCTGCAGGAGAGCGGCGTCAGCAAGCGCATCTACGCGGCGCTCTCACCCATGTTCCGCAAGGTGCCCGGCGGGCTGCTGCACACCAACATCGTGGTGTGCGCGGTCTTCGGCTCCATCGCCGGCTCGAGCATGTCCACCGCCGCGGCGGTCGGCTCGATCGCCTATCCCGAGCTAAGGCGCCATGGCTACGACCGCGAGGAAGTCGCCGCCACGCTCGCCGCGGGCGGCACGCTGGGTCTTCTCATCCCGCCGAGCCTTTCGCTCCTGATCTACGGCGCCCTGACCGACACGTCGGTCGGCAAGCTCTTCATAGCCGCCGTCATCCCGGGCTTCGTCCTCACCGGGATGTTCATGGCCTATATCTACGGAGCGGCGAAGCTCGGCCGCATCCCGGCCCCGAGCATTGACCCGGCTGCGCAGGAGATCCCGAAAGCGAGCCTCTGGGAAGTGTGGCCGATCGCCGTGCTCCTCGTCGCGGTCCTCGGCAGCATCGTCATGGGCATGGCCACCGCCACCGAGTCCGCCGGCCTCGGCGTCATCGCCGCCATCATCCTCGGCTTCTTCGCCGGCGACCTCGACATGAAGGCGCTGTGGCGCAGCCTCATCAACAGCGCCGTCATCTACGGCGCCCTCGGCTTCGTCATCCTCGGCGCCGTCGTCCTCGCCCAGTCGGTCAGCGTCCTCGGCCTGCCGCGCAGCCTGATCGAAACCGTCACTGCCCTCGGCCTCTCGAAGTACACGCTCTTCGGCGCGGTGGTGATCATCTACCTCATCCTCGGCTGCTTCTTCGAGGGCCTGTCGATGATGGTCATGACCCTGCCGCTCGTCTTCCCGCTGATGATGGCAGCCGGCTTCGACCCCGTCTGGTTCGGCGTGATCGTCACCATCCTCATCGAGGTGGCAGTCGTCACGCCGCCGGTCGGCCTCAACCTCTTCGTCATCACGGCGATCACGAACGGCGAAGTAACTCTGCCCCAGGCCGCCCGCGCTTGCGTGCCTTACTGGATCGTGATGATGGCGCTCATCGCCTGGATGGCTGCGATGCCGTCTATGGCACTTTGGCTTCCCAATGTGCTGATGAAATAGCCTTTCCGGGTTCGGACCGGCGGCGACGGCAGCATCACTCGAGGAATCTGCGTCGCAGGTCGGCAGATACTAGGCGCCCTAGGATCCTAATTGC
>DATMIG010000155.1:0-4366 GCA_035554335.1 Burkholderiales bacterium
GAGCATCGCGAGGAACTCGTCCTTCGAGCGGTTGGCCGCCTCGGCGATGGCGCGCGCCTCCTGCTCGCGATGCAGGAGCTGCTCGCGCTCAGCCTCGATGCGCGCGCGCTCGTCGGCGGCAGTCATGAGTGCATCGGCCACTTGGCGGATCTCCGCGATGTTGCTGTCCGGACGCTGCAGCGGCTCCCGGCGCCCGAGGGCCTGCGCCGCGGCATGCAGCTCGGCCATCGGCCGCGCGATGCTGCGCGCGATGAAGATGGCGGCTAGCACACCGAGCAGGATCGACAGCAGGATGCCGGTGCCGTACGTGGCGAGCGAGCGCCACACCGTCGTATCGATCATGCCGGACGGGATGCCGATCGCCACGCTCCAGCCGCTTACCGGCGAGCGGGTGTAGGCGGTGTAGATGACGTCGCCTTCCAGCGCGCGGGTGACGCCCGTACCCTCGCGCGGGCTGGCCGCCATCAATTGCTTGAGGGAGGCCGAAGGCTCGCGGCCGATGAATTCCTCGTGCTGCCGCGAGCGCGCGGCCCGCGTGCCGTGCGCGTCGAACACCGAAGTGACCCAGTCCTGCGGCAGCCGCTGCCGATCGACGACCTGGCGTATTCCGTCGAGCCTCACCACCGCCGAGAGGACGTAGACCAGCTTGCCATTGCGGATCACCGGCACGCGCACCGGCACGGCCCAAGTGCCCGCCTGGCCCCTCAACACGTAGCCGATGGCCGGTTTGCCGGTCTTCAGTACCCGGTCGAAGCTTTCGCGTTCGACCGTCACGCCGGCCGGCGTGCCGAGCGGCCGGGCGGCATCGACGATGATCTTGCCCGCCGGATCGGCGAGCAGGATCGTGAGCCAGGCCGGATCGCGCGCCAGGACATCGCTCATCGCGTTGTGGAAGCGCGCGAAGTCCCCGTTGTCGAGCGCGCGAGCGGCCGACAGCGCGCCGATTACCGATAGCGAACGTTCGAGCTCGGCGTCGACCGCCGTGGTCAACGCGCGGCTGATTTCCAGGCCGGCGCGGCCGACCTGCTCGCGCTGTTGCTTGGTGATGATGAAGAGCGCCATGCCCGCGACGAGCGCCAGGGGCAGGATCGCCGCGGCGACGAGCAGGAACAGGCGCCGGCTGAGGGGCTGGCTGCTCAAGCTAGCGGCGCGCGTGCTTCTCGAGGAACGCGACGATCTCCTCGACACGAAGCTGCGGCTCGCCGTTCGGCCGGTCCACGGCGGGATTCGTACCGACCACGCGGTTCATCCACTCCATGTTCTCCTGCATGCGCGCGACGACGGCCGGCCACTCGCCGGCGGTATGGCGCTGCGGGTCGGGTAGGACGTGGCATTGGCTGCACGCGATGCGAAACGCCTCGCCTTCGGGACGGTTCACGTCGGGATAGCGCTTCGGGTCGAGCGGCTTCTGCGCGTAGCGTCGCAAGTAGGCGACCAGCGTCTTCGTTTCCTCCGCCGATGGCGCCTTGACGCCGGCCATCATGTCGCTCATCAGCGTGCCCATGTTGCCGCGCCCTTCCATGCGCACCACCATCCGATCGACTATCGGCCGCCACTTCGCGGCGTGGTGCATCGCCGGGTTCGGCAGGTTGTGGCATTGCACGCAGTAGCGCACGGTGAGCTGCGCGCCCGCGGACTTCGGCTCCGGCAGCTGATCCGGCTCGACCGTCGGCGGCAGGATGCGCTCGAGCATCGGTCCGTGCGGACTGTCGGCCCAGCGCTTGCGCGCATCGTTCACTTCATCGGCCCGTGCGGCGACGAGCACGAGCGCCAGCGCGCCGATGAGAAACCGCCCTGCTTTTTTCATTTTGCTAGAGAGTATGGGATCGGTCACCGCGCGTGAATCCGACAAGCGGCAGTGGTGTCGGGCCTTTCCCGACGGCGAGCACTTTAAAGAGCTCGCCCATCTCCGCCGGCGAGAGAAGGCGCTGCGCCTGCGCGGCGATCGGCGCATAGCGCAGGGCATTTTCCGCGTTCTTCTGCGCCAACACCTCGGTGATGCCGCAGTTGACGAGGAACTGGGCCTGGGTCGTGTAGCCGAGGATCTGCGCGCCGGCGTCGTGCGCGCTTTCGGCGAGCGCGGTGAAGTCGACGTGAGCGGTTATGTCTTCCTCGCCCGGCCGGGCGAACGGATCGGAATGCGCCTGGTGGTGGTAGTGGCACATCAGCGTGCCGCTCGCGCGCTGCGGGTGGTAGTACTCGTGGCGCGGAAAGCCGTAGTCGATGACGAAGATCGCGCCGGCTTCGAGCGCTTCGACCAGCGAGCGTATCCAAGCGCGTGCCGCCAGGTTGATCTCGCTCACATAGGGCGCTGGCACATCGATCTGCTTTGCCGCTTCCAGGACCGCACCCGCCGCCGGGCGATCCGACCATTGCAACGAAGCGTCCACGCCGCGCTCAAGGATGGCGTGACCGGTCCAATGCAGGACATGCACGGGCATCGCGTCCGCGACCTCGTTGGCGATCATGGCGCCGCGGAAATTGGCGGGCAGGCGATCGACATGGCGCACGCGATCACCGAGCCGCTCGCGCTGCCGCGCGCGTAGCTCGGCGCTGGTCTCCAGCACCCAGTATTCGCATTTCAGCTCGCGCGTCAGCACATCGGCGAGCGCGCCGCTGCCGGCGCCGAACTCGAGCACCCGGTCGAAGTCTTTCAGCTGCCGCGCCAGCGTGCGGCCGAAGAGCTCGCCGAGCTCGGGGGCGGTGACGAAATCGCCGCGCGCGCCGAACTTTTGCGCGCCGCCCGCGTAATAGCCGACGCCCGGCTCGTGCAGCGCGAGCTGCATGTAGCGCTCGAAGCTGATCCAGCCGCCGGCCTTCGCGATCTCGCCCTCGATACGCCCGCGTGCTTGCATGCCCTAGAATTTAAAGCAGTTATGTCCGAATCGCTGGATGGCAAAGTGGCGCTGGTGACCGGCGGCGCGCGGCGCGTCGGCGCCGCCATCGCGCGTCGGCTGCATGCCGCGGGCGCATCGGTGCTGATTCACTACCGGGACTCCGAAGCCGATGCCAACGCCATCCTGGGCGAACTGAACGGCCGGCGGCCGAAGAGCGCGGCGGGCGTCAAGGCGGAGCTCCTCGCGCCCATCGCGCCGCGCGCCCTGGTCAGCGCCGCGCTGGACTCGTTCGGGCGGCTGGATCTCCTGGTGAACAATGCGTCGAGCTTTTTCCCGATCGGCGTGGGCGCAATCGAGGCGTCGCATTGGGAGGAGCTCATCGGCTCGAACCTGCGCGCGCCGCTTTTCATCTGCCAGGAAGCGGCGCCCGAGCTCGCGAAGAACGCCGGTGCCATCGTCAACATCGTCGATATCCACGCCGAGCGGCCGCTGAAGGGTTACCCGGTGTACAGCATCGCGAAGGGCGGCCTCGCTGCAATGACGCGCTCGCTTGCCGTCGAGCTCGCGCCGAAGGTGAGGGTGAACGGCGTCTCGCCGGGCGCCATCGCCTGGCCCGAGGACGGCCAGTTCGATCCGGCCGAGCGGCAGCGCATCGTCGCCACCACGCCGCTGGCGCGGGTCGGCGCGCCGGAGGACATCGCGCAGGCGGTACACTTCCTTGCCTGCGCCACCTACGTCACGGGGCAAATCATCGCCGTGGACGGCGGGCGCTCCATTTTCCTATGATCGTCTCTGTCCTCCGCGATCACCGCAAAGCCGATTACGAGGCCGGCAAGCTCGCCAAGCGCATCCGCCGCCAGGTGGGCGAGGCGATCGCGGACTTCAGGATGATCGAGGACGGCGACCGCATCATGGTGTGCCTCTCGGGCGGCAAGGACAGCCATGCGCTGCTCGACGTGCTGCTCGCCCTGCAGCCGAAGGCGCCGGTGCGCTTCGAGCTCGTCGCCGTGAATCTCGACCAGAAGCAGCCGGGCTTCCCGGCCCACGTGCTGCCGGAATATCTCGACTCGCGCGGCGTGCCGTACAAGATCGTGGAGCAGGACACCTACTCGGTGGTGAAGCGCGTGGTGCCGGAAGGCAAGACCATGTGCTCGCTCTGCTCGCGCCTGCGCCGCGGCGTGCTCTATCGCGTGGCGGACGAGATCGGCGCGACCAAGATCGCGCTCGGCCATCACCGGGACGACATCCTGGCCACGTTCTTCCTCAATCTCTTCCACGGCGGGCAGCTGAAGGCGATGCCGGCCAAGCTGCGCTCCGACGATGGCAAGCACGTCGTGATCCGTCCGCTTGCGTACGTCGCCGAGGACGATCTCATCGCCTACGCCGAGCAGAAGGCGTTTCCCATCATCCCGTGCACCCTCTGCGGCTCGCAGGAGAACCTGCAGCGCAAGGTGGTCGGCGAGATGCTCGCCGGGTGGGAACGCCAGCATCCGGGGCGGATCGAATCCATCATGCGCGCGATGAGCGAG
>DATMIG010000156.1:0-2904 GCA_035554335.1 Burkholderiales bacterium
GAGGCAAGGCAGCTGGATTTCGGACGCCGCATCGTGCGCCACTCGCGCTACCTCGGCGCCGACCTCGAGGGCCGGCCGACGCAGCGCGATCCTCGCCGCATCATCGACGACTACGGCGCGCCGAACATCCTGCACGACGTCAATCTCGACCGCTTCGCGTGATCGCCGCGCGCAACATCGGCGTGTCGTTCGGCGACCGGCCCGTGCTCGCGGATGTCACCTTCGACGTCCCGGCGGGACAGTTCCTCTGCATCGTCGGACCTTCGGGCAGTGGGAAGACGACGCTGCTTCGCGTCCTCGCCGGGCTGCTTCCTTGCTCTTCTGGGCACATCGACGTGAACGGCAAGGCGGTGAACGGGCCCGCGCGCAGCCGCGCCATCGTCTTCCAGGACTACACCAAGGCGCTGCTGCCATGGCGCACGGTTGCTGGGAACGTTGCGCTCGGTCTCGAGGCCTGTGGCGTTGGTGAGCCCAAGAGGAGCGAACGGGTGAAAGCGCTGCTGGCAAAGATGGGCCTCGGCCACTGCGCCGGTCACTACCCGGCGCAGCTCTCCGGCGGCATGCAGCAGCGCGTGCAGATTGCGCGAGCCCTGGGCCAGGACCCGCAGCTCCTGCTGATGGACGAGCCGTTCGGCGCGCTCGACGCCATCACCCGCCAGGGCCTGCAGGACGAGGTCGCGCGCATCGCGGCCGAGCAGAAGACCACGGTCGTCTTCATCACCCACGACCTCGAGGAGGCGATCTATCTCGGCGACCACGTGATCGTGCTCGCCTCGAACCCGGGGCGCATCGCCGAGCGCATCACGGTCGACATCCCGCGCCCGCGCTCGCAGCTCGAGACGCGCGAGGACGATCGCTTCCTCGGCTATCGCCATCGCCTGTTCGGCCTGCTGAAGCACTGATGCGCGGCCTGGTCATCCCCTCGCTGCTGGTCATCCTCTGGGAACTGGGCAGCCACGCAGGCGTCCTGCCGCCCGACTCCACTTCGCGGCCGAGCGACATCGTGCGCGCCTTCGTGCAGGCGCTCGCCGACGGCTCGCTCCTTCTCGACACCTGGCTCACGTTCGAGGCGGCGCTCCTCGGCTTCGCCATCGCCGGCGTGCTCGGCATCCTGCTCGGCGCGCTGCTCGGCCTCTCGCCGCGGACCGAGCGGACGGTGGGCCCGTCGATCGAAGCGCTGCGGCCGATACCGGCGGTGGCGCTGATACCCCTGGCCCTGCTGGTGTTTGGCTTCGGCTTGCGCATGGAAGCGGCGGTCGTGGCCTTCGCCGCGCTCTGGCCGGTGCTGCTCGTGACGGTGTCGGCGGTGCGCGGTGTCGAGCCGAGGCTGCTGGAGCTTTCACGCTCGTTGGAGCTCTCCTTCGCCGCGCAGATGAGGAAGATCGTTCTTCCCGCCGCCTTCGCCCGCATCGCCGTGGGCCTGCGCCTCGCGCTCGCCATTTCGCTGGTGGTGGCGGTCACCGTCGAGATCGTGCTCAACCCGCGCGGCCTCGGGCACAGCATGATCGCGGCGCAGCAGGCGCTGCGCTCGGACCTGATGTACGCGCAGCTCCTCTGGCTCGGGTTCGTCGGCTGGGCGCTCAACAAGGTGGCGCGGTGAAGCGGGCGCTGCCGCCGATCCTGTTTGGATTGCTATTGATAGGGCTATGGCAGCTCGCCGCCGAGCTGAAGGTCATCAACCCCGTCTTCTTCCCCTCGCCCGGCCGCACGTTCGGCGAGCTCTATATGCAGGTGACGAGCGGACGGCTGTGGCAGCCGCTCGGCGCGACGGCGCTGCGCATGCTTTACGGCTGGGCGCTCGCCTGCGTCCTCGGCATCGCGCTCGGCGCGGCGATCGGCACCTCGCGCCTGGCGCGCGAGTACCTCGAGCCGCTGCTCGACTTCCTGCGGCCGCTGCCGGCCTCGGCGATCATTCCGGTCGCCATCCTGTTCCTGGGGCTGTCGCACGCCATGTCGACGGCGGTGATCGCCTTCGGCTCGCTCTGGCCGGTGCTGCTCGCCGCGGTGCACGGCTTCAAGAGCACGGAGCCGCAGCTCGTCGAGCTGTGCGAGACGCTCGAGATGCGGCGCGGCGAGGTGCTCGCCAAGGTGGCGCTGCCGGGCGCGCTGCCCGACATCCTGGCCGGCGTGCGGGTGTCGCTCGCGATCGCGCTCATCCTGGCGGTGGTCACCGAGATGCAGGCATCGCTGCCGGGCCTCGGGCAGAACATCCTGCTCGCGCAGCGCTCGTTCCGCAGCCCCGAGCTTTACGCCGGCATCGTGGTGCTCGGCATCATCGGCTTCGCGGTGAATCACGGGCTGCTCCTGGCCGAGCGGCGCTTGTTGCGCTGGCGCGCCGCGTCCGCATAACATCGTTTCATGCTCAAGACACTCACCACGCTCATCGCGGGCGCGCTCGTCGCCACCACGGCGCTGGCGCAGACCAAGGTCAACATCGGGTACTCGCCGGCGGCGGATTTCACGCCGGTGTTCGCCGGCAAGGACAAGGGCTTCTTCGAGAAGCGCGGCCTGGACGTCACGCTGACGCGCATTCCGCTCGCGTCGAACATTCCCGCGGCGATCATGGCCGACAGCCTGCAGATCGGCATGGGAACGGGCTCGATGCTGGTGCAGACGGCGGAAGCCGGGCTGGGGCTCGTCGCGCTGAACGGCGCCTCGCGGTTCCAGAAGTCGAACTCGATCGTGAGCCTGGTCGCGCGCTCGGGCGAGAAGATCCAGAAGCCCGAGGACTTCAAGGGCAAGAAGGTCGGCGTGCCGGGGCTGAACAGCATGCTGCACGTCATGTTCCAGAAGTGGCTGCTCGACAACAAGATCCCGCTCAGCCAGGTGACGATGATCGAGGCGCCGTTCCCGCAGATGAACGACATGCTGAAGGGCCGCACGATCGACGCGGCGGTCGCCATC
>DATMIG010000157.1:0-13833 GCA_035554335.1 Burkholderiales bacterium
GGAACCGCCGCCCCTCGAGCCGGAAGACCGGGAGGCCATCGAGCGGGACGTGGCGTTCGCGGACATCTCGCTTTCGCGCCTCGGCGTCTACATCGCCTACGAGCGCATCGCGAACCGGCCGCCGAGCACGAAGCGCCCGCAGGATACGGTGGCGCTGGTCGTGGAGGACGACGAGGATCAGCTCGCGCTCGCCGTGCGGCGCCTGAGCGACGCCGGATACGCGGTGAGAACCGCCGGCGGCGTGCAGGCGCTCTACCAGTGTCTGCAGGAGAGCGCGCCCGACGCGATATTCCTCGACATCGGGCTGCCCGATGGAAACGGCTTCGACGTGCTCGCGAACCTCCGCCGCCATCCCTCGTGCACGCTTTTGCCGATCATCCTGCTCACCGCGCGCAATGAACAGGCGGACGTCGCCAAAGGTCTCGCCCTCGGCGCCGACGGTTACATCACCAAGCCTTACGGCAAGAACTCCCTCGACTACCTGCTGCGCTACGTGATGAAGCAGGGCGTCTGAGTCAGCGGTCTCCCATGGCGGCCGGCACCGCGCCAAGGTCGTTGATCCACGGCAGCGCGGAGCGGCACCAAAGCTGCACTCTCGGCGGCAGTTCGGCGCGCTCGCGCAGGGTGCCAATGCGCAGGTTGTACACCGGCGGCGCCTTCTCCGCCGACGCCCAGAGGCGCGAGCCGCAAGTCGCGCAGAAGGCCTGCGCGCGCCGGTTGCCGCTTTCGGCGGTCTTCACGTAGATCTTCGGCGTGCCGCCGGTCAGGCGGAATGCCTCCTTCGGCACCTGCAGGAAGAGGCTGAACGCCGAACCGGTGAGCGACTGGCAGTCCGTGCAATGACAGACGCCGGCCTTCTGCGGATCGGCGTCGGCCTCGAAGCGAATGGCGCCGCAATGACAGCTGCCGTGGACCTTCATGCCGCTCCTTTCAGATCCGCCCCGGACAGGTTGTGGATGCGCCCGAAGCCGGCGACGAAGCGCGCGTCGCGCGGCACGATCTTCCAGAAGGAAAAGTCGGCGAGCTCGAAGTTGATCGCCTGCTCGGGGAAGCGCGCGAGCCAGGCGTCCTTCGGACCGTCGGCGATCTGCGTCGCATCGCCGCGGATGGTGACGCGCATGAGCGTGAACGGATCCGCGCGGCGGTCGTCGGTCTGGGCGATCGAAAGCGCCACGCGTGCGTCGTGGCTCATGTCCTGCGTGTGCCACGCGAGGCGACTGACGTGCACGTAGAAAGCGGAGAAGTCGGCCTCGGGCAGGTAGAGCGTCATGGACACCATCGGCGCGGCGTTGCGCAGCGTGGCGAGGTGGGCGATGCGCTCGCCGCGAATCAGGCGGCCGAGGAGGGCGGCATCCGCGAAGGCCCCATCAGGGATGGACATCAGAACGATTGTAGTATTCTCGCGCCTCTCCCCGATGCGATACGAACTCCTCGTCGGCCTGCGCTATACGCGCGCGCGGCGCCGCAACCGCTTCATCGGCATCAATTCGCTCGTCTCGATGATCGGCATCATGGTCGGCGTCTGGGCGCTGATCGTGGTGCTGTCCGTGATGAACGGCTTCCAGAAGGAAGTGCGCGAGCGCATCCTCGGCGTCGCCTCGCACGTGCAGATCACCTCGATCGGCAACCGCCTGCACGACTGGCAGTCCATCGCGAAGATCGCCGCGAAGCATTCCCGCGTCCTCGCTACCGCGCCGTTCGTGCAGGCGCAGGCGATGCTCGCCGCCGGGCCGGCGGTGCGCGGCGCGCTGGTGCGCGGCATCCTCCCCGACCAGGAGGACAAAGTCGCCGACTTCGGCGACAAGATGAAGATGGGCTCGCTCGAGGCGCTCAAGCCGGGCGAGTTCGGCGTGGTCCTCGGCGTCGACCTCGCGCGCTCGCTGCAGGTGCTGCCGGGCGACAAGGTCGCGTTCGTCGCGCCGCAGGGGCTCGTCACGCCGGCGGGCGTGATCCCGCGCCTCAAGCAGTTCACCGTGGTCGGCATCTTCGAGGCCGGCATCGCCGACGCCGACGCGGCGCTCGCGCTCGTGCACCTGCAGGACGCGCAGACGCTCTACCAGCTCGGCACCGACGTGACCGGGGTGCGGCTCAAGCTCGACGACATCTTCGCGGCGCGGCAGGTGGCGCGCGAGCTGATGACCGACCTGCCGCAGGACACCTACGCGAGCGACTGGACCCGCACGCACGCGAACTTCTTCCGCGCCGTGGAGATCGAGAAGCGCATGATGTTCATCATCCTCACGCTGATCATCCTGGTGGCGGCGATCAACATCATCTCCACGCTGGTGGTGGCGGTGACCGACAAGCAGGCCGACATCGCCATCCTGCGCACCCTCGGCGCGCGGCCCGGGTCGGTGATGCAGATGTTCATCGTGATGGGCATGGTGATCGGCGTGGTGGGCACGCTGCTCGGCGTGATCACCGGCATCGTTACCGCGGTGAACATCGACGTGATCGTGCCGGCGATCGAGAACGCCTTCAACATCAAGTTCCTCTCGAAGGACGTGTACCTCATACCGGAGCTGCCCTCCGACCTGCAATGGGGCGACGTGGTGGCGATCAGCGCGATGGGCCTGGGCCTTTCGTTCCTCGCCACGCTGTACCCGAGCTGGCGCGCGTCGCGCCTCAACCCGGCCGAGGCGCTGCGATATGAGTGAAGCGGTCGTCGCCTGCCACGGCCTGAAGAAGACCTACCAGGGGCCGCAGCCGGTGCCGGTGCTGATGGGCGTCGACCTCGAGATCCGGCGCGGCGAGCGCATCGCGATCATGGGACGCTCGGGATCGGGCAAGTCGACGCTGCTGCACCTCCTCGGCGGCCTCGACGCGCCGACCGCGGGCCAGGTGTTCATCGAGGGCCGCGCCTTCAGCGAGATGGGCGAGGCGGAGCGGGCGCGCACGCGCAACGGCAGCATCGGCTTCATCTACCAGTTCCACCATCTCCTCGCCGAGTTCACCGCCGCCGAGAACGTCGCCATGCCGCTCTTCATCCGCCGCATGGACCGCGCTCAGGCGCTCGAGAAGGCGAAGCGGGCGCTGGAGGAGGTCGGCCTCGGCGCGCGGCTCGAGCACCAGCCGGGCGAGCTCTCCGGCGGCGAGCGCCAGCGCTGCGCCTTCGCGCGCGCCATGGTGACGGAGCCCGCGTGCGTCCTCGCCGACGAGCCGACGGGCAACCTCGACTCGCACACCGCAGAGGATGTGTTCGAAGCGATGCTGCGCATGTCCGCCTCGCACGGCACGGCGTTCGTCATCGTGACGCACGACGCCGGCCTCGCCGGCCGCGCCGAGCGCGTGCTCGAGCTCAGGGACGGACTGCTCGCGCCGCGCGACGCCGCCAGGCCATGATCACGTAGATGCGCCACGCGAGGCGCGTGAGGAAGTAGCCGGCCGCGGCCAGCGCGAGCGCCAGCACCACGATGCCGACGACGAGCGGCTTGCCGAGCGAGAGCAGCCAGCTCCATATTTCGGCAATCGTCCAATGCCAGTCGGGAATCGTGCTGACGGCATCGGCACGGTCGGTGCCGAGGACCCGCCGGCCGACTTCATAGGCGCCGACGTAGAGCGGCACGAGGGTGAACGGGTTCGTGTACCACGTGACCATCATCGCGAGCGGGATGTTGCTCCGGCACGGGATGGCGACCGCCAGCGCGCTCAGCATCTGCACCGGGCCGGGAATCAGTCCGCAGAAGAGGCCGATCGCCACCGCGCCGGGCACGGAGCGCCGGTTCAGGTGCCAGAGGTTCGGATGGCCGAGCCACGGCCGGAACGGCGCCGCCCACTTCTTCGCGAGGACTTCTTCCGGCTCGGGCAGGTACTTGCGGAGCGTGCGCTTCACCGCGGCGAGTATCGGGCGGCGCGTCGCGTCAGCGCAAGGGCGCGCCGTGCGTTGAGCGCAGATGAGCCTCGCGGCGCTCGCGTTCGCGGCCGGTGCTGCGCTCCTGCAGCTGCAGGCCGCGCTGCCGTCGCTCGCCTGGGCGGCGGTCGTGCCATTGCTTGCACTTGGCGCCTGGCGTTACCGGATCCTGATGCCTGCGGCCGCGTTTGCCGCCGGTTTCTTCTGGGCGGCGGCGTGCGCGCAGTGGCGCATGGCCGACTGGCTGCCGGTCGAGCAGGAAGGGCGCGATCTGGCGATCGTGGGCGTCGTGGCCAGCCTGCCGGCGCTCGCCGAGCGCAGCGTGCGCTTCGAGCTCGACGTCCAGAGCGGGAACGGCCTGCCGAAGAAGGTGCTGCTGACCTGGTATCGCACCGCCGGCCAGGAAGACGGGCCGGCGCTCGTCAGTAGCGTGCACCCGGGCGAGCGGTGGGCCTTCACCGTGCGGCTGCGCCGCCCGCATGGATTGGTGAACCCACACGGCTTCGACTACGAGGCGTGGCTCCTCGAGCGAGGCATCGGCGCAACCGGCTATGTGCGGGCGCGCACGGAGCCGCGGCTGCTGGGTGCGCGCAATGCGCCGCTCGATTACGTCGAGCGGGCGCGCGAGGCGGTGCGCGACCGCTTTCTCGCGGTGCTCGGCCCGACGCCGGCGGCGGGCATCCTGGCCGCGCTCGCGGTCGGCGACCAGCGCGCGATCTCGCGCGAGGAGTGGCAGCTCTTCAATCGCACCGGCGTCACCCACCTGATGAGCATTTCGGGGCTTCACGTGACGCTCGTCTCCGGTCTCGCCGCCTGGCTCGTGTCGCTGCTGTGGCGCCGTGTACCGGCGCTCACGCTGCGCCTCCCGGCGCGCAAGGCGGGCGCGCTCGCCGCCATCGTCGCGGCGCTCGGCTACACGCTGCTCGCGGGGTACGGCGTGCCGGCGCAGCGCACGTTCTGGATGGTGGCGGTGGTGGCGCTCGCGCTGTGGACCGGACGCATCTCCTCGCCGTGGCGCACGCTCGCGCTCGCCCTCGCGCTCATCGTGCTCATGGATCCCTGGGCGCCGCTGTCGCCGGGACTGTGGCTTTCGTTCGGCGCGGTCGTGCTCATCTTCTATGTGGCCGCGGGCTGGACGCAGCCGGGAGCGCAGTGGCAGCAATGGGTTCGCGTGCAATGGGCGGTCACCGTGGGGCTCGCGCCCGCGGCGCTGCTCCTTTTCGGCCAGATCTCGGTAGCCGGACCGATCGCCAACGCGCTCGCCATCCCGCTAGTCTCGGTCGTGATCACGCCGCTCGCGCTCGTCGCCGCCGTCGTGCCGGTCGATGCGCTTCTGCACGTCTGCGCGTGGCTGGTCCAGTGGCTGCTCGAATTCCTGGAATGGTGCGCGGCGCTGCCCTCCGCCTTGTGGCAGCAGCACGTGCCGCCGTTGTGGAGCGTGCTCGCCGCGCTCGCCGGTGCGGCCTGGATGCTCGCGCCGCGCGGCATTCCCTGCCGATTCGCCGGCGCGGCGCTGATGGCGCCCGCGTTCCTCGGCATCGCGCCCGCGCCGCGCGCGGGCGAGGCATGGATGACGACCTTCGACGTCGGTCAGGGCCTGGCGGTCCTCGTGCGCACCGAGAGCCATGCGCTCCTCTACGACACCGGGCCGGCGTACGGCGCGGAATCGGACAGCGCGGCGCGCGTCGTCGTGCCGGCACTGCGCGGCGACGGGATCTCGCGCCTCGACCTCCTCGTGCTCACGCACGAGGACAGCGACCACACTGGCGGCGCGCTCACGGTGCTCGAGAGCTTCGAGGTGGGCGCGCTCGCTTCTTCGCTGCCGGCGGACCATCCGCTGAACGGCCTCACGCCCGGTGCGCGCCGCTGCTCGGCGGGCGAGCGATGGGAATGGGACGGCGTGCGCTTCGAGTTCCTGCACCCCAGCGGCGCGGGCGATGGACGGCGCAATAACCAGAGCTGCGTGCTTCGCGTCGTCGCCCACGGACGATCGGTGCTGCTCACCGGCGACATCGAGCGCCTGGCGGAAGCCGAGCTCGCGCAGGGCGACATCCGCAGCGATGTGCTGCTGGTGCCGCATCACGGCAGCCGCACCTCCTCCACGGCGCAGTTCATCTCGGCGGTCTCGCCGTCGTGGGCGCTGGTGCCCGTCGGCTATCGCAGCCGCTTCGGCCATCCGAACCCGGAAGTGCTCGCACGCTATGGCGCGGCCGGTGTGGCGATCGTGCGCACCGATCGAGACGGCGCCATTGCGTTGCGCCTGGGCGACACGCTGACCGTGGAAAGCGAGCGGCAGCGCCGCGGACGCTATTGGCTACAATAATTTTGCGAGGGGACGTCCCTCGTGCGAGAGGAGGGAAACGATCATGGCGAAGAAGGACGGAGGCGCGGTCTATCGCGTGACGGAAGTGATCGGCACCAGCAGCAACTCCTGGGAGGAGGCGGCGAAGAACGCGGTCAGCACCGCCGGCCACACGCTGCGCGACCTGCGCATCGCCGAGGTCACCAAGCTCGACGTGCGCATCGAGGACGGCAAGATCGCGCAGTTCCGCGCGCGCCTGGCGCTGTCGTTCAAGTACGAGGGGTAGATGTTCACCGCGGTCGTGCGCATCACAGGAGCCGGACGCCTCGCCGATTTTCGCGAACGGCTGCGCTGGCTACTGGTGCGCGACCCGGACGCCGAGGACTACACCGAGCACCACGAGGCCGGGGTGCTCGAGTATCGCTTCACGCCCAAGCGCGGCCTGCCGTTCCCGGCGCTCACCGTCGCCTCGGGCGATTTCCCGGAGCTGCGCGTCGAGGCCGAATGGGAGCACGACGGCGTGCGCGGCCGCGCGGTGATCGAGAATGGCCAGCTGAGCAGCGAAGAAACGCAACCCGGCGCGGCCGGCATCGAGGTGAGCGCGGCGGAGGAAGGGCGCCTCTCGCATGCGCTGATCTGCGAACGCCAGGGCGAAGACTGGATCGGTTACGTCACCACGGCGGAGCGCCACACCTATTTCCGCTATCGCGGCGGCGCGCTCGAGCTGATCGAGCCCGACGACGCCGACGAAACCCTCGAGGAAGTCGCCTTCCGCCTCGTCGACGAATGGATCTGGTACGACGAGGAGGACGCGCCGCTCGAGCGCGAGCGCTACCGGCAGTACGGCTATCCGGTGCGCGGCGCGAACCTCAAGTCCGAGAAGCTCGCACTGCTGCGTCGCCAGGGCGAGTCCCATTCCACGCTGGAACCCGCCGCCGCCGAAGTGCGTGCCGCCCTGCAGGCTCGATGGCTGAACCCGACGTAACACCCGCATCTCAGCCGGCGGCGCGCCGGCGCTCGGTGCAATGCGCTTCGCCCGCCGGCCTGCACCGCATCGCGTATCTCGAGTGGGGCGACCCGCGCAACCGCGACGCGCTCATCTGCGTGCACGGTCTCACGCGCTCGGCGCGCGACTTCGACGAGCTGGCGCGCGCGCTGTGCGGCCAGTTCCGCGTCGTATGTCCGGACCTCGCCGGCCGCGGCGATTCCGACAAGCTCGCCGATCCGAAGCTGTACGCCGTGCCGCAATACCTCGCGGACATGGTCACGCTCATCGCGCGGCTCGACGCGGAGTCGGTCAGCTGGCTCGGCACCTCGCTGGGGGGCCTGGTCGGCATGGTGCTCGCCGCGCAGCCGGGCACGCCGGTCAAGAAGCTGGTGCTGAACGACGCCGGCCCGCTCGTCTCGAAAAACGCGCTGCAGCGCATCGGCGACTACGTCGGCAAAGCTCCGGCATTCGCCTCGCTCGACGAGGCGGAGAAGTACGTGCGCACGATCTCGGCGCCCTTCGGTCCGCACAGCGATGCGCAATGGCGCTTCCTTGCCGAGACCTGGGTCCGCAAGCAACCGGATGGCACGTGGCGGCCGCACTACGACGCGCGCATCGCCGAGGCGTATCGCGCGCAGCCGCTCGACAAGGACCTCGACCTGTGGCCGATCTTCGACGCCGTGCGCTGCCCGACGCTCGTGCTGCGCGGCGAGCATTCCGATCTGCTGTCGCACGACACCGCGGTGGAAATGACGCGGCGCGGCCCCAGGGCGAAGCTGGCGGAGATCCGCGGCGTGGGGCACGCGCCGACGCTGCTGCATGCCGACCAGATCGGCATCGTGAGCGATTTCCTGCTGCAGGCCGAATAGATTGTTCCTCCTGAAGAAGATCGCCGGCGAATGGGTTTCGCCGCTGTCGGTAATCGTCGCGATCCTTGCCTTCGGGCTGGTGCTCGTGTGGTTCACCCGCCGCCAGCGGCTCGGCAAGCTGCTCTCGACAGCCGGCTTTCTCCTCTTCGTGCTGGTGGCCTATGGCGCGCTCGGCGGCCCCGCGCTGCGGGCGCTGGAGGGTGATTACACGCCGCTCGCGTCCCCACCCGCCGATATCAAATGGATCGTGGTGCTCGGTGGCGGCGCCACCTCCGACCCGGACCTGCCGCCCGCGCAACGCGCATCACAGGCAACGCTCGCGCGCGCGGTGGAGGGCGTGCGGCTCTATCGCTTGCTGCCGGGTGCGAAGCTGGTGGTGTCGGGCGCGGCGGTTCTTGCCGGCGGCGCGGACGCCGACACCATGGCGGCGATCGCCCAGGAGCTCGGCGTGCCGCGCGACGCCGTCGTCCGCGATACCGTGTCGCCGGACACCGAGACCCAGGCGCGCACCATGCGCGCGCTCACGAAGGGCGAGCGCTGCATCGTCGTCACGTCGGCCGCGCACATGCGCCGCTCGCTCGCGCTCTTCCGCAAGGCGGGCGTCGACGCGCTGCCGGCACCGACGCACTTTCTATCCCAGCGCAACGCCTCGCTCTCGCTCGGCGATTTCTTCCCGAAGACAGGACACATCCATGGCGCCGACGTCGCGGCGCACGAGTACTTGGGCCTGGCTTGGGCTCGATTGACCGGAAGGATCTAAGGTCTAGTCCACCTTCGCGCCGGTCTCGCGCACGACCTTCGCCCACTTCTGGACTTCGCTCTTCACGTACGCGGCGGTCTGCGCGAGCGGCTGCGCGGTGACCTCGAAGGCTAGGGCGTCGAGGCGCTTCTTCATCTCCGGGTCCTGCATCGCCTTCAGCACCGCCGCATTGACCTTCTCGACGATGGCGTTCGGCGTGCCGGCAGCCACGAAGAGGCCGACCCACGTGTAGTCCTCCATGCCGGGATAGCCGAGCTCGTCGAGCGTCGGCACGTCGGGCAGCTGCTCGAGGCGCTTCGCCGACGACACGGCGAGCGCGCGGAACTTGCCGGACTTGATGTTGGCCATCGGCCCGGAGCCCGCCATGCAGCCGATCGGCGGCTGTCCCGAGAGAATCCCCGTCACCGCGGGACCTGCGCCCTTGAAGGGCACGTGCGTCGAGTCGGTCTTCCAGTGCACGTGGAAGAGATTCTCGGCGGTGAGGTGCGGCGTGGTGCCGGTGCCGGGCGAGGCGAACGCCGTCTTGCCCTTCTGCATCTCGCGCTTGAGGTCGGCGAGCGTCTTCGCCGGATACGAGGCGTTGACGAGGATGATGTTCGCCTGCTGTGCCATCACCGACACCGCGGTCAGGTCCTTCGCCGGGTCGTAGCCCGCGTTGCTGAAGAGCGTGGGATTGACGGCATACGCGGACGAATGGATGAGCATCGTGTAGCCGTCGGGCGCCGACTTCGCCACCTCCTGCGTGGCGAGGTTGCCGCTCGCGCCGACCCGGTTCTCGACGACCACCGGCTGCCCGAGCGAGGCCGAAAGCTGGGTGCCGATCAGGCGCGCCATGATGTCGGTCGGCCCGCCCGGCGGGAAGGCGACCAGCATGTGGATCGGCTTGTCGGGGTAGGACTGCGCGAACGCCAGGGTCGAGGCGAAAGCGCACAGCAACGCAGCAAAGACTCTCCTCATCTTCTTCCTCCTCCTAAGAGCTTACCGCGGCCGGCGCAATCGCCTCGATATCCGTAACAACGTCTATCAGCGCCGGCCGTTTACTCGCGATCGCTTTTTCCAGCGCGCCCGGAAAGTCGGCCGCGCGCTCGACGCGGATGCCGAGCGCGCCGACGTCGTTCGCCACGCGCGCGAAGTCGACGCTGGTGTAGGTCCAGAGCTCGCGCGCCTTCTGCGTCTGCTCGCCGCCGTAGGCGCGGTCGAAGCCCCGCTTCGACTGGTTGCCGCTCGAATTGTTGTTCACCACGGTCACCGCGGCGATGTTCCAGCGCGCGGCGGTCTCGAGCTCGCCGATGTGGTACCAGAGCCCGGCGTCGCCGGTAAACGTCACCACCGGCCGGTGGGGCGCCCCGCACTTGGCACCGAGGCCGGCCGGAAACGCCCAGCCGAGGTGTCCGGCGCTCCGCATGAAAGATTGCCCCGCCCGCACGTCGTACATGCCGCCCATCCACATGCCGGCGTGGCCGGTGTCGGAAAGCACGATCGCGTCCTCCGGCACGTGGCGAGACAGCTCGGCGCAGATCCGCTCCGGGCGGATCGGCCGCGCGTCGGACTCGAGCTGGCTTCGATATTTGTCCCGCCATTCGGCGTTGATCTTCTTCACCTGCTCGATCCAACCCCGCCGCCCCGCTGCGCTGGCCTTGTCCGCCATCTGCAGCATGGAAGCTAGCGTGGTCTTGGCATCGCCCAGCACGCCGACCTTCAGCGGATAGTTGCGGCCGAGCGTCTCCGGCTCGATGTCGATCTGCACCGCCGCGACGCCGATCTTCGGCACTGCCCACACGTGCGTCGTCATGCCGCCGGCGGAAGTGCCGACGAAGCACACGAGATCCGCCGCCGCGACGACGCGGTTCGCGCTCTCGCGCGAGTAACTGCCGACGACGCCGACCGAGAGCGGATGCGCCGCCAGCATGCAGTCCTTGCCGTTCAGCGAAGTCGCCACTGGGATGCCGAGCGCGTCGGCGAGCTCGCGCAGCTCCGGCCCCGCGCCCGACCAGCGCGCGCCGCCACCGGCGACGATGACGGGGCGTTCTGCCGATTGCAGTAATGCCAGAAGCTTTTTCACCTCCGCTGGATCGGGAATCGGCCGGTGCGGCGGGATGTGCGCGTACGGCTTTTCCACCAGCGGCTCGAGGTCGGCTTCCTCCTGGTCGACCTGGCCTTCGTTGCCACGGAACTGGAGATGCACCGGCCCCGGGGCGCCGGTGGTGGCGACGCGGAACGCCTGCCGCACCATGTCCGGAAAGCGCTCGACCGCGTCCACCGTCGCGTTCCACTTCGTCACCGGCTCGAACGCCGGCACGTCGTCGATCTCCTGGTAGACCTTGCGGAACTTGGTCTTCGGGTCGCGGCCGCCGGTGAAGGCGATCACCGGAGAGTGCGCAAGATAGGCGTCACGCAACCCGGCGGCAAGGTTCAGCGCGCCGACCACCTGCGCCATGCAGATGCCCGGCTTGCCCGATGCCCGCGCGTAGCCGTCGGCCATGTACGCGGCCGCCTTTTCGCCGTGGCAGTGGATGCGAGCGATCGATGTGCGCCGTTCCATCTCGGCGAAGGTGCGCCGCAGAACCGCGGGCACCATGAAGACGTGCGACACGCCGTAGCCGGCGAGCATGTCGGCGAGGCACTGCGCGCCGGTGAGCTGGCTCATTTGATGGCGAGGGGATTGGTCGGCGAACCTACGGCACCGGTGATCGGGATCGCCGGCGCGACGAACATGAACTCGTAAATGCCGTCGGCCGCGCAGTCCTCGGCGAGGTCCTTCACGTAGAAGATCTCGCCCATCGTCATGCCCATCATCGGGATGGTGATCCAGTGCCAGGGCTGGTTGATGCCGGGCTCGGTCTCGTTGGGCCGCACCTCGCAGCCCCACGTGTCGCTCGCCAGCGCGGCGAGCTGCGTGCGCTGGATCCACTCGAGCGTCTCGAAGCCGAAGCCGGGCGCGTCGCCCCCCGGATAGCCATCCCAGCTGCCGGCCTCGAGCTTCGCCTCCATCTGGCCGGTGCGCACGATGACGTAGTCGCCGCGCCGCACTTCGACCTTCTGCTTCTTCGCCGTTTCGTCCAGGTCGGCGACGGTGATGGCATAGCCGTCGTCCAGCCACTTCTTGCCCTTGGCCCGCGCCACGTCGAGGAATACGCCGCGACCGACCATCTTGTTCTTCGTCTTCTCGATGCCGCACTTCTGCGCGCCGTTCGAGGTCACCTCGCGGCAGTCGTAGCCGTTCCACATGTAGTTCTCGTAGAACACGTGGCCGAGGCCGTCCCATTGCGTGCCGCATTGCAGCGGCATGGTCACCATGTCGTCGGCGGCGCGGATGCCGCGGTGGTCGAGCACGCCCGAGTAGGCGTCGGTGCCGGTGCGCAGCATGGTGTGGATCGGGTTGGTGCGACCCATGGACGGGTACTTGCTCTTCGCGCCCTGCGGACCGGTATGGTCGAAGTTGAGCGCCAGGGAGATGACCTTGCCTTTGCGCACCAGGCGCGCGGCGGCGACGATGTCCTCGGGGTGCGTGAAGTTCAGCGTCCCGATCTCGTCCTTCGGGCCCCACTTGCCCCAGTTCTTGTACTTCTCGGCGGCGGCGCGGAGATCGTCGCGGTTCAGCTTGCGTGTCATGGCGGCTTCCCGGAATGGAGAGCCGCCAAGCGTACTGCTAGCTCTTCTGCTTTTCCCGCACCATTTCGACCAGCGCTCGCAAGGCGGCGGTATAGGAGCGCCAGCCCAGCCCCTGGACGGTGCCTTTGACCGCCGGCGAGATGATCGAGTGGTGGCGCCACTCCTCGCGCGCAGCGATGTTCGACATGTGCACCTCGATCACCGGGAAGGGCATCGCCTTGATGGCGTCGTGCAGCGACACGCTGTATTGCGTAAGGCCCGCCGGGTTGATGATCGCGCCCTGCGCCTGGTCCATGTGCTTGTGGAACATGTCGACCAGCGCGCCCTCGTGGTTCGACTGGAAGAAGGTGAGCTCGACCTGGATCTTGGCGGCGAGGGTGCGCAGGCGCTCGTTGATCTGCTCGAGCGTCATGGTGCCGTAGATGTGCGGCTCCCGGCGGCCGAAGAGATTCAGGTTCGGGCCATGCAGGACCAGGATCTTCTCAGGCGCGTCGTGACGCAGCATTCCAGTTCCTCTCCAGGTTGGCGATCAGCGCCGGGCTGAAATGGCAGAAGGCCTGCTCGCGCGCATAGACTGACATGTAGCGGCGGAAGCTGTCCAACGGCTCCTCCGAGATGCGGAAGGCGCGCCGGTTGCCGGCGGCGCTGACCACGCCGGAGCCGGTGAGCTTCTCGACCGTGGCGCGGATCGCGGCGTCCATGTCGTCCACCAGCTCGTCGACGATCATCCGACCCTCCGGGCTGTCGCAATCGATGCGCTTTTCGGCCAGCACCGCCTGCCGTGCCACGCGCGCGCCGACGAATCGCGTCATGCGCAGATTGGCGGCGCCGGGGATGATGCCTTCCTTGCGCGCGGGCAGCGTCATGTACGCGTCGCGCAGGGCAAGCACGTAGTCGAGGGTGAGCACGGTTTGGCAATGCCCGCCGATGGCGAAGCCCTCGATGGCGCCGATCCACAGCTTCTCGATGCAGTCGACCTCGGGCGAGACATCGGGCTTGGCGAGGCCGCGGTAGATCTTGTTGACCAGCCCCAGGTCGCGCACGATGTACCAGAGGTAGCGGATCTTCCCCTGGTAGAGATGCGTGAGGTTGATGCCGGCGCCGAACAGGCGCTTGCCGGCGTGGCGGGTGTGCGTCACCGCCGCGCCGCGCAGCACGCAGATGTCGCTCTTCGTGTCCATGAGCGCGATGTCGATCGCCATCTCGAGCGGCTCGAGCGTGCTCTCGTCCTCGGCGTTCAGGTGGCGCGGATTGTTCATCGTTACCACGGCCGCCTTGCCTTCGCGATGCACGCGGGCGCCGCCCAGGTCCAGATTGCCGCTGGATTCGAACTCGGCGAGCTTCGCCGCCGAGCCCGGATGCGGCAGCAGCATCGCGTGGCAGAGGTGCGTGCCGCATACCGGATCGCGCAGCACGGCGGAGAGGAATTCGCCCTGCGCTTTCTCGATGCCG
>DATMIG010000158.1:0-5036 GCA_035554335.1 Burkholderiales bacterium
GCTGCGGCCTAACTAGTCAGGAACCCATTCAAAGGACATCAAATGGAACGCGCTCAAATCCTCGAAGAAATCAGCAAGATGACCGTCCTCGAGCTGTCGCAGCTCATCAAGGACATGGAAGAGAAGTTCGGCGTCTCGGCCGCCGCTGCCACCGTCGTGGCCGGGCCGGCCGCGGGCGGCGGCGCTGCCGCCGGCGGCGCCAAGGCGGAAGAGAAGACCGAGTTCACCGTCGTGCTCGCCGCCGTGGGCGACAACAAGGTGAACGTCATCAAGGCGGTGCGCGAAGTGACGAGCCTCGGCCTGAAGGAGGCGAAGGATCTCGTCGACGGTGCGCCGAAGCCGGTGAAGGAAGGCGTCTCGAAAGCCGATGCCGACGCGATCGCCAAGAAGCTGAGCGACGCAGGGGCGAAGGTAGAGATCAAGTAAGGAACTTCCGGACGGGGAAGGGGTCACACTACCCTTCCCCGGTTCGGAGAGCAGAGCAAAGACCTTGTTTGCGCAAGGTTTTTCCTCTGTTCTTCAGCGTTGGGCGACCAGGAGCCTCGATGACCTATTCCTTGACCGAACGTAAGCGCATCCGCAAGAGCTTTGCGAAGCGGGCAATCGTGCAGAAAGTGCCCTTTCTCATCGCGACCCAGCTTGAGTCCTACACCGGCTTCCTCCAGGCGCACATGTCGCCGGACGGTCGCCGCAACGAGGGACTGCAGGCGGCGTTTACGTCGATCTTCCCGATCATCAGCCATTCGCAGAACGCGCGGCTGGAGTTCGTGAGCTACTCGCTGGGCGAGCCGCCCTTCGACGTCAAGGAATGTCAGCAGCGCGGCCTCACCTACGCGAGCCCGCTGCGCGCCAAGGTGCGCCTCGTCATCATGGACAAGGACGCGCCCAAGCCGACGACGAAGGAGGTGAAGGAGCAGGAGGTGTACATGGGCGAGATCCCGCTGATGACCACCACGGGCTCCTTCATCATCAACGGCACCGAGCGCGTCATCGTCAGCCAGCTGCACCGCTCGCCCGGCGTGTTCTTCGAGCACGACCGCGGCAAGACCCACTCGTCCGGCAAGCTGCTGTTCTCCGCCCGCGTGATCCCGTACCGCGGCTCGTGGCTCGACTTCGAATTCGATCCGAAGGACATCGTCTTCTTCCGCGTCGATCGCCGCCGCAAGATGCCGGTGACGATCCTGCTCAAGGCGCTCGGCTACACGCCCGAGCGCATCCTCGCCGAGTTCTTCGACTTCGACGCTTTCCACATCAAGCAGTCCGGCGTCGAGTTCGACATCGTGCCGGAGCGCCTGCGCGGCGAAGTGGCGCGCTTCGACATCAACGACCGCTCGGGCAAGACCATCGTCGCGAAGGACAAGCGCATCACCGTCAAGCACATCCGCGACATGGAGACGGCGGGCCTGAAGAAGATCAGCGCGCCCGACGAATTCATCCTCGGCCGCACGGTGGCGCACAACGTCATCAACAAGGAAACCGGCGAGATCATCGCCAACGCGAACGACGAGGTCACCGAGACGCTGCTGCAGCAGCTGCGCGACGCCAAGGTCGACAAGATCCAGACCCTCTTCACGAACGACCTCGACCAGGGCCCGTACGTCTCGCAGACGCTGCGCGCCGACGAGACGGCGGACATGAACGCCGCCCGCGTCGCGATCTACCGCATGATGCGCCCCGGCGAGCCGCCGACGGAGGACGCGGTCGAGACGCTGTTCAACGGTCTGTTCTTCGCCGAAGAGCGCTACGACCTGTCGGCCGTGGGCCGCATGAAGTTCAACCGCCGCATCGCCGCGCCCGCCGAGACGAGCTGGCAGCTGCGCTTCCGCGGCGTCGCGCTTCCGAAGGAAGCCGAGGAAGAGCTGCGCGCGTACTTCAAGCACGTGCCGGAGCTCCATCTCAACAAGGTGAGCCTGGAAGGCATCTCGACCGAGGCGGAAGCACACGCCGTGGTCGACAAGATGTTCCACGACCTCAAGTCCAAGGGTATCGACAAGTCGAAGCTCGAGGTGCGCATCGAGCCGCGCCTCACGCTTTCGCCCAAGGACATCGTCGAGGTGATCCGCATCCTGGTCGAGCTGCGCAACGGCCGCGGCGAGATCGACGACATCGACCACCTCGGCAACCGCCGCGTGCGCTCGGTGGGCGAGCTCGCGGAGAACCAGTTCCGCGCGGGACTGGTGCGCGTGGAGCGGGCGGTGAAGGAGCGCCTGAGCCAGGCGGAATCCGAGAACCTGATGCCGCACGACCTGATCAACGCCAAGCCCATTTCGGCGGCGATCAAGGAGTTCTTCGGCTCGTCGCAGCTCTCGCAGTTCATGGACCAGACCAACCCGCTGTCGGAGATCACGCACAAGCGACGCGTCTCGGCCCTGGGACCCGGCGGCCTGACGCGCGAGCGCGCCGGCTTCGAGGTGCGGGACGTGCACCCGACGCACTACGGCCGCGTCTGCCCGATCGAGACACCGGAAGGCCCGAACATCGGCCTCATCAATTCGCTCGCGCTCTACGCGCGCACGAACAAGTTCGGCTTCCTCGAGACGCCGTATCGCAAGGTGAAGGACGGCAAGCCGACCAGCGAGATCAGCTTCCTGTCGGCGATCGAGGAAGGCAACTACGTGATCGCCCAGGCGAACGCCTCGCTCGACAAGAACGGCAAGCTGGTCGACACGCTGGTGTCGTGCCGCTTCAAGAACGAGTTCGAGCTGAAGGCGCCGGAAGAAGTGCAGTACATGGACGTGGCGCCGTCGCAGATCGTCTCGGTCGCGGCCTCGCTCATCCCGTTCCTCGAGCACGACGATGCGAACCGCGCGCTGATGGGCTCCAACATGCAGCGCCAGGCGGTGCCCTGCCTGCGCCCGGAGAAGCCGCTCGTCGGCACGGGCGTCGAGCGCACGGCGGCCATCGACTCCGGCACCTGCGTCGTCGCGCTGCGCGGCGGCGTGGTCGACTATGTCGACGCCAACCGGATAGTGGTGCGCGTGAACGACGACGAAACGCTCGCGGGCGACGTCGGCGTGGACATCTACAAGCTCACCAAGTACACGCGCTCGAACCAGAACACCAACATCAACCAGCGTCCGATCGTGAAGCAGGGCGAGCGCATTGCGAAGGGCGACGTGGTCGCCGACGGTGCCTCGACCGACCTGGGCGAGCTCGCGCTCGGGCAGAACATGCTGGTCGCGTTCATGCCGTGGAACGGCTACAACTTCGAGGACTCGATCCTGATCAGCGAGCGCGTCGTCGCCGATGACCGCTTCACCTCGATCCACATCGAGGAGCTGACCGTAGTCGCGCGCGACACGAAGCTCGGCCCCGAGGAGATCACGCGCGACATCTCGAACCTCTCCGAGGCTCAGCTCGTGCGACTGGACGAGTCCGGCATCGTCTACATCGGCGCGGAAGTCGAGGCCGGCGACGTGCTGGTCGGCAAGGTCACGCCGAAGGGCGAGACCCAGCTCACCCCGGAAGAGAAGCTGCTGCGCGCGATCTTCGGCGAGAAGGCCTCGGACGTTAAGGACACCAGCCTGCGCGTGCCCTCGGGCATCAGCGGCACGGTGATCGACGTCCAGGTGTTCACGCGCGAGGGCATCGAGCGCGACAAGCGCAGCCAGTCGATCATCGAGGACGAGCTCAAGCGCTACAAGACCGACCTCGCGGACCAGATGCGCATCGTCGAGGCCGACACGTTCGAGCGCCTCGAGCGCCTGCTCACCAACAAGGTGGCGAACGGCGGGCCGAAGCGCCTGGCGAAGGGCACCAAGGTGACGAAGGACTATCTCGTCGGCATGGAGCGCTACGACTGGTTCGACATCCGCCTGGCGAACGACGAGGCGCAGACGCAGGTCGAGGGGTTGAAGGAGTCGCTGGCGCAGAAGCGCCGCGAGTTCGACGCCATGTTCGAGGCCAAGCGCAAGAAGCTGACGCAAGGCGACGAGCTGCCCCCGGGCGTGCTGAAGATGGTCAAGGTGTATGTCGCGGTGAAGCGCCGCCTGCAGCCGGGCGACAAGATGGCCGGCCGCCACGGGAACAAGGGCGTGATCTCCAAGATCACGCCGGTGGAGGACATGCCCCACATGGCCGACGGCACGCCGATGGACCTGGTGCTCAACCCGCTGGGCGTGCCCTCGCGCATGAACGTCGGCCAGATCCTCGAGACGCACCTCGGCTGGGCGGCGAAAGGCCTCGGCCACAAGCTCGGCGAGCTCGTCAAGAAGGTGCAGGAGCAGAGCCTGGCCGACATCCGCAAGATGCTCGAGCGCATCTACTCGGGCGCCGGCGACGAGAAGGATCTGTCCAAGTTCACCGACGAGGAAGTGATCCAGCTCGCGCAGAACCTCAAGGAGGGCGTGCCCTTCGCGACGCCGGTGTTCGATGGCGCGGCCGAGACCGAGATCAACTCGATGCTCGAGATGGCCGGCCTGCCGAACTCGGGCCAGGTGCAGCTGTTCGACGGCCGCACCGGCGAGGCGTTCGACCGCAACGTCACGGTGGGCTACATGCACATGCTGAAGCTCCACCACCTGGTGGACGACAAGATGCACGCGCGCTCGACCGGGCCGTACTCGCTCGTCACGCAGCAGCCGCTCGGCGGCAAGGCGCAGTTCGGCGGCCAGCGCTTCGGCGAGATGGAGGTCTGGGCGCTGGAAGCCTACGGCGCCGCGTACACGCTGCAGGAGATGCTGACGGTGAAGTCCGACGACATCACCGGCCGCACCAAGGTGTACGAGAACATCGTCAAGGGCGACCACAAGATCGACGCCGGCATGCCGGAGTCGTTCAACGTGCTGGTCAAGGAAATCCGGTCCCTCGGGATCGACATCGACCTGGAGAGGTACTAATCGATGAAGGCTCTACTCGAACTCTTCAAGCAGGTCCAGCAGGACGAGGAATTCGACGCGATCAAGATCGGGCTCGCTTCGCCCGAGAAGATCCGCTCCTGGTCCTACGGCGAGGTGAAAAAGCCGGAGACCATCAACTACCGCACCTTCAAGCCGGAGCGCGATGGCCTCTTTTGCGCCAAGATCTTCGGGCCGATC
>DATMIG010000159.1:0-29893 GCA_035554335.1 Burkholderiales bacterium
GGCGACGCCTCGGGCACAAGCAATCCGATGACGATGCGCGCGATTGAACCAGCCATATAAATCCAGCCCAGCCAGAGCAGGACGCGCCCCGCTTGCTCACTAGGGGGCAACGCGCCTCGCATCACGCGCAGCGCGTAGTAGATCATCACGGCAAGAATTACAAGCTGGGTGGCGAGCAGCACGCCATAAGGCAGCCGACTGCCTTGAAAGGCGCCGAACTCGGGAAGAAACGAATGCGGCCACCAGAATTGCACGGCCTGGCCGAGGACGCGCAGGGTGAAAAGCCCGGTAAAAAGCCAGAGCAGGAGGGCATGGTGGATTCGCATGCCCTCGCCAGACTTATCGACGTCGCTTAAGTTGCTCGCGGAACTTTTCCGCCACCTTCTCGCGCAGCTCGGTGGACGCCTGCACCACCGGCGGAAAGTCCTTAAGCATGTCGTAGGGCCGGCAGGCGTCGATCAGGCCGCGCGAGTTCCACGTCGTGCCCTTGGGCAGCCGCGGATCGAGCGGACCGCTCCAGGTGCGGCGCACGATGTCGATGTCCTCGGCGGGGTCGCAGCGCGTGCACATCGCCCAGATGACTTCGTCCAGGTTGGTGGGATCGACGTCCTCGTCGACCACCACGACGAATCGTCCGAGGTAGGAGCCGGACTGGCAGCTCGCGGCGAGGAGCGCGGCCTGCTTCGAGTGGCCGGCGAATGCCTGCTTGATCGCGATGACGTTGAACATGCGCGCGCAGCCGGCTTCGTGCACCCACACGCCCTTCACGCCGCCGAGACCCGCGCGCTCGACCTCGTCCCAGATCATGCCGGCCTTCATCACGCACTTCGAATAGGAGAAATCGGACGGCGGCACCATTGGGCAGGCCAAGCCGAGGATCGGGTCGTTGCGGTGGTAGATGCGCTCGACGCGCACCACCGGCTGGTTCGAGCGGCCGCCGGCGTAGTAACCCGTGAATTCGCCGAACGGGCCTTCCGGCATCGTCTCGTCGGGATGCATCACGCCTTCGATGACGATCTCCGCGTGCGCGGGCATCGGCAGGCCGTAGAGCTCGCTTTCGATCACGTCGTACGGCAGGCCGCGATGACCGGCGGCGTAGTCGTACTCGGAAAGGCCATAGCGCAGCTCGTTGCCGCCGGCGAGGAAGAGCAGCGGATCGTGTCCGCACGAGATGAGCACCGGGCACGGCTTGCCCTGCTTCCAGTATTTCTCGCGGATCTGGCGGCCGTGCTTGCCGGGCGAGATCCAGAGGCCGAGCTTGTCGGGCCCCTGCACCATCGAGCGATACGTGCCGCAATTGACCCAGCCTTCTTCCGGGTCGCGCATGATCACGAGGTCGTCGGTGCCGAGGTAGCGGCCGCCGTCGCGCTCGTGCAAGAGCGGGGCCGGAAATTTCAGGACGTCGATGCCGGACTTGATGACGTTCTCGAGCACCGGCCCATCCTTCACCACGCGCGGCGGGATCGGCTTGTGCGTCTTCATGCGATCGCGATACGCACGCACCACGTCGAGCGGATGCGACGGCGTCGGGAAGCCGAGCATGATCGCGAGGCGCTTCGCCGAGTTCGTCGCGCCGGACATGGCGCGGAAGCCCTTCGGATAGCCGGGAATGTCCTCGAACAGGATCGCTGGCGGATTGGGCTCGCGGTAGATGATCTCGGCGAGCGTGCCCATCTCGAGCTTCCAGTCCGCGCCCTTGATGCGCCGCAGCTCGCCCGCGCGCTCGAAGCGCTCGAGCGCCTCGCGCAGGTCCGCATGCGGACCCGCGTACTCATTCCATATCTTTGCTTCGAGCGGCTTGTTCATTCCAGGCGGATGTCGTTTTCCTTGATGAGCCGCGCCCATACCTTGCGCTCGTCCCGAACTTTACTCGCAAATTCCGCGAGGCCGATACCCGTCGGCAGCGTGCCCCGCTCACGCAGGAAGTCCGCCATGTCCTGCGAGCGGATGATCTCCGACAGCGCGGCGTTCAGCTTCTCGGCGATCGGGCGGGGCGTTTCGGAACGGACGAAGAAGGCGAACCAGCCGACGACCTCGAAGCCCGCGAAGCCGGCCTCGCGCATCGTCGGCACGTCGGGAATCGCCGGAAGTCGGTGCTCACCCGTGACGGCGAGGATGCGGACCTTGCTGCCCTTCGCGGCGCCGATGGCGGACACCGGATTGTTGAAGAGGTACTGGATGCGGCCGCCGAAAAGGTCGGTCATCGCCGGCGCATCGCCCTTGTAGGGCACGTGGACCGTGTCGGCGCCGACCTGGCGGCGGAATGCTTCGCCGTAGATGTGCAGCGTCGAGCCGAGGCCGAGGCTGCCATAGGCGGTCTTGCCGGGATGCGCCTTGAGGTAATCGGCGAGCTCCTTCACGCTCTTCACCGGCAGCTGGATCGGCACCACGAGCGCGGTCGGCACCTCGGCGATCTGCGTGAGCGGCATGAAGTCGCGCTCCGGGTCGTACGGCAGGTTTGGCATCAGCGGCGGCAGCTGCACGAGGCCCGCCGGCGAGGTCATGAGCAGCGTGTAGCCGTCCGCGTCGACCCGCTTCACCGCTTCGGTGCCGATGACGGTATTCGCGCCGGGCTTGTTCTCGACGATCACCGCACTCTCACAGGCCGATGCCGTTGCGCTGCGCGGCGTCGCGCGCGGACTCGTAGCCCGCGTCTGCGTGCCGCGCGATGCCGATGCCGGTATCGCCGTCGAGCACCGCCTTCAGGCGCTCGGCCGCCTGCGGCGTGCCGTCGGCGATCGCCGTCTGCCCGGCGCTCATCATGCGGCCGGCGTTGGCGTGCACCGCGACGAGATCCGCGCCGCTCGCGCACGCGAGCAGCGCATTGAGGATCGGCCAGTCGGCGATCGCGTCGCTGCCGTCGGCCATCTTCTCCGTCTCGCGGAATGGGCTCGCTACCGAGCCGGCGTCGAGATGATCGCGCGTGAATGCGACCGGCGCCTTCACTTTCCCTTCGCGCACCGCTTCGTTCACCGCCAGCGCGAGACGGCTTCTCTCGCCGTGCCCGAGCCAGCCGATTCGAGCCGGCAATCCCTGGAACGCGACGTGCTCGCGCGCGAGCGCGATCCATTTGCGGATGCGGTGACCGGGCTCGAAAAGCTCTTCCACGAGGGAGTCGATGACGGCGATATCCGCGGGGTCGCCGGATGCGGCGATCCAGCGGAACGGCCCGACCCCTTCGCAGAACAGCGGCCGGATGAAGAGCGTGACGAACGACTCGAGCGACAGCGCGTCCCTCACGCCGGCATCGGCGGCGCGCATGCGCAGCGTGTTGCCGTACTCGAAGACGATCGCGCCGCGCTCGCGGAAAGCAAGCAGCGCGCGGGCGTGGCGGCGGAGCGTCTCGGTGCCGCGCGAGAGCGCTTCCGTCGGCTCTTCCTTGACGAGGGCCTGCATCTCGAGCGGGGTGAGTCCCGAGGCGACGTAGCCACGGTAGGAATCGACCGTGCACTGGTCGGTGACGATGTCCGGCTGGAAACCGCGCGCGAGCAGCGCCTCATGGACATCGGCGGCGTTGCCGACGAGGCCCACGGAGCCCGCCTGGCCGTTGGTTTTCAAATCAGTGATCCACTGCAGGGCTTCGTCGAGCGACTCCGTCATCCGGTCGAGGTAGCGCGTCTCGATGCGCCGGCGAAGGCGCGCGGGGTCGACCTCGACCACGAGCGTCGCCGCGCCCGCCATGCGGCCGGCGAGCGGCTGCGCGCCGCCCATGCCGCCGCAGCCGGCGGTGAGGATGACCCGCCCGGCAAGCGAGCCGCCGAAGAAGCGCTCGCCCGCGCTCGCGAAGCTCTGGTAGGTGCCCTGCAGGATGCCCTGCGTGCCGATGTACTGCCACGCCGCGGCCGTCATGCCGGGCGTGATGGTGAGGCCCGCCTTCTCGAGGCGGAACACCGTCTCCTCGTCGGTCCAGCGCCCGGCGAGCACGCCGTTCGCCATCACGACGCGCGGCGCGCGGGCATGCGTGCGGAAGCGCGCGATCGGCTTGCCGGACTGGATGAGGAGCGTCTCGTCGTCGCGCAGGTCCTTCAGCACCGCGACGATGCGATGGAAGGCCTCCCAGTTGCGCGCCGCGCGCGCGGCCGACATGTAGACGACGAGATCCTCGGGACGCTCGCCGTTCTCCAGGTTGTTCTCCAGGAGGCGCAGCAGCACCTCCTGCTTCCATCCGCGGCAGCGAAGCTCGCTGCCGCGCTGCGCCTTGATCAGTAGAGGCCCCGGAAGGCGTCCTGGCCGTACTGGTACGTCATGTTGGTGATGCCGTGGTTGCGGTTCACCAGTGGCCGGTTGAAGAGATGGTGCTTCATGCTGCGCACCTCGTGCTCGATCTGGAAGAGGCGCCTGCCGTCCTTCGGATCGGTGATCCACTGGAAGCGCCACTCGTTGGCATCGGTCTCCATCGTGATGAGGTCGTGCTTGCGCAACCACTCGTACGGCGTCGAGAAATCGGCGATGTAGACCTGGATGTGGTGGTTGTCGTACTCGGGCAGCGGCGCCTTCGTCTCCGTGAAATAGAGATGCTGGTTGCGGCCGATGGCGACGGACGCCCGTCCCTTCGCCGCGCTGGCTGGTGCGCGCATCACCTCCTGGTAGAAGCGCGCGATGCCCTCCGCCGTGCCGGGCGGAACGTCGAAGTCCACGTACACGATGCCCAGGTCGAGGCGGCCGAACTTCTCCGACGGCGCATGGCAGCGGATGCGATTGCCCCAGGGGCAAGTGGCTTCCACCGCGTCGCCTTTGCGCTGCCATTCGAATTCGGTCTTGGCTTCCGGCACGACGCGCTTCATCTCGCTGCCGGCATAGGTCAGGCGCTTCTCGAGCTCATCGATGCTCGGCACCACGAGGCCGACGGTCCCGCGCACGACCTCGGCGCGCGGCGGCACGGCCCGGCTCGGCAGGTGGCACTGCGTGCGGCCGAAGTTGACCCACATGTTCTCCAGCCCCGGGAAGAGATACGGGTCGCGCGTGCCGCCCAGGCCCACGATGTAGAACAGCGTCGCCAGGCGCTGGTCGGGAATCACGACGTTGAAGTGCTCGAGGTGGACGATGTTGCCGACCGTCTGGGCCGCCCGGTCGTACTGCCGGACCTTCTCGGGAGCGTTCATGCGCCTAGTTTATCCCCACACCCGTCGCGCGAAGTCGGGGTAGTCGGGCGCGATGCGCGCTGCCACGGTATTGCGAAGCAGCGCGAGCTCATCGGCCGTCGGTGCCGGCGTCGCCTTCGCCTGCCCGGTGTCGTATTCGAAATCGGTCTGCTCGCGCACGTCACGCTCGGTATGCGGCGGGTGCACGCTGTCCAGCCGGAATCGCCGGCGCTCGCGGTCCCAGGCGAAGAGCGCCTTGCCGGTCAGCAGCGCCACCGGGCCGCCGCGCCGCACCACGTCCGGCGCGCTCCAGCCCGGCGCGGAGACGAACTCGACCTTCGGCACCAGCACGCGCGGCGAATGCTCCTCGCGGAAGAGGATCGTGCGGCAGGTGAAGTACATGAACGCCGATCCGAACGAGCCGGGGAAGCGGCGCCCTTCCGCGCGCACGAGGTTGATGTTCGCCTCGCCGTCGATCTGCGCGCCGCCGAGGAAGAAGTAGTCGATGCGCCCCTGCCCGGCGAGATCGAACAGCTCGCGCGAGCCCTCGGTGAACGGATTGCCCGAGCGCTTGTGCAAGCGCGTGACGCGGATCGGCTTGCCTTGCGCGCGCAGCAGCTCGCAGGCGGTGGCGGGAATCGGCGACGCCGCGCCGACCGCGACATGTCTCGCGTCGGCGATCAGCCGCGCGATCACGCAGGCAAGGAGCTCTTCCGTCCTTGCCAAATGAATTCGTCCAGGTACTGCTGGAACCCCTCCGCGCTCCGAGCGCGCTTCGCGTACATAGCGAGATGGGCGTCGTCGATTGCGTACAAGTCGGCCACGCCGAGCGGGGCCGCGCCCCGCTGGGCGACCGCAGTGCCGGTGATGTAGACAGACGAGATGACGCCGGGCGCTAGCAGCTCGTCCTCCAGCATGTCGCCCTTGCGAACTTCCTCGACGGTCACATAACTGTTGCGAGCGGCATGCGCGATCGTCGCGAGCTCGCGTCGCCGGCCGACCCAGACGTTGCCGGCCTCGTCGCCCCAGCGCGCGTGGAAGAGCGCCACGTCGGGGACGATGGCCGCCACATACAGGATGGGATCCTTCGCGCTGGAGAACGGGTTCTGCGTGACCTGCCAGTCGGCATGGCCGGAAACCAGGTCGGAGCCGAGCACGCCGCGCAGCGGCATGAACGGCACGCCCTTCTCGGTTGCCTGCAGTGCCGTGTGCACCGCCGGGCAGGTGTAGTCGATGACCTTGATGGTGCCCTTCTCGGCCGCTTCGCTGAAGCGCGGCGCAAGTCCCGCTTCGCCGAGCGACACGGCGCTCGAATGCACTTCCGCTACGCAGCCGGCGCCGATGAGCAGATCGGCGGATAGGCCGAGAACCGGGACGCCGAGCAGGCGCAGGTTCTTTGCCTTGCGCCGGATGAGTGCGTGAACCAGCGCCATCGACGGCAGCGAATAGTCCGGCGGCAGCGCGACGAGCGCGCCGTCCGGGACGCTGGCTGCTAGATCCTCAGGCCGTGCCGCCAACCGTCAACCCGTCGATCTTGAGCGTCGGCTGGCCGACGCCGACCGGCACGCTCTGGCCTTCCTTGCCGCAGGTGCCGATGCCGGTGTCGAGCGCGAGGTCGTTGCCGATCATGCTGACGCGCGTCAGCGCATCGGGGCCGTTGCCGATCAGCGTGGCGCCCTTCACCGGATGCGTCACCTTGCCGTCCTCGATCAGGTACGCCTCGGCGGCGGAAAAAACGAATTTCCCGTTGGTGATGTCGACTTGGCCGCCGCCGAAGTTGGTGGCGTAGAGCCCTTTCTTCACGCTGCGGATGATCTCCTGCGGATCGTGCGGGCCGGCGAGCATGTAGGTGTTGGTCATGCGCGGCATGGTGAGATGCGCGAAGGATTCGCGCCGCGCGTTGCCCGTGAGCGGCATCTTCATGAGGCGCGCGTTCAGGCTGTCCTGCAGATAGCCGCGCAGCACGCCGTCCTCGATGAGGACGTTGCGCTGGCTCGGCGTGCCTTCGTCGTCGACGGTGAGCGAGCCGCGGCGGCCGGGCAGCGTGCCGTCGTCGACGACCGTGACGCCGGGCGAGGCGACGCGCTGGCCGAGTCGGCCGCTGAACGCGGAGCTGCCCTTGCGATTGAAGTCGCCCTCGAGGCCGTGGCCGACCGCTTCGTGCAGCAGCACGCCGGGCCAGCCGGGGCCGAGAACCACGGTCATCGTGCCGGCGGGCGCCGGACGAGCCTCGAGGTTGGTGAGCGCCTGGGAGACGGCCTGCTTGGCGTACGTATCCAGCACTTCGTCGGTGAAGTGCGAGAAGTCGGTGCGTCCGCCGCCGCCGGAGGAGCCGGTCTCGCGGCGCCCGTTCTGCTCGGCGATCACCTGCACCGAGAGGCGCACGAGCGGACGTACGTCGGCGGCGATGTTGCCGTCCGCTCGCGCGATGAGCACCACCTCGTATTCGCCGCCGAGGCTCGCCATCACCTGCGTGATGCGAGGGTCGAGCGCGCGGCATTTGCGCTCCATTTTCTCGAGCAGGGCGACCTTGGCCTCCGAAGGCAAGGAAGCGATCGGGTCGGTGGACGCATAGAGCGGTTTCGGCAGGTTGCGCGAGCCGGCTTTCACCATTCGCGCCTGGCCGGCCGAGGCGATGGCGCGCGTCGCCTTGGCGGCGTCCTCGAGCGCGTCGAAGCTGATCTCGTCGGAATAGGCGAAGGCGGTCTTCTCGCCGGAGACGGCGCGCACGCCGACGCCCTGCTCGATGTTGAAGCTGCCCGACTTGACGATGCCTTCCTCGAGGCTCCAGCCCTCGGAGCGCGAGTACTGGAAGTAGAGGTCAGCATAGTCGACCTTGCGCGCGGCGAGCGTGCCGAAGATGCGCTCGAGCTTGGGCGTGCCGAGCTCGAAGGGTTCCAGTAGCGTGCTGCGGGCCGTTTCAAGGATCAATGCATTCTCCGGTTAGCGTGCGCGGGCAATGACGATTGGACCTCGCGGATGCGCGCGAGATCCATCTCGGCGGCGACGACGCCCTCGCCCTCTTCGCGCACGGCGAGGATCTCGCCCCACGGATCGACGATCATCGTGTGGCCATAGGTACGGCGTCCGCCCGCGTGAGTGCCGCCCTGCGCCGGCGCGATGACGTAGGCCTGGTTCTCGATCGCGCGGGCGCGCAGCAGCGTTTCCCAGTGCGCGGCGCCGGTCGGGACGGTGAAGGCGGAAGGAACGAACAGGGCATCGAACACGCCGAGCGTGCGGTACAGCTCGGGATAGCGCACATCGTAGCAAACCGAAAGGGCGAGCCGGCCGAAGGGGCTTTCGACGGCGAGCGGCGCCGTGCCGTGCTCGACGGTGCGCGTCTCGTCGTAGCGCTCGTCGCCGGCGCTGAAGCGGAAGAGGTGCATCTTGTCGTAGCGCGCGGCACGACGGCCGCTGTCGTCGAACACCAGGCACGCGCTGCGGATGCGGTTCGGGTCGTCGCAGGCGATCGGCGCCGTGCCGCCGACGATCCAGACGCGATGGGTGCGCGCCATGCGCGCGAGGCAATCCTGGATCGGTCCCGAACCGTCTCGCTCGCGCACCTTCACCTTGTCCGCCTCGTGGCGGCCGATGATGTAGAAGTTCTCCGGCAGCGCGACCAGGCGGGCGCCTTCCTGCGCCGCCTGCGCGATCAGCCGCTCGGCCGCCGCGAGATTCGGGCCGACTTCCGGGCCCGACACCATCTGGATGGCCGCGATGCGGGTCCGACTCAAGGCGTGGCGATCGGGTTCGGCGCCGCCGGCGTGAAAAGCCGCGCCACCTTGGGCTCCGCCCAACCGCCGCTCACGCTGAATTCCGCGGCGAAGATCTGGCCGAGCGGGTTCTTGAGCACGTGCTGCGCCACCGCGGCGGCGACACCGGCCACCGGATTGACGATGGCGACCGCGGTGGCCGCCGAGCCGCCGAGGCTCGGCACGACGCGCACGCGCAGGTCCTGCGTCTCGCTCGCGAGATCGACCTTGCCCGACATCGCCACTTCCGCCGCCGGCCCGCGCATGCGGAACTGGGCGATGTCCATCATGCCGCGGTCGAGCTGCGCGTTCGACTCGATGTGGTCGAAGCGGAAGCCCTTCGAGAAGACATCGCGGAAGTCGAGCTGGATGCGCCGCGGCAGCTGCTGCAGGTTCATGAGCGAGATCAGCTTGCCGAGGCCGGGATCGATCTCGAGGAACTCGCCGTCGTCCGCGGTCATGCTGAGGTCGCCCGCCAGGCTCGGATAGTCGAGCGCGGTCAGCTCGCCGTTCCAGCGCAGGGCGCCCTGCATCTGCGCCTTGCCGCCCATCACCGTCTTCGGATAGCCGACGCGCGACATGAACTGCCCGACCTCGGCCACTTCCAGCCGGAACTCGAGCTCGCTCGTCGTCACCACGCCGTCGCGCCAGCGGCCGGTGCCGAGGAACGTGGCGTCGGAATTGAGGATCGCGAGACGGTCGATGCGCCAGTCGCTGCCGCTCTTCTGCCCGACGAGCTCGACACGGCCGAGCTGCTTGCCGCGCAACGTGAAGCGCTCGGCGACGAGATCCATCGCCGGCAGGTCCGAAGGCTTGGCGGTCGACGCGCTCTTCTCCGTGGCGAGCGACTCCGGCACGGTGAAATGGAGCAGCCGCGCGGTGAGCTTGCCGCCGGCCTGTCGCGTGTAGTTGAGCTGGCCGGCCATTTCGTCGGCGTCCACGGTCGCCGCCCAGCCCGCCGCATCCGCGGCGCCGCGCAGCGCCAGATGGTTGATGCGCTTGCCCGATGCATCGACGCGCGCGATGCGCAGCTCGATCGTCGTCGGCAGGGTTTCGCCGCCCTCGTCGGCGCCCGTCACAGCGCGCCAGCGGTCGGCGTCGAACGAAGCGAGCGAGCCGTAGACGAGAATGCCGCGCCGCTCCGGCTGCCGCAGCGCCTGGCCGGGCACCGGAGCGAACCAGATCGAGCCGCGCTGCAGCTGCATGGCCTCGCCCTGGCGCCGGCGCGTGAGCTCGGCGGCCGCGACGCGGCCGAGCGTGACGCCGATGCGCTGGGTTGCGCCGTTCTCGCTCGGTGCGAAGTCGACATGCAGCGGCAGCGTTTCCGCGGCGGCTTTTTCGAACGGCGGCGGCAGCTTGCTCGTCACGCCGCGCAGCGAGCTGTCGACCACCACGCGCTGCAAAGCGTTCCGCAGGCTCACCGTGGCCGTGTAAGGCGCCGAGCCGCTCAGCGAGCGGCGCAGCGGATGATCGAAAAGCGGCCCGAGCGCCGCCGGCTGCGCCTCGCCGCGCGCCTGGAAGTCGATCTGCCCGTTCGACTTCGTGCCGCCGGTCACCGTGACGGGCCCGCCGAAGATGCGCGCGCGAACCTGCGGCACCGAGAGGCTCGAATCCGTGAACGCCACCTTCCCCGCGGCGTCCTCGAGCGGCGGCAAATCCGAAGTCAGCGTGAGGCTGTTCGCGGCGAACTCGTATTCGCCGGCGACCTTGGTCGTCGTGAGATCGGCGATCGGCAGCTCGAGGCGAAGCTTCAGGTGCCCTTCGCCGGCCGCGTCCAGCGACGCGGTCGAGCGGCCGGCGGAATCCTTGAGCGGCGACTCCTGCAGGAAACGCAGGAACGCCGCGGTCGGTCCGCGCGCTTCGCCGCTCACGTGCACCCGCGGCCCGCGATCGCGCAGGTGCGCGATGGCGACCTTCACGCCGGCGAGCCTGGCGCCGAGGATCGTGCCGGCATGGCCGGTGATGTCCATCCGGTCGCCTTCGAAGACCAGCTCGGCATCGATGCCGCGGATGCGCGGCCAGCCTTCGGCGTAGTCGAGCTCGCCGTCGTGCACGCGGGCGGCGACGCGGAAGCGCCCGGGCTCCGCTCCGTCGAAGGGAAACTTCGCGAGGTTGCCCTGCAGGCGCACCTCGACCTCGCTCGCCTGGCCGGCGACGATGCCCCGAGCGAGCCAGGCGCGCGTCTGGTCGCCCATCAGCGCGCCGAGCGGCAGGTAGTGCGCCAGGTTCTTCGCGTCGGCGCGGTTGAACGTGGCCGTCAGGTCGATCTGCCCGGGGCCCGCCCCGTCATAGGTGTAGTTGCCGAACAGGTTGCCGCTGAGGTCGGCGTTGGCAAGCGTGAGCGAGGGAATGTCCACGCGCACGCGCTCGCCGTCGCGCAGCCATTGGATCTCGCCGGTGAACGTATCGAACACCGTGCGCGGCTCCGGAAAGACGCGCGGCAGCTGCACTTCGGCGCCGCGGGCATCGAGGTGCACGCGCCCGCCCGTCTCGGAAGCCTCGAACGTCCCGTCGAGCTTGGCGAAGCCCGGCACGTTTTCGCGCGGACTCAAGCCGAGATCGGCGAAGCGCGCCACGGCGCGATAGCTGGCGGGCGAAGACAGCGCGCCCTGCCATTCGTAGCGCACGTCGGTCAGCTGCCCGCGCGGCTCGAGCTCGAGCGCAGCGCGGCGCAGCGCGAGCGGCAGCGGCAGCGACTCGGCGACGTGGGCAAGCGGCGTGACCTCGAGCGAGTTCGCGGCCGCAACGCCGCCGTCGGCGCGCCAGGCGAGCTGGAACTCGATCGGCTTGAGCGGCGCTCCGCCCTGCGGCGTGAGCTCGAGCTTGCGCACCTCGAGCTCGTAGCCGCCGTCGGTGCGAACCGCATGCAGCCGCGCGCTGGTGGAAGCGACTTCGAGCGCCGGCAGCTCCGGCCCGAGCGTGGCCGCGACGTCGGTCAGCGCCACATCGGCGCTCACCTCGCGCGGCGCGCCGTCGACGAGGGTGGTCCAGGCGCGCAGCGCGCCGGCGCCGCGATGGATCTCGACCGGGTAGTCGATCCACGGCCGCCACGCGGCGGCGTCGGTGTAGCCGAGCTCGCTGTAGACCCGCCCGTTCCAGCCGGCGAACTGCGAAAGCGTCTCACCGTTCAGCTCCGCGTTCACCTTCAACGGCGCGCCGAGCTCGCCGGGCAGGCGCGCGACCAGGCCGATGGAGTGATTGTGGCGGCGGTTGGTGACGCGCAGGTCGATGGCGGTGAAGACGAGCGGCGGCGCCGCGCGCTGCTCGTCGCGCCATTCCACCTGCGCGCTGCGCACGACGATCTCGCGCTGGTCGAAGAGCCAGTCGCCGAAAGTGCCGGAGCCGCCGGATAGCGCGAGCTTCACCCCGCCGACGTAGAAGGCGCCGGACGCGTCGCGGCGCACGGTGAGCTTCGGCCCGTCGATGTGCAGCGCGTGCAGGCGCAGGTCGCCGTGCGCGAGCGAGCGCCATGAGAGAATGTTTTCGACGGACGAGACCTGGAGCGCCTCGCGGCCTTCGGCGTCGTAGATGCGGACGTCGGAAAGGTTGAGCTGCGGGCGCAGTCCGTTCCATTCCGCCTCGATGCGGCCGATCCTGACGGGCAGGCCGACGACGGCGGAGACGCGTTCCACGATCTGCGGACGCAAGCGCTCGACCTGCGGCAGAACGCCGTAGCGCAGGCCGAGGACCAGCGCCGCGAGGACGAAAAACGTCCCCCAGGCGAGTCCTTCTAGCGTCCGCCACAGTCGCTTCATATTGGAAATGAACTCCCTACCGGCATTCTAATCCGCAATGTCGCAGCCGATTGATCCCGCTCGCGTTTCCCGCTTCGCCGCCCGTCGCCTGGCGGCGCGGCCGGCGCTCGGCGCCGAGCTTTCCGGTGGCGCGTTCACGCGCCCCGAGATGGCGGCGGCGCTGCAGGGCGCGGGCAAAGAGGACGAGCAAGCCTTCAAGCGCCGGCTGCGGCAACTGCGCGAGCGCGTGATCCTGCGCGAGATGGCGCGCGACTTGAATGGCGAGCTGAGCGGCACCGCCTCGCTCGAGGAAGTCTGCGAGGCGATGAGCGACCTCGCCGAGGTCACGATCGCCGCGGCGCTCGACTGGCTCGAGATCCCGGACCTGATCGTGGTCGGCATGGGCAAGCTGGGCGGCCGCGAACTGAATGTCTCCTCCGATGTCGACGTGGTTTTCCTCCATCCGGACCCTCAGCGGGCCGAGGCGCTCGAGCGACCCGCCCGGCGCCTGATCCGCCTCCTTTCAGAGACCACCGAAGACGGCTTCGTGTTCCGCGTCGACATGCGCCTTCGCCCGTACGGCGAATCCGGGCCGCTGGTGTGCAACTTCGACTTCCTCGAGCACTACTTCGTCACCCAGGGCCGCACCTGGGAACGCTATGCCTGGCTGAAGGCCCGGCCGCTCACGGGCGGCCACCACCGCGAGCTGGACGCCATCGTGCGGCCGTTCGTCTTTCGCAAGTACCTCGACTACGCGAGCCTGTCCGCCATGCGGGAGCTGCATGGCGAGGTGCGGCGCGACGTCGAGCGGCGCGAGCTCGCCGAGCACGTCAAGCTGGGCCCCGGCGGCATCCGCGAGGTCGAGTTCGTCGCGCAGGCGCTGCAGCTCATTCGCGGCGGCCGCGACCCGGCGCTCACCGTGCGACCGACCCTGCCGGCGCTCGCTGCACTGGCAGAAAAAAACCTCCTGCCCGGCACGGCCGCCGCGGAGCTCGCGCAGGCCTATGTATTTCTGCGCCGCGTCGAGCACGGCCTGCAATACCTGGACGACGCGCAGCGCCACGACCTGCCCGACGACGCCGAGGACCAGGGTCGCCTCGCGCAGATGATGCGGTTCGCGGACTGGCCGTCGTTGCGCGCCGAGCTGGATCGCCACCGTGCCGCAGTGACGCGCCACTTCGGCAACATCTTCGCCGAGCGACCAACGGAAGAAGAGCCGTGGCCCGATCACCCGCGCCTCGCCGCGCTGCGCGCGAGCCAGCGCTATGCCTCGCTGCCGGAGGATTCGCGCCGCCGGCTCGACCGCGTCGTGCCCGCGCTCGCCAGGGCGGCGAAGCGCACGCCCGATCCTGAAGCCACGCTGGTGCGTGGCATCGCGCTGCTCGAAGCGATTGCCACGCGCGCCGCGTATCTGGCGCTCCTCGCCGAGCATCCCGAGGCGCTGGAGCGCGTCGCGCGCATCATCGGCGCGTCGAGCTGGGCGGCGGAGTTCATCACGCGCCATCCGCTGCTGCTCGACGAGCTGCTCGACGACCGGCTCCTCTATGCGCCGCCGGATCTCGCCGCACTGGCCGCGAACCTGCGGCCGCGGCTCGCCGCAAGCCCGGGCGACATCGAAGGCCGCATGAACCTGCTGCGCGAGGCGCACCAGGCGCAGGTGTTCAGGCTGCTGGCGCAGGATCTTGCCGGCCACCTCACGGTCGAGCGGCTGGCCGACCATCTGTCGGCGCTCGCGGACCTGATGCTCGAGCTCACCATCGAATGCGTGTGGGCGGACCTGCCGCGCAAGCACCGCACCGATGCGCCGCGCTTCGCCGTCATCGGCTACGGCAAGCTCGGCGGCAAGGAGCTCGGCTATGCCTCGGACCTCGACATCATTTTTCTCTTCGACGATCCGCACGAGCAGGCGGGCGAGGTCTATGCGCGCCTCGCGCAGCGCCTGAACACCTGGCTTTCGAGCCGGACCACCTCGGGCATCCTCTTCGAGACCGACCTCGAGCTGCGGCCGAGCGGCGCTTCGGGCTTGCTGGTGTCCAACGTCGCCGCCTTCGAGCGCTACCAGCTCGACCACGCCTGGGTGTGGGAGCACCAGGCGCTGACGCGCGCGCGCTACTGCGCGGGCGACCAAACGGTGGGCGAGGCCTTCGAGCGCATCCGCCACGAGATCCTCACTCGTCCGCGCGACCCGGCGCCGCTCGCGAAGGAGATCGCCGGCATGCGCGAGAAGCTGCACCGCGCGCATCCGAACAAGAGCCAGCTCTTCGACGTGAAGCACGACCGCGGCGGCATGATCGACATCGAGTTCGTCGTGCAGTTCCTCGTGCTGGCGCACGCCTCGCGCCACCCGCAGCTCACGAAGAACCTCGGCAACATCGCGCTCCTCGGCATCGCGGCGGAGCTCGGGCTGCTAGCGAAGCCGCTCGCCGCGCAATGCCAGGAGGCCTACCGCACCTACCGGCGCCTGCAGCACGGGCTGCGCCTGAACGGCGCCGCCTATGCGCGCGTACCGGCCGCTGACGTTGCCTCGGACGTAGAAGCGGTGAGGCGGCTGTGGCGCGTCATTCCTTCGCCAGCGCCTTGACCTCGGGCGTGTCGGTGTCGAGCTTGCCTTCCTTGATCTTGCGGCGCGAGGAGGCGGCGAGCGCGCGGTAGGTCCTGAGATAGCGCTCGAGGAGCTCGTCCTCGATCTCCTCCAGGTCGAGCAGCGCGTTGTGCGCGCCGCGCGTGGCGCGGATCAGCTCGTCGAGCTTGAGCTGGATCGCCGCCGTGTCGCGGTTCTGCGTGTTCTGGATCAGGAACACCATCAGGAACGTGATGATGGTGGTGGAGGTATTGATCACCAGCTGCCACGTGTCGCTGAAGCCGAAGAGCGGCCCGCTCAGGGCCCACAGCGCCACCGCGGCGAGCGCCAGCATGAACACGGCCGGCCGGCCGGAGACGAGCGCGATGCGCCGCGCGAGGTAGGAGAAGCGGAAGTTGTTCATCGGTTTTTCCTTTTCTAGAGAGCGTTGCGCGGCTCGCGGCGCAGCGGGCCGTCGACCTCGGAGGCGAAGCGCGCGAGCGCGTTGAGCAGCGCGTCGCGGTTGAGACGGTAGAGCACCCGCTGCCCCTGCCGCGCGCCGCTCACCAGCCCGGCGCGCTCGAGCACCGAGAGGTGCCGCGACATCGCCGGCCGGCTGACCGAGAAGCGCTCGGCGAGGTCGGCGGTGGAGAGCGCGGTCTGCGACAGGAAGGCGAGGATGCGCCGGCGCGGCACCGAGGCGAGGGCTTCGAACACGCGGTCCATGATTAACAAGGATGTTAACACTATCGCGTATTGCAGCCGCTTGTGTTTAGAATCGGCCCACTTCCTCGGAGAACTCCAACAATGGCAAAAGCAAAAGCGGCCGCCAAGGGCGCGCCGCTCTCGATGGCGGATCGCGACGGCTGGATCTGGTACGACGGCAAGCTCGTGCCCTGGCGCGAGGCGAACACCCATGTGCTCACGCACTCCCTGCACTACGGGCTGGCGGTATTCGAAGGCGTGCGCGCCTACAAGACGGCGATCGGCACGGCCATCTTTCGCTTGAAGGAGCACACCGATCGCCTCTTCTCCTCGGCGCACATCTACATGATGAAGATCCCGTTCACGCGCGAGAAGCTGATGGAGGCGCAGCTCGAGGTGGTGCGCGAGAACGGCCACGAGGCGTGCTACATCCGCCCGATCGCGTTCTACGGCTCGGAGAAGATGGGCGTCTCGCCGATCGGCGCGCGCGTGCACGTCGCCATCGCCGCCTGGCCCTGGGGCGCGTACCTGGGCCCCGACGCCCTGGAAAAGGGAATACGCGTGAAAACTTCCAGCTATGCGCGCCACCACATCAACGTCACCATGGCGCGCGCCAAGATGTCCGGCACCTATCCCAACTCGGTGCTCGCCACGCTGGAAGCGACCCAGCACGGCTACGACGAGGGCCTCCTCCTCGACGTCGACGGCTTCGTCGCCGAGGGCGCGGGCGAGAACATCTTCATCGTCAAGGACGGCCGCATCTGGGAGCCGGAGCTCACCTCGGCGCTCACGGGCATCACGCGCTCCTCGGTGATCGAGCTCGCCACGGAGCTCGGCTACGAAGTGCGCGCGAAGCGGCTGACGCGCGACGACGTCTACATCGCGGACGAAGCGTTCTTCACCGGCACCGCGGCCGAAGTGACGCCGATCCGCGAGCTCGACGGGCGCCAGATCGGCGCCGGCAGCGCCGGGCCGGTGACCAAGGCGATCCAGAAGGCGTTCTTCGACGTGGTGACCGGCAAGGACAAGAAACACCGCGCCTGGCTCGCCCCGGTGAAGGGAAAGAAATGACGGCCCCTGACCAGGCGAAGCAGGTCGAGGTGACGGAGAAGCAGCTGCCGCTGCACTGCCCGCTGCCCGGCTCGCCGCTCTGGGCGCGCCACCCGCGCGTATTCCTCGACGTGGCGAAGGAAGGCGAGTCGCGCTGCCCGTATTGCGGCACCCTGTACGTTTACAAAGGGGCGCCCGTTAAAGGACACTGAGGGTTCGTGCAGCGAATCCTCATAGTGGCGCCCAACTGGATCGGCGACGCGCTCATGGCGCAGCCCCTGCTCGCGCGCCTGCGCGAGAAGCGCCCCGGCGTGAAGGTCGACGTGCTCGCGCCGGAATGGGTGGCGCCGGTCGCGCGCCGCATGCCCGAGGTCGACGACGTGATTCCGGTGCCCTTCCGGCACGGCTCGCTGCAGCTTCGCAGCCGCTGGAAGCTCGGCCGCGCGCTGAAGCACCGCTACGACGAGGCGATCGTGCTGCCGAACAGCTGGAAGTCGGCGATCGTGCCGTTCCTCGCCCACATCCCGGTGCGCGCGGGCTACGTCGGCGAGTCACGCTATGGGCTCCTCAATCGCCTCTACCGGAAACCGGATCGGCGCATGCGCGAGCACTACGCGCGCCTCGCCGAAGCGCCGGGCGAGGAGCCGCGCGGCGCGCTGCCGCAGCCCTGCCTGAAGGTGGACCCGGCGCAGGTGGCTGCCACCGTCCGGAAGTTCAATATCCCGCAGCCGTATGCAGTCCTCTGCCCCGGCGCGGAGTACGGCCCCGCCAAGCGCTGGCCCTACTTCGCCGATTTGGCCGCACGCCTGCCCATCGGCGCGGTGCTGCTCGGCTCGCGCAACGACCAGGCGGCCGCGGCCGGCGTGCAGGGCACCAACCTGGTCGGCAAAACCACGCTCGACGAGGCCATCGACCTGATCGCCGGCGCGCAGTACATCGTCACCAACGACTCCGGCTTGATGCACGTCGCTGCGGCGCTCGGCCGCCCGCTCGTCGCGCTCTTCGGCTCTTCCAGCCCGGAGAAGACGCCGCCACAATCGCAACAGGCTCGGGTGCTATGGCTCAAGCCCGAGTGCAGCCCGTGTTTCCAGCGCGAATGCCCGCTCGGGCATTTCCGCTGCATGCGTGAAATCACCGTGGAGCAGGTCCTGTCGGAGGTCGGCCAGCTTTGAGCGCGAGGATTTTTCCCACGGCGCAGGACGCCGAGAACGCCTTCTACGAGGCGCTGGAGCGCTGCGATCTCGACGGCATGATGGCCGTGTGGGCCGAGGACGAGGACATCGTGTGCGTGCACCCGACGGGCCCGCGCCTCACCGGCCAGGACCAGGTGCGCGAGAGCTGGGCGCAGATCTTCTCGAGCGGCCCGCGGGCGCGCGTGCACATCACGAACCAGGTGGCGATCAGCGGCATGATGCTCGCCGTGCACAGCGTGCACGAGAACTTCACGCTCGAAGGGGCCGCGCGGCGCGATGTGCCGCCGCTGCCGGTCGTCGCCACCAACGTGTATCTGCGCACCGCCGCCGGCTGGCGCATGATCGTGCATCACGCCTCGCCCGCGCCGGCGCAGTCGCAGCAGCAACAGCCGCCGCAGCCGCGCGACACGGGACCCAAGACGCTGCATTGATCGGCCACCTCGAGACGATCCGCGCGGCGCTGTTTCCGCCGCCGCGCGTGCCTTTGCGGCGCGAGCGCTGGGACACGCCGGACGGCGACTTCATCGACGTCGACTTCGCCGGCGACGGCGAGCGGCTCGCGGTGCTGTTCCACGGCCTGGAGGGCTGCTCCGACAGCCATTACGCGCGCCTCCTCGCGCGCGCGCTGCCCGAAGCCGGCTGGCGCATCGCCATCCCGCACTGGCGCGGCTGCTCGGGCGAGGCCAATCGCCTGCCGCGCGCGTATCACTCGGGCGACAGCGCGGAGGTGGACTGGATCCTGCGGCGGTTTCCGTCGCCCGTCGACGCGATCGGTGTCTCGCTGGGCGGCAATGCGCTGCTCAAGTGGCTGGGAGAAAAAAATCACGTTGCACGAACCTTGGTGCACCGCGCGGCAGCGATCTCCGCGCCGCTTGATCTGGCCGCCGCCGGGCGCGCGCTAGACCGCGGCCTCAACCGCCTGCTATACACGCGCATGTTCCTCTCGACGCTGAAGCCGAAGTCGCTCGCCAAGCTCGAGACCTTTCCCGGCATCTTCGACCGCTCGCGCCTCGCCGCCTCGCGCACCTTCCGCGAGTTCGACGACGTCTTCACCGCGCCGCTGCACGGCTTTCGCGGCGTCGATCACTACTGGAGCTCCTCGTCGGCGGGCCCCTGGCTCGAGCACGTCGCCGTGCCCACGCTGGTGTTGAATGCGCGCAACGATCCGTTCCTTCCGGAGCAGGATCTGGTCGCGGCCGCGAAACAGGCCGCGCCGTGCGTGTTGCTAGAATTTCCGCCCCACGGTGGCCACGTCGGATTCCCCGGCGCGTGGCTCGCCCGCAGGCTCATCGAGTTCTTCCGCAAGTGAAACTGCCCACCGAAATCTTCCGCACCTACGACATCCGCGGCGTCGTCGAGACCAGCCTCACGCCCGCCGTCACCCGCGAGATCGGCCGCGCGCTCGGCTCCCTCGGCATCGAACGCAAAGCGCCGAGGTTCGCCGTCTGCCGCGACGGCCGGCTCTCCGGCCCCGAGCTCGTCGCCGCGCTGACCGAAGGCCTGCTCGCCGCCGGCGCCGATGTGATCGACATCGGCATGGGGCCCACGCCGCTCGCCTATTTCGCCGCCTATCACCTTAACTGCGGCAGCTGCGTGGCCGTGAGCGGCTCGCACAACCCGCCGGAGTACAACGGTCTCAAGATGGTGGTGGCCGGCGAGACGCTCTACGGCGACGACATCACGGGGCTGCGCACCCGCATCGAGAAGAACAATCTGAAGAGCGGGAAAGGCAAGCGCAGCGAGGCGAACATCCTCGATGCGTATATCGAGCGCATCGTGGGCGACGTGAAGCTCGCGCGGCCGATGCGCATCGCCATCGATTGCGGCAACGGCGTCGCCGGCATGCTCGCGCCGCAGCTCTACCGCCGGCTGGGCTGCGAAGTGACCGAGCTCTACTGCGAAGTGGATGGCACCTTCCCCAACCACCATCCGGATCCCGCGCAGCCGAAGAACCTGGTCGAGCTGATCGATACGGTGAAGAAGGGCCGCGAGGAGCTCGGCCTCGCCTTCGACGGCGACGGCGACCGGCTCGGCGTGGTGACCAAGGACGGCGAGAACATCTTCGCCGACCGGCAGCTGATGCTGCTCGCGAAGGATGTCCTGTCGCGCAACCCGGGCGCCGAGATCATCTACGACGTGAAGAGCACGCGCCTCCTCGCGCCGTACATCGAGCGCCATGGCGGCAAGCCCGTCATCTGGAAGACCGGCCACTCGCTCATCAAGGCGAAGCTGCGCGAGACAGGCGCCCTCCTTGCCGGAGAGATGTCCGGCCATACGTTCTTCAAGGAGCGCTGGTACGGCTTCGACGACGCGCTGTATGGCGGCGCGCGCCTGCTGGAGGTCCTCTCGCGGGAGAAGGACCCCAGCGCGGTGCTGAAGGCGTTGCCCAACGCCCCTTCGACGCCCGAAATCCACTGGCAGCTCGCCGAGGGCGAGCCGCATGCGCTCGTCGCCAAGCTGCAGGCGTCCAAGCCCTTCCCGGACGCCGAGCGGGTGCTGACCATCGACGGCGTGCGCGTCGAGTACCGCGACGGCTTCGGCCTCGCGCGCGCGTCGAACACGACGCCGGTGATCGTGATCCGCTTCGAGGCCGACAACGACGCCGCGCTCGAGCGCATCAAGAAGCAGTTCCGCGCGGCGTTGCAGCCGCTCAAACCCAATGCGCCTCTGCCTTACTAACCTTCTCTTCTGGTTCTCGGTGAGCGCCATGGCTGCGTGCCCCGCCCTTTTCGACCGCACCCTGCAGACCCTCGACGAGCGCAGCCAATCGCTGTGCAGCTATGCGGGCAAAGTCGTGCTGGTGGTGAACACCGCCAGCGAGTGCGGCTACACGCCGCAGTACGAAGGGCTGGAAGCGCTGCATCGCCAGTACGGCAAGCGCGGCCTGGTGGTGCTCGGCTTTCCGATGAACGACTTCGGCGGCCAGGAGCCGGGCTCGAACAAAGAGATCTCGACCTTCTGCGTCAACCAGTACGCGATCGACTTCCCGATGTTCGCGAAGACTGCGCTGAAGACCAATCCGCTGTACGCGGACCTCATCAAGGCGAGCGGCGAGGCGCCGTCGTGGAACTTCCACAAGTACCTCGTCGACCGCAAGGGCGCGCGCGTCCAGAGCTTCGGCACGCGCGTCCAGCCGAACGACCCGAAGCTCGTGTCCGCTATCGAACGTCTACTGGAGGAACGCCCGTGAAATTCCTGATCGCCGCAATCTGCCTCGCGTTTGCCACCACCGGAGCGCTGGCGCAGGACAAGAAGGACGCGAAGAAAGAGCCCTCGGCTGCCCAGAAGAAGCAGCAGGAGCGCATGAAGGCCTGCAACGAGAAGGCCGCCGACAAGAAGGGCGACGAGCGCAAGGCGTTCATGAGCTCGTGCCTGAAGGACAAGGAGCCGACCGCCGCGCAGAAGAAGCAGCAGGACAAGATGGCGTCGTGCAACAAGCAGGCGGGCGACAAGAAGGGCAACGAGCGCAAGAAATTCATGAGCTCCTGCCTTAAAGGCTAACTACTTCGGAACGGCGTTCAGCACATCGAGCGCCGTTTTTTCTCCGCGCCACACCGCTTCCAGCTCCGCTTCCATCGCGTCTCGCGTACGGCGCGCCTCGGCTGCGCGCGTGGCGAGGAACGCGAAGAAGTTAGTGACACCCACCGATTGCCGCTGCGCCCATACCGCCGCGCCGGCGGGCGGCAGGCCGCGCGGAATGAGCCGCGTATCGGAGTACGCATCCTCGTAATAGGGTAGCGGCGCGACGCCCACCTCGAAGCCGGCCTTCTTCGCGAGCTCGGTACGGCTGGCGGACGATGACGTGAGGACCGCGCACTCGCCGGCGGCGAAGCGCGCCTCGCCCTCGTTCGCGCGTCCCGAATAGCTGAAGTAGCCGGACTTCTCCCAAGTCGCGAGCATCGAGGTCCAGCGCACCACCACCTGCCGGCTGAATTCGCCGCCGGTGTTCTCCATCATCACCCACGCCGGCCACGAGGTCGTGTAGGCGCAGGCCTGTCCGGATTCGGAGAGCCGGCCGAGGACGCCGGCCATCTCGTACCAGGTCTTCGGCACGGTGGTGAGGTGCGCCCGGCGGAAGGCGTCGCGGTTGTAGTAGAGCACCGGCCGCGCGGCGTTGATCGGCAGGCCGAGGCGCACCAGGCCTTTTTCGCCGCCCGCGGACAGCGGCGCGAGCTGCACGCGGAACTCATGCTGCCGGGCGTTGTACTCGGCGGCGAGCCGCTCGAGCTGCACCGCCATCGCGCTGTCGAGCGAGTGCCAGAGGCGCACGTCCTCCGCCGCGCACGCGAGCGGAGCGAACGCGACCAACCCCGTCAGCAATATTCTTCTCATCCCTGCGCGCGAGTATATAGTCGGCTCGTCATGTCCCGCCCGCACGAGCTGACCGCCCGCCAGATGGCCGACGCCTTCCGGCGGCGCGAGCTGTCGCCGCTGGAGGTGACGCGCGCGCTCCTGGCGCGCATCGAGGCGTGGGAGCCGCGCATCAACGCCATGTACCGCGTCAGCGCGGACCTCGCGCTCGGGCAGGCGAAGGCCTCGGAGGCGCGCTGGCGCGCCGGGCAGCCGCTCTCCGCGATCGACGGCGTGCCGGTCACCATCAAGGAGAACCTCGCCACGCGCGGCGACCCGGCGCCGATCGGCACGCGGGCGAACGAGGACGCGCCGCCTCAGCCCGCGGACGCGCCGCCCGCGGCACGGGTGCGCGAGGCGGGCTGCGTGATGCTCGGCAAGACCACCATGCCGGACTACGGCATGCTGTCCTCCGGGCTTTCCAGCCTGCACGGCATCACGCGCAATCCGTGGCGGCTCGATCGCAACACGTCCGGCTCGAGCTCCGGCGCGGGCGCGGCCGCGGTGGCGCGCTATGCGCCGCTGCACATCGGCACCGACATCGGCGGCTCGCTGCGCCTGCCCGCCACGCACTGCGGCATCTTCGCCATCAAGCCTTCGCTTGGCCGCGTGCCGATCCTGCCGCCCTTTACCGGGCGCGCGGCCGGTCCGATGACGCGTACCGTTGAAGACGCGGCGCTCCTCATGAACGCGATCGCCCGGCCGGATGCGCGCGACTTCATGTCGCTGCCGCCGGCGGACGCCGATTTCACCGCGCGTCTCGAGCGGCGGCGGCTGCGCATCGGATTCCTCCCCGCCATGGGCGTCGGCCTGCCGGTGGACGCCACGGTGCGCGCCGCGGCCGAGTCGGCGGCGAAAGCCCTCGAGCAGGCGGGTTGCGTCGTGGAGCCGGTGCGCTCGTTCATGAGCGCCGACATGCTGGACGGCGTCTGCCGCTTCTTCGAGGCGCGCTCGCAGAACGACCTCGCGCAGCTGCCGCGCGAAAAGCGCGACAAGGTGCTGCCGTTCATCGTCGAGTGGTGCACCTGGCGCGCGGAGCGCTTCTCCGGCCGGGAGGTGATGCAGGCCTACCTGCAGGTGATGGCGATGCGCGAGGCGGCGGTCGCCGCCACCGCGCCCTACGACTTCATCCTCTCGCCGACCTCGCCAGTCCTTCCGTACGCGGCCGAGCTGCCGTCGCCGAACAACGATCCGCACGATGCGCTGCCGCACATCGCGTTCACGGTGGCGTACAACATGTCCGAGCAGCCCGCGGCGTCGGTCAACTGGACGACGAGCGCGGACGGCCTGCCGGTCGGCGTCCAGCTCGTCGGTCACCGCTTCGACGACGCGGGCGTCCTCGAGCTCGCGCGCCTCGTGGAAGAGCTGCGCCCCGCTCAGCGGCCCTGGCCGGACTGAAAGTCGAGCAGCTTAGGCGGCGAGACGGCTGCCGAGCCACTCGCCCGCTTCGCCGAGCAGGAAAGTGAGGAGGAGAAAGGCGGCGGCAAGCGCGATCGTGCGGGCGCCGCGGCGCCAGCCGCGCGTGCGCACGAAATAGATCGGCAGCGCCACGATGGCCGCGAGAAGCATGCCCCCGTTCATGAGCGGGCCGGCGCGGTAGCCGTGCTCGTCCTTGTCCAGGTGGTACCACCAGAAAAGCAGCACCACCTCGACGGCCAGCGCCGCGAGCCCGAAGGGGCTGATCGTCGACACGCGGCCGGTCGCCACGCTCTCGACGAGCGGGCTCGCGAACTCGATGGCCGCCATGAGGACGAGCGCCAGCGTTTTTGGCTTCATGCCGGCGGCATCATAATTTGGCGATGGACGACGCGCTCGACGCGCAGCAGATCAAGGTGCCCGGGCTCGCCGTGCACGTGCTCGAGCGCTGCACGTCCACCAACACCCTGCTGCTCGCGGGCGAATACGAGCCGCCGTGCCTGCTCGCCGCCGAAGAGCAGACCGCGGGCCGCGGCCGCCGGGGGCGGCGCTGGTGGTCCACCCGCGGCAGGAGCGCCACCTTCTCGCTCGCCTATGTGAGCCGGCGTCCGCCCCGCGAGCTCGCCGGGCTTTCGCTGGTCGCCGGCGTGGCGGCGGCACAGGCGCTGCACGCGCTCGGCGCATCGGACACGCGCCTCAAGTGGCCGAACGACCTCGTGGTCGGCGACGACAAGCTGGGCGGCATTCTCGTCGAGACGCGCAGCGCGCGCGGCGGGACGCTGGCGGTCATCGGCATCGGGATCAATTGCCGCGCGAGCCACGAGCTCTCCGCTCGCGTGGCGCGCGGCATGGCCAGCCTCGAGCGCTGGATCGCCGCGCCGAGCCGCGGCCGCGTGATCACCACCGTGGCGCAGCGGCTCAAGGAGGCACTTGCGCGCTTCGAGACGTCCGGGCTCGAGCCGACGCGCGCCGAATGGCAAGCCCTCGACGGCCTCGCCGGCCGCCATCTGCGCGTGCGCCTCGCCGACGGCCGCGTGCTCTCCGGCGTGGCGAGCGGGCTCGCCGAGGATGGCGCGCTGCGCCTCCAGACGGCGCGCGGGCTGCGCACGGTGCATAGCGCACGCGTCGTGGCGGCACGGCCTCTTATAATGAGGCGCACATGATCCTCGCCATCGACGCCGGCAATTCGCGCGTGAAATGGGGCTGGCACGACGGCGACGGCTGGACGAGCGTCGCCACCGTGTCGCTGATCGAGTTCGCCGCCTCGAGCGACCACGTCAATCCGTTCTCCATCACGCACGAGGCGCCCGAGCGCATCGTGATCTCGAACGTCGCCGGGGAAGGCGCGCACCAGCTGCTCGTCAACTGGACGAGCATCTTCGACGCCGAGCCGCTGTGGCTGCGCGCCGAGGCCGAGGGCTACGGCGTGAAGAACGGCTACGAGCGGCCCGAGATCCTCGGCCCCGACCGCTGGGCGGCGCTGATCGCCGCCCGCTCGATCCATAACGGCGCATCGCTCGTCGTCAACGCCGGCACCGCGACCACGGTCGACATGCTGACGGCGGAGGGTGAATTCCTCGGCGGGTCGATCCTGCCGGGCGTGGACCTGATGCGCTTCGTGCTGCACGAGCACACCGGCCGGCTGCCGCTGCAGGAGGGCAAATACACCGACCAGCCGCGCAGCACGCTCGACGCCATCGAGACCGGCTGCCGGCACGCGCAGGCGGGCGCGGTCGAGCGGATGTATCGCGTGTTCCGCGAAGCGGCGCCGGCGCCGCTTTGCATCGTCGCCGGCGGCGCGGGACGCGCGCTCGTCGACCAGCTTTCCATGCCGCGTCGCTACGTCGAGAACCTGGTGCTCGACGGCCTCGCCCACATCGCCCTCAGCGAACGGGCCGCGTCGCGGGCGCGCCCTTCGTTGAAGGCGGCGCGGTGAGGACGCTCTTCCTCCTCCTCGTCCTCGCCAACGTCGTCTTTTTCGCCTGGTCGCGCTACGTGTCGCCGCCCGAGGCGGGCTCGGATCCGGCGCCCCTCGCCCGCCAGATCGAGCCGGAAAAGCTGAAAGTCATCGCGCCCGGCGAAGTGCCGGCCCCGACGCCGACGCCGCCGCCCCCGGTGAGCGCGCGACCGGTACCGACGGCCGTGGCCGCCTTGAAATGCATCGAATGGGGCAGCTTCACGCTCGCCGACGCGCCGCGCGCCGAGAAGGCGCTCGAGCCGCTCGCGCTCGGCCCGCGGCTCACCCAGCGCCGCACCGAGGAGCAGGCGCACTGGTGGGTGTTCATACCGCCGGCGCCGAGCCGCGCGCTCGCCGTGAAGAAGGCCGCGGAGCTGAAGACGCTGGCCGTCAACGAATATTTCGTGATGCAGGACGAAGGGCCGCACCGCTGGGCGATCTCGCTCGGCGTATTCCGCACGGAAGACGGCGCCCGCGCGCGGCTCGCCGCGCTGCACGCGCAGGGCGTGCGCAGCGCGCAGATCGGCGAGCGCGAGGCCACGGTGCCGAAGGTCTGGCTGCAGGTGAGCGGCGTCGACGCCAGCCTGCTCGCGCGGCTGAAGGAAACCGCGCGCACCGCCGAAGGCAGCGAGCTGCGGGAATGCGCGCCCTAGGCGCCGTGTATGATCGCCGCATGAAGGCGACCCTCGTCGTCGCAGCGCTCTTGTTCGCCGGGGCGGCTTTCGCCCAGCAATACCGCTGGGTCGACGAAAAAGGCGGCGTGCACTACACCGACACGCCGCCGCCGCCGTCGGCGAAGAGCGTCGAGAAGAAGAACCTGAAAGGCAACGCGGTCGGCGAGCAGCAGAACACGCAGCTCGCCAGGGCATCGAAGGATTCGCCGGTGACGCTCTACAGCCACCCGACCTGCAAGGCATCTTGCGACATGGCGCGGGAAATCCTCGGCAAGCGCGGCATCCCGTTCAGGGAAGTGAGCGTGGTCGACCCGGCGAGCTACGAGGAGCTGAAGAAGCTGAGCGGCGATGCGCAGGTCCCGGTGCTGGTGATCGGCAAACGCGTCGAGACCGCACCGAGCGAGGTTTCCTACAACCAGGCACTCGACGAAGCCGGCTACCCGCGCGCCGCGCGCTAGGCGGCGGTTCAGCCGATCGGGGTGCGTCCGCCGGCCACGTTCTGCGCGACGAGCGAAAGCAGCTTGTCCGCCCGCACCGGCTTCGTCACGTAGCCCACCGCGCCGAGCGACTTGCCGCGATGGTCGCCCTCCTCCACCGAGGTGAGGAAGATCACCGGAATCCGCGGCAGCGTCTTGTCCGAGCGCAGCGCCTCGATGAATTCGAAGCCGTCGAGGTGCGGCATGTTGACGTCGGTGATGATGAGATCGGGCGGGCTTCTGAGCACCATGTAGCCCGCCGCGATGGCGTCGGCGGCCACTTCCACGTCGTATCCGGCGGCGGCGAGGTGCAAGCGCAGCAGGTCCCTCATGCTTTCGTCGTCGTCGATGACGAGGATGGTGGCCATGGGCGCCGGGGAGTGGTGCTGGTGGCCCGACTCGAACGGGCGACCTACTGATTACGAATCAGTTGCTCTACCAACTGAGCTACACCAGCGATTTTTGCGGGGGGAGAAGCTTACCACGGGGTGTACACCGCAGTCGGGCCGGTGCGTTAAAGGTAAGATGAATCGCATGAATGCGCTGCGCCTGCTGCCCTGGATTGCGCTCTTCGCCGCCGGCGCCGCGTCCGCGCAGGTCTACAAGTGCGTCGACCCAAGCGGGAAGACCGTTTATCTGCAGTCGCCCTGCCCGCCCGGGCAGAGCTCGAAGATCATCCGCGCAACCCCGCCGGCGACCCCGCCCGCGGCGCCGGCAGCCAAGCCCGGCGACAAGCCGCCGCTCACGCCGGAGCAGGCTTTCCAGAAACGGCAGAAGGATCGCCAGGAAGCCGAGAAGAAGGCGGGCGACGAGCAGGCGGAGGTCCGGCGCAAACAGGAAGCCTGCCAGCAGGCGCGCGAGCAGCTCGCGCGCTTCGGCTCGGGCATGCGCATCGCCGGCGTCAATCCGCAGGGCGAGCGCTACTACCTCGACGACGCCCAGGTCGCGCAGGAAAAGGCGCGCGCGCAGGCCGCCGCCAACCAGTGGTGCAACTAGCCCGCTAGGGTTTCAATCCGCGCGGCAGCGCGAACGCGACGGTTTCCTGGATGCCCTCGAGCGGGCGCACGCTCTGCGCGCCGAGCGCCTTCAGCCGCGCGACCAGCTCCTCCACCAGCACTTCGGGCGCCGACGCCCCGGCGGTGATGCCGACGCGGCGCTTTCCCGCGATCCATTCCGGCCGCAGGTCGGCCGCGCTGTCCACCATGTAGGACTCGACGCCGATGTGCTCCGCCACCTCGCGCAGCCGGTTGGAATTGGAGCTGTTCGGCGAGCCGACCACGATCACCACGTCGCATTGCGGCGCCATGAACTTCACCGCGTCCTGGCGGTTCTGCGTGGCGTAGCAGATGTCGTCGCGCTTCGGTCCGCGGATGGCCGGAAAGCGCTGCTTGAGCGCGGCGACCATGGTCGCGGCATCGTCGACCGATAACGTGGTCTGGGTGACGTAAGCCAGCTTGTCCGGCGAGCGCACCTCGAGCGCCGCCACGTCCTCGGGCGTCTCCACGAGGTGCATGCCGGCGGCGGCCTGGCCCATCGTGCCTTCCGCTTCCGGATGGCCCTTGTGGCCGATCATGATGATCTCGTGGCCTTCGCGCAGCATCTTCATCACCTCGATGTGCACCTTGCTCACCAGCGGACAGGTGGCATCGAAGACGTTGAGGTGGCGCCGGTCGGCTTCCGCCTGCACCGCCTTCGAGACGCCGTGCGCGCTGAAGATCACGGTGCTGCCCTCCGGCACCTCGTCGAGCTCCTCGACGAAGACCGCGCCTTTCGCGCGCAGGTTCTCGACCACGTAGCGGTTGTGCACGATCTCGTGGCGCACGTAGATCGGCGCGCCGAACTGCTCGAGGGCGCGCTCGACGATCTCGATCGCGCGCTCGACGCCTGCGCAGAAACCACGGGGATTGGCCAGCACTACGTCCATCAGGATGGGATTTTCTCATAGGCGGCATCGAATGCGGCCTCGAGCCTCGGATGAATGCCGCGCAAGCCGTCGACGACGCGCTTCGCCCATTCGAAATATTCGCGCCGCCGCGCGAGATCCCACTTCGCCGGCGGGCGCTCGGCGACGTCGCGCAGGTTGCAGATCTTGTCGGCGAGCTTGACCAGCTTCGCGCCCGCCGAGAGATGCGGCGCGTGCTCGATCTGCAGGCGCTTGCGCTCCTGCTTCGGCAGGCGCTGGTCGTCGGTGACCTCGGCCACCATGCGCGCGATGCGCGAGCCGAACGCGTCCACCAGCTCTTCGTGCGTGGTGGCGGTGTCCTCGACCGTGTCGTGCAGGAGCGCCGCGCACAGCACCTCGTGGTCCGTCACGCCGCCTTCGTTCACCAGCACGTCGGCGAGCGCGATCGGGTGGTTGATGTACGGCGAGGCCTCGGCGTCCTTCCGGCGCTGGTCGCGGTGCTTGTGCGCCGCGAAGGCCAGCGCCTTAAGAAGGAGCGCGAGCTCGCCTTTCGTGCTTGCGAAGGCCATCCAATATGAGCAGCACCGCTCCCACCGTGATGGCCGAGTCGGCCACGTTGAACGCCGGCCAGTGCCACGCGCCGGCGTGGAAATCGAGGAAGTCGACTACCTGCCCGAAGCGCAGGCGATCGAGGACGTTGCCGAGCGCGCCGCCCAGGATGAGCGCGAGGCCCGCCGACAGCACCCGCCGATGCGGCGAGCGCCACAGGAGATGCGCGACGATGGCGATGGCGACGACGGCGAACCCGACGAGCAGCGGCGTCTGCCAGCCCGGCGCGTCGGAGAGGAAGCTGAAGGCCGCGCCCTTGTTGTAGACCAGCACCAGGTTGAAGTACGGCGTCAGCACCACGCCTTCACCGGTGTTGAAGCGCGCGAGCACCATGGATTTGGTCGCCTGGTCGGCGGCGACCACCGCCGCGGCCAGCAGGAACCAGCGCCAGGCCTTAGACATATTTGCGCGGCTCGCCGGGCCCGTTCAGGTT
>DATMIG010000160.1:0-10633 GCA_035554335.1 Burkholderiales bacterium
GATCTGCTTTTGTACCTGATCCGTAAGGAAAATCTGAACATCCTGGACATCCCGATGGCGCCGCTTACGCGCCAGTACCTCGAGTATGTCGAGATCATGCGGTCGAAGAACCTCGAGCTCGCCGCCGAGTACCTGGTGATGGCCGCCATGCTGATGGAAATCAAGTCGCGGCTGCTGTTACCGCGCCCGCCGTCGGCTGCGCCGGAGGAGGAAGACCCGCGCGCCGAGCTCGTCCGGCGCCTGCTCGAATACGAGCAGATCAAGAAGGCTGCCCGGTCGCTCGACGAGCTGCCGCAGATCGGCCGCGACGTCGTGGCGGTCTCGGTCTGGATCGAGCGACAGGTCACCGAGCGGCTCCCCAACGTCCATCCCCAGGACCTCGCCGAAGCGTGGCGGAGTCTCCTGCACCGCGCGCGGATGTCGCGTCACCACCACATCTCGCGCGAGGAGCTTTCGGTGCGCGAGCACATGAGCGGCGTCCTGCGCTCGCTGCGCGAGCGACGCGTGATGGAGTTTTCCGAGCTTTTCGATCCTTCGCGCGGCGTCTCGGTGCTCGTCGTCACCTTCCTTGCGATGCTCGAGCTGGCGCGCGAGCTCCTGATCGAGGTCACGCAATCCGAGCCGTTCGCGCCGATTTACGTTAAATTAGGGTATGCACAGCCCGTCTGAACTGAATCCCTCTGATGTGAAGCGTATTCTCGAGGCTGCACTGCTGGCCTCGCCGGAACCGCAAGGGCTGAACGAGCTGAAGCGGTTGTTCGGCAAGGAGATGTCGACCGACACCTTGCGCAACCTGCTCGCGGAGCTCGCCGAGGAGTGGAAGGGACGCGCTGTGGAGCTGGTCAACGTGGCCACCGGCTGGCGCTTCCAGACCACTGCCTCGTTCCAGCCCTATATCGAACGCCTGAGCCCCGAGAAGCCGCCGAAGTATTCGCGCGCGGTCATGGAAACGCTGGCCATCATCGCCTACCGGCAACCCGTCACCCGCGGCGATATCGAGGACATCCGCGGCGTCGCCGTGGCTTCCACCATCATCGCCACCCTGGAATCGCGCGGATGGATCGACACGCTCGGCCACCGGGAGACGCCGGGACGTCCGGCGCTCTACGGCACGACCCGCAAATTCCTGGACGATCTCGGCCTGCGCTCCCTGGAGGAGCTGCCGCCGCTCGAGGAAATCGCGCAGACGCTGCAGCTCGAGCCCGGTCCCACTGCCGAGGCGGGCGTGCGGCCTGCAAATTCGGAACCGACTGTAGAGCCCGTTGCGGAAGCCGCCGCCGAAGCGACCGCTGAACCCGCCGCCACCGGCACAGAAGGCTGAGCGCCTCCAGAAGGTCCTGGCGGCCGCCGGGCTAGGCTCGCGGCGCGAGATCGAATCCTGGATCGAAGCCGGGCGCGTCACCGTCGGCGGCCGCGTCGCGAAGCTCGGCGATCGTGCGACCGGCGAGGCCATCGCCGTCGACGGCCGGCCGGTCGAGCCGGCCGCTTCGCAGCCGGGCCGCGTCCTGATCTACAACAAGCCCGAGGGCGAGCTCGTCACCCGCAGCGACCCGGAAGGCCGGGCCACCGTCTTCAGCAAGCTGCCGCCGGGGCGCTGGATAGCGGTCGGCCGGCTGGACCTGAATAGCGCCGGCCTCCTTCTCTTCACGGACGACGGCGGGCTCGCCAACCGCCTGATGCATCCGCGCTACGGCATCGAGCGCGAATACCAGGTGCGCGTGCAGGGGCCTGTCGATCTTGAAAGATTGCGCCGCGGCGTCCATCTCGAGGATGGGGAGGCGGCGTTCGAGCGCATCGAGCCCGTCGATCCCCGCGCCTCGACGAGCGCAAACCGCTGGTACCGCGTCATGCTGAAGGAAGGCCGCAACCGCGAAGTGCGCCGGATGTTCGAAGCGGTGGGCGCGCGCGTCAGCCGCCTGATCCGCATCCGCTACGGACCGATCGAGCTGCCGCGCGATCTCGCGCCGGGAATGTGGCGCGAACTAGCAAATCCTGTTAAACTTCAAAAGCTTTGAAGGGTGCAGGCAAAAAGATGGGCTTCGGCCCATTTTTTGTTTGTCGGCCCCGTTTCTTATGGCAGCTCTGGAAGCACTGGTAGAGCCGGTGGTGGCCGGCATGGGGTACGAACTCGTCGATCTGCAAGCGGCGAACGGGGGGCGTTTTTTGCGCCTCTTCATCGACAAGCCGAGCGGCATCGACGTCGAGGACTGTGCGGCGGTGAGCCGGCAGCTCTCGCGAGTGTTCGAGGTCGAGGGAGTGGATTACGACCGCCTGGAAGTTTCATCCCCTGGTTTGGACCGGCCGCTGCGCAAGCAGGCGGATTTCGCTCGCTTCGCCGGCCAGAAGGCCGACGTGCGCATGCGCACGGCGGATGCGAGCGGACGCAAGCGCTTCGTCGGCCGCTTGCAGGGCGCGGAAGACGGACGAGTGACGATGGAATTGGAAGGGCAGGCGACGGTGCGGCTGGCGCTCGACGATGTCGAGCGCGCGCGCCTGGTGCCCGAACTGTGAGAGGTCAAAAGTGGCAGCGAGCAATCCAGTCGTAGCGGGTAATCGGGAATTGGTGATGCTGGTCGATGTCCTCGCCCGGGAGAAAAACGTCCCGCGCGACATCGTATTCGGTGCGCTCGAGATGGCGCTCGCCTCCGCGACCAAGAAAAAGTACACCGAGGATATCGACGTCCGGGTGCAGATCGACAAGGCCACGGGCAATTACGAGACCTTCCGCCGCTGGAAGGTGTTCCCCGACGATGCGCCCGACTGGAACACCGCGCAGATGTTGTCGGTCGAGGAGGCGCAGGACCGCGGCAAGGCCGACGCGAAGGTCGACGACATTCTCGAGCAGCCGATCCCGAACGTGGAGTTCGGCCGCATCGGCGCGCAGACCGCGAAGCAGGTCATCCTGCAGAGGATCCGCGACGCCGAGCGCGAGCAAATCCTCAACGACTTCCTGTCGCGCGGCGACGAGCTGGTTACCGGAACGGTGAAGCGCATGGAGCGCGGCAACGCCATCATCGAATCCGGCCGCCTGGAGGCGCTGCTGCCGCGCGAGCACATGATCCCGAAAGAAAACCTGCGCGTGGGCGATCGCGTGCGCGCGTGGGTGGCGAAGATCGATCGCCAGGCGCGCGGCCCGCAGCTCATCCTGTCGCGCACCGCGCCGCAGTTCATCATGAAGCTCTTCGAGCTCGAGGTGCCGGAGATCGAGGAAGGCCTGCTGGAAATCAAATCGGCCGCCCGCGATCCGGGCATCCGCGCCAAGATCGCCGTCCACACCAACGACAAGCGCATCGACCCGATCGGCACCTGCGTCGGCATGCGCGGCTCGCGCGTGCAGGCGGTGACGCAGGAGCTCGCCGGCGAGCGCGTCGACATCGTGCTCTGGTCCGCGGATCCGGCGCAGTTCGTGATCGGCGCGCTGGCGCCCGCCGAAGTCTCGTCGATCGTCGTCGACGAGGAAAAGCACGCGATGGACGTCGTCGTCGACGAGGAAAACCTCGCGGTGGCGATCGGTCGCAGCGGCCAGAACGTGCGGCTCGCTTCCGAGCTCACCGGCTGGCAGATCAACCTGATGACCGAAGAAGAGTCGAACAAGAAGCAGCAGGAAGAGTCCGGCCGCATCAAGCAGCAGTTCATGGAGAAGCTCGATGTCGACGAGGAGGTCGCCAACATCCTGATCGAGGAGGGCTTCTCCACGCTCGAGGAAATCGCCTACGTGCCGATCAACGAGCTGAACGAGATCCAGTCGTTCGACGAGGACACGGTGAACGAGCTGCGCAACCGGGCGAGGAACGCCCTGCTGGTGGCGGCGATCGCGAACGAAGAGAAGATGGAAGGCGTCGACCCGGAGATGCTGAAGCTCGAGGGCATGGACAGCGCGCTCGCGGCGAAGCTGGTCGAGGGCGGCGTGAAGACGCGCGACGACCTCGCCGACCTCGCGGTGGACGAGCTTTCGGAAATGACCGGCATGGACGCCGAGAAGGCCAAGAAGCTGATCATGGCCGCTCGCGCGCACTGGTTCACGGATAGCAAGGAGGCTGCATAGTGGCTCAAACCAGCGTTGCCCAGTTCGCGAGCGAGCTGAAGGTTCCGCCTTCGGTCCTGCTCGAGCAGCTGCGCGCCGCCGGGGTCGAGAAGAAGCAGCCCAACGATTCGTTGAGCGAGCAGGACAAGTCGCGCCTGCTCGAGTATCTGCGCAAGACCCACGGCTCCGCGGAAACCAAGAACAAGATCACGCTCACGCGCAAGCAGACGAGCGAGATCCGCAAGACCGACGCGAGCGGCAAGTTCCGCACGGTGCAGGTCGAGGTACGCAAGAAGCGCGTCTTCGTGAAGCGCGACCCGGCGGAAGTGACCGCCGCGGCCGTCGCCGCCGAGGCGCCACCGCCGCCGCCGCCGGCGGCCCCCGCGGTCGATACGAAAGAGCTCGAGCTGCGCGAAGAGGAAGCTCGCCGCCAGCAGCAGCTCGCCGAGCTGCAGGCCGCCGAGCTGCGCGAGAAGCAGGAACGCGAGCGCAAGGAAGCCGAGCAGAAGGCGGCCGAAGCCGCCGCGGCCGCTGCGGCAGCGGCGGCGCCGGCTGCACCGGCCACCACGCTGCATGCGCCGAAGCCCCCGGCCGATGCAAAGGCCGTCGACAAGAAGCCCAAGAAGGCGAAGCCGACCACCGTGCTGCGCGACGACTCCGCGCGCCGCCGGCAGATCAAGACGCGCGGCGACGCCGGTGGCGGCGTTGGCGGCTGGCATGCGCGCGGCCGCGGCGGTCACCGCCCGCAGGGCGGCGGTGGCGAGACGACGTTCGCGCAGCCGACCGAACCGCTCGTTCGCGAGATCGCCGTGCCGGAAACCATCACGGTGGGCGAGCTCGCGCATCGCATGTCGGTGAAGGCGGCCGAGGTGATCAAGGCGCTGATGAAGCTCGGCACCATGGCCACCATCAACCAGGTGCTCGACCAGGAGACGGCCATGATCCTGGTCGAGGAGATGGGCCACAAGGCGAAGGCGGCGAAGCTCGACGATCCGGAATCCTTCCTCGCCGAGGCGCCGGAAGCCGAGGCCGGCGAGCAGCAGCCCCGTCCGCCGGTCGTCACGGTCATGGGCCACGTCGACCACGGCAAGACTTCGCTCCTCGACTTCATCCGCCGCACGAAAGTCGCGGCCGGCGAAGCGGGCGGCATCACGCAGCACATCGGCGCGTATCACGTGAAGACGCCTCGCGGCGTGATCACGTTCCTCGATACGCCGGGCCACGAAGCCTTTACGGCCATGCGCGCCCGCGGCGCGAAGGTCACCGACATCGTCGTGCTGGTGGTGGCGGCCGATGACGGCGTCATGCCGCAGACGATCGAGGCCATCAACCACGCGAAGGCCGCGGAGGTGCCGCTCGTCGTCGCGATGAACAAGGTCGACAAGCACGAGGCCAACCCGGACAAGGTGAAGCAGGAGCTGCTCAGCCACGGCGTCGTCCCCGAGGAATTCGGCGGCGACTCGCCGGTGGTAGCCGTGTCGGCGAAGACCGGTGCGGGCGTGGACGACCTGCTCGAGCAAATTCTCCTGCAGGCGGAAGTGCTGGAGCTCAAGGCGCCGGTGGATGCCCCGGCGAAAGGCGTGGTGATCGAAGCTCGCCTGGACAAGGGCCGCGGCCCGGTCGCGACGCTGCTCGTCACCTCGGGAACGCTGAACCGCGGCGACATCGTGCTCACCGGCCCGGTATTCGGCCGCGTTCGCGCGATGCTCGACGAGAACGGCAAGCCGATCCAGGCCGCCGGGCCGTCGATCCCGGTGGAAGTGCAGGGCATGTCGGAAGTGCCGAATGCCGGCGAGGACATGATGGTGCTCGCCGACGAGAAGAAGGCGCGCGAGATCGCGCTCTTCCGCCAGGGCAAGTTCCGCGACGTGAAGCTCGCCAAGCAGCAGGCGGCGAAGCTCGAGAACATGTTCGAGCAGATGGCCGAGAGCGGCAAGAAGGCGCTGAACCTGGTCATCAAGGCCGACGTGCAGGGCTCGCAGGAGGCGCTGATCCACGCGCTCACGCGGCTGGGCAGCGACGAGGTCAAGGTGACGGTGGTGCACGCCGGTGTCGGCGGCATCACGGAATCCGACGTCAACCTGGCGATGGCCGCGCGCGCGGTGATCATCGGCTTCAACACCCGTGCGGACGCCTCGGCTCGCAAGCTCGCGGAGTCCTCCGGCATCCAGATCAAGTACTACAACATCATTTACGAGGCGGTCGACGAGATCAAGGCGGCGCTCTCCGGCATGCTGGCGCCGGAGAAGAAGGAGCAGGTCATCGGCCTGGTGGAAGTGCGCCAGGTGTTCAAGATCTCGAAGGTCGGCACCATCGCCGGCTGCTATGTGCTCGAGGGCCTCGTCAAGCGCGGCGCGCAGCTGCGCGTGCTGCGCGACAACGTCGTCATCCACACGGGCGAGATCGACTCGCTCAAGCGCTTCAAGGACGACGTGCGCGAGGTGAAGGCCGGCTTCGAGTGCGGCATGTCGGTGAAGAACTTCAGCGACCTCAAGGAGAAGGACCAGTTCGAGATCTTTGAGGTGCTCGAGGTGGCCCGCACGCTGTGAAGAAAGGACAAGGTCGCCCGCAGAAACTGGGCGACCTGATCCAGCGCGAGCTCTCGGACCTGATTGCCCGGGAGATGCGCGATCCGCGCGTCGGCATGCTCACCATCACCTCGGTGGACGTCTCGCCGGATCTCTCGCACGCCAAGGTGTTCTTCACGCTCCTCCAGAAGGAGAAGCTGGAGGACACCCTGCGCGGCCTCAAGCGCTCCGCCGGCTTCCTGCGCTCGCAGCTCGCGAAGCGCATCAAGCTCTACACGACGCCCGAGCTTCGCTTCGAGTACGACGAATCGGTCGAGCGCGGCGACCATCTCTCGCGCCTCATCGACCAGGCCAACCGCAACAAATAGGAAGATGAGCGACGGCGTCCTGCTCCTCGACAAGCCGTTGGGGCTGAGCTCCAACGCGGCACTGCAGGAAGCGAAGCGCTTCTTCGGCGCGAAGAAGGCCGGCCACGGCGGCACGCTCGACCCGCTCGCTTCGGGACTGCTGGTGATCCTCTTCGGCGAGGCGACCAAGTTCGCCGGCCCGATGCTGGACGCCGACAAGGAGTATCTGGCGACGGTTAAGCTGGGCGAGCGCACGGATACCGGTGACGCCGAAGGCCGCATTGTCGAGTCACACCCGGTCGACGTTTCCGTCGACCGGATCCATGCGGCGCTCGCGCGCTTCCGCGGCGAGATCGAGCAGCTGCCGCCGATGCATTCGGCGCTGAAGCACGAGGGCGTGCCGCTCTACAAGATCGCCCGCAAGGGCGGCACCGTGGAGCGCAAGGTCCGCCGGGTCCGGATCCACGAGCTGGAGCTGCTTGCGCGCAAGGCCGACCTGCTCGAGCTGCGCGTGCGGGCGAGCAAGGGCACCTATATCCGCACGCTCGCCGAGGATATCGGCGGCGTGCTCGGCACGGGGGCGCACCTGGCGGCCCTCCGGCGCACCGCGTCGGGGCTTTTCAGCGTCCGCGACGCCGTAACACTCGACGAGCTCCGGGCATCGGGCGACCGCTCGAAGCTGCGGCCGCTCGCCTCGCTGCTGCAGGGCCTGCCGCGCACCGAGCTCGACGCGGCCGCCGAGGCGCGCCTGCGCAATGGCCAGCCATTGAAAATCAGCGACGTGGGCGACGGGGTGCGAGCCCTGTACCGGGCGGACGGCGGCGTCATCGGCCTCGGCGCCGCGGCCGAAGGCGTGCTGCGTGCGCTGAGGCTTACACAAGCGGCTGATAAACATCGAAAAACCTTGTGACCGGAGCGGCGCATCGGTTAAAATCGCCGGCTCAAAATTTGACGAAGACAGCGAAAGAGAGAAGCGATGGCATTGCAGGTCCCGCAGAAGGCGCAGCTGGTGAAGCAGTACCAGCGCTCCGGCAAGGACACGGGCTCGCCCGAGGTGCAGGTGGCGCTCCTGACCGAGCGCATCAACGGCCTCACCGAGCATTTCAAGACCCACACCAAAGATTTCCACTCGCGGCGCGGCCTGCTCGTGATGGTGAGCCAGCGCCGCAAGCTGCTCGACTACCTGAAGCGCAAGGACGCGGACAAGTACCGCGAACTGATCGAGAAGCTGGGCCTACGCAAATAATTTTCCCGATGCCGCAGTAAAACGACGCTCACCGTGCGCGGTGAGCGTTTTTTATTTGCCGCCTGAGAGGACCTTCCTTTGAATCCCGTCAAGAAAACATTCACGTTCGGCAGTCACCAGGTCACGTTTGAAACCGGCGAGATCGCCCGCCAGGCGCACGGCGCCGTCCTCTGCAGCATGGACGACACCGTGGTGCTCGCCACCGTCGTCGCCGCCAAGGATCCCAAGCCCGGCCAGGACTGGTTCCCGCTCACCGTCGACTACGTCGAGAAGACCTATGCCGCGGGCAAGATTCCCGGCGGCTTCTTCAAGCGCGAAGGGCGTCCTTCCGAGAAGGAGACGCTGACCTCGCGCCTCATCGACCGCCCGATCCGCCCGCTCTTCCCGGACGGCTTCCTCAACGAGGTGCAGGTCGTCGCGCAGGTGCTGTCGCTCAATCCCGAGGTCGACTCCGACATTCCGGCGATGCTCGCCGTGTCGGCGGCGCTCACCCTCTCGGGCATCCCGTTCAACGGCCCGATCGGCGCGTGCCGCGTCGGCTACTTGAACGGCGACTACGTCATCAACCCGACCGCCACGCAGCTCAAGGAATCGAAGCTCAACCTCGTCGTCGCCGGCACGGAGCAGGGCGTGATGATGGTCGAGTCCGAGGCGCTGGAGCTCTCGGAGGACGTGATGCTGGGCGGCGTGGTCTACGGCCACGAGCAAATGCAGGCCGCCATCCAGGCGATCCACGAGCTCGCCGAAGTGGCGGGCAAGCCGGCGTGGGACTTCAAGCCGCCGGTGAAGGATGAAGCGCTGATCGCCCGCGTCGCCGAGCTCGCCGAGGCCGACATGCGCGAGGCATTCCGCATCAAGCAGAAGCAGACGCGCAATACGCGCCTGAACGAGATCCGCAAAGCCGCGCTCGAGAAGCTGGTCGCCGAGAACGCCGAGGTGAACGTCAACCTGGTGAAGGAAACCTTCTTCAACCTCGAGTCGAAGATCGTCCGCGGCCAGATCCTCGACGGCGAGCCGCGCATCGACGGGCGTGATACCCGCACCGTGCGGCCGATCACCGTCAGGGTGGGTGTCCTTCCCCGCACGCACGGCTCCGCGCTCTTCACGCGCGGCGAGACGCAGGCGCTCGTCACGGTCACGCTCGGCACCGGGCGCGACGAGCAGATCATCGATGCGCTCTCCGGCGAATACCGCGAGCGCTTCATGTTCCACTACAACATGCCGCCGTATGCGACCGGCGAGACCGGGCGCATGGGACCCTCCAAGCGGCGCGAGATCGGCCACGGCCGCCTCGCGAAGCGCGCGCTGGTCGGCCTGCTGCCGACGCCGGAAGAGTTCGGCTACTCGCTGCGCGTCGTCTCGGAGATCACCGAGTCGAACGGCTCCTCTTCGATGGCTTCGGTCTGCGGCGGCTCGCTCGCGCTGATGGACGCCGGCGTGCCGATCAAGGCGCACGTCGCCGGCATCGCGATGGGCCTGATCAAGGAAGGCCCGCGCTTCGCGGTGCTGTCCGACATCCTCGGCGACGAGGACCACCTCGGCGACATGGACTTCAAGGTGGCGGGCACCGACAAGGGCGTCACCGCGCTGCAGATGGACCTGAAGATCGAGTCGATCAACAAGGCCATCATGAAGGTCGCGCTCGACCAGGCGCGCGAGGCGCGGCTCTCGATCCTCGACATCATGAAGCAGGCGATCGAGGGCTCGCGCGAGCAGCTCTCCACCTTCGCGCCGCGCATCATCAAGATGAAGATCAACCCGGACAAGATCCGCGACGTGATCGGCAAGGGCGGCGTGGTGATCCGCGGCATCCAGGAGGAGACCGGCACCACGATCGAGATCGAGGACGACGGCACGATCTCCATCGCCTGCGTGTCCTCCGAAGGCGGCGAGGCGGCGAAGAAGCGCATCCAGGAGCTGACCGCGGACGTGGAAGTCGGCCGGGTCTATGAAGGCACGGTGCTGCGCCTGCTCGACTTCGGCGCGATCGTGCAGCTGCTCCCCGGCCGCGACGGCCTGCTGCACATCTCGCAGATCAGCCACGAGCGCGTGAATGCCGTGTCCGATCACCTGAAAGAAGGGCAGGTCGTGAAGGTGAAGGTGCTCGAGGCCGACGACAAGGGCCGCGTGCGCCTCTCCATGAAAGCGGTCGAGCCGAAGGGCGAGACGGCGAAGAGCGGCGGCTAGCGAGCCGCCGGGTTTACCGCGCTAACCGCATAGCCCGATCGCGCGCCGCGCGCGCCCGCTGCGCCAGCTCCCGGGCGCCGACCGGTTCGACCAGAGCGAGAAGCTCGTCCGCGCAGGCGAGCGCGCGGGCGGCGTCGCCCCGTGCGAGCGCGAGCTCTGCCAAGCCCTCCAGGCAACGCGCGAGATGGTGGCGCTCGCTGTTCTCCCTGCAGTAAGCAGCGGCGCCTTCCAGGCGCGCTCCGACGTCGAGGTCGCCCCGCCGCAGCCGCGCGATGGCCAGGTTCGCCTCGATGCGCGGGCG
>DATMIG010000161.1:0-2806 GCA_035554335.1 Burkholderiales bacterium
AGGCGCGGCGCCTCGCCCCAGCGCCACGACGGATGCTTCGCGCGCGGGCTGCGGCCGAAGACGTGCATGTGCACGCGCCGGTGTTCCTTCGCCGATTTGGGCCCTTTGGGAGGCGCGGCCGGGTTCAGCGCCCAGTTGCCCGCCTCGAAGTAGTTGACGCAGCCGCCGTCGAGCTGCGGCAGCACGTCGATCATCGCGCGGCCGATGGCGCCGACGAGGAACCACCAGTGGGCGACCTCGATCGCCGAGAGCTCGCTCTGCTCCCACACGTCGCGCGGCGGATTGACGATGAGGTGGCCGCCGTCGGCGCGGTCGAGGAACACCATCTTCGGCACCACCACCGTGCCGCCGGCCCCCTTGTAAATGCTAGGAACGCAGCACCTCGCCGGCGACGGCTCCCGTCAGCGCGCCGCGCTCCCAGGTCACGACGCCGTTCACGAGAGTGAACTCGATGCCTTCGGAGCGCATCACCATGCGCTTCGCGCCGCCGGGCAGGTCGTAGCGGCGCTCCGGACGCCCGGCCGAGCCCACCTTCGCCGGATCGAAGAGCGTGATGTCGGCGGCGAACCCGGGCTTCAGGCGTCCGCGGTTGCGGATGCCGAAGAAGTCGGCCGGGTCGGAGGTCATCCGGCGCACGGCTTCCTCTAGAGTCAGGACCCTCCGCTCGCGCACCCAGGTACCGAGCACGTACGTCGGATACCCCGAGTCGCACAGCATGTCGAGGTGCGCGCCGCCGTCGCCCAGCCCCAGCAACACACTCCGGTCATTGAGCAGCTCCGCCATCCGATCCACGCGCGTGTTGAACGACTGCATCGTGAACTCGTTGTCGAGATCGTCCTCGAGCGTGATGTCGAGCAGCGCATCGACGCCGTCCACGCCGCGCTCGGCGGCAATGTCGGCCACCGTGCGGCCTTCGAGTGCCTTGAGCCGGGCGTTCTTGACTTCATGCACCGTGATGCGCGCCCAGTTGCCGAAGGACGCCGGGCGCTTCAAGTCCTCGCGGAAGGCATGGCGGAATGCCGGATCGCGATAGACGGCGGCCTGCGCCGGCTTCGACTTGTCCTCGAACACGCGCTGCCACGAGGGGAAGGCGGCGAACGAGAAGGGATTGCGCATGTTGATCTCGCGCGTGAGCGGCAGCGGCGAGGTCTGCGGCCGCGCGCCGCGCGCGATCATCGGCGCGCTCTTCTTCAGCGTCGTGCGCACCGCTTCCGGCAGGTCGTCGCGGTCGAAGAGCGCGATGTAGGTGATCGGCCGCCGGCTCTCGTCGAGCATGAAGTCGAGGAGCTGGAGCTCCGCGTCCTCCATCACGCCGAGCTGGCGCGTCATGGCGATCTCGATCGCGCCCTTGCGGCGCGCGCGCAGCTCGTTGCAGTACGCCTTCAGCTCCTCGCGGCTCGCGTTGCGGCAGGCGAGCGGCCGGCCCTGGTAGCCGAGGTGCTGGTTGAGGAGCGTGCTGGAAAAGCCGAACGCGCCCGCGTCCATCGCTTCGCCGAGGAGGTGCGCGATCTTCGCCGTCTCCGCGGCATCCGCGGCGCGCTCCATCGACGCTTCGCCCATCACGTAATGCCGCAACGGCGTGAGCGGTGCGAGGAAGGCGAGGTTGAGCGCGCTCCTGCGCTTCTCTGCGGCGTCCATGTACTGCGGGAAGGTCTCCCAGTCCCACGTGATGCCCGCCTTCAGCACCTCGAACGGGATCGCCTCGACGTTGACGAGGTCGCGCATCGCGATCTCGCGCGCCGCCGGCCGGCACGGCGCGATGCCGACGCCGCAGTTGCCCATCACCACCGAGGTGACGCCGTGCCACGAGGAGGGCGTGAGGCCCTCGTCCCAGCAGATCTGCGCGTCGTAGTGCGTGTGCGGGTCGATGAAGCCGGGCGCGACGACCAGGCCGTCGGCGTCGATCGTGCGCAGCGCGCGCTCGTCCGAGCTGCCGATCAGCGTGATGCGGCCTTCGGACACGCCGACGTCGCCGTGACGGATGGGGCCGCCCGTGCCGTCGACGATGGTGCCGTTCTTGATGAGGAGCTCGAGCATCGATGGTTCCGCGCGAAGCTTCAGTAATTGGGGTCTGACCCCATTTATTTCCCGGTAGAGTGCGCCATGGCCAACATACCACGCCCCGTCGCCGTGCTCGGCGGCGTCCGCATCCCGTTCGCGCGCGCGAACGGCGCGTACAACGAGCTCTCCAACCAGGACATGCTCACCGCGGCGCTCAAGGCGCTTATCGAAAAGTACGGGCTGCGCAACGAGCGCGTCGACGAAGTGGCCGCCGGCGCGGTGATCAAGCATTCGAAGGACTGGAACCTCGCGCGCGAATGCACGCTGGGTTCGGGCCTGCATCCAACCACGCCGGCCTACGACCTGCAGCGCGCGTGCGGCACCAGCCTGTCGGCGACGGCGCAGCTCGCCAACCGGATTTCACTGGGGGAAATCGACTGCGCCATCGCCGGCGGCGCGGACAGCGCGAGCGACGTGCCGCTCACCTACAGCCGCAACCTGCAGCGCACGGTGCTCTCGCTCTCGCGCGGCAAGACCTGGGGCGACAAGCTCGGCACGATCGGCGATCTCCGCCCATGGGACCTCGCGCCGAAGCATCCGGGCGTGGGCGAGCCGCGCACCGGGTTGTCGATGGGACAGCACTGCGAGGAGATGGCGAAGGAATGGCAGATCGGCCGCAAGGAGCAGGACGAGCTCGCGCTCGCGAGCCACAAGAACGCGGCGGCGGCGTGGCTCTCGGGCTTCTTCAACGACCTCGTGGTGCCGTGCGGCGATCTCAAGCGCGACAACAATGTCAGGGGCGACA
>DATMIG010000162.1:0-12333 GCA_035554335.1 Burkholderiales bacterium
CGCCCTCGGCTGGGGCGAGACCTCGGACTATCTCGACTCGCGCCGCTTCGTCGAGCCGATGTTCGTCTTCGTCATCATGGTGATCGCCGCCAGCCGGCCGGTGATGCAGCTCGCGCGCGACACGGTGGCCTTCGCCGCCGCCCGGCTGCCGCTCGAGCGCCCGCTCGCCGTGTATTTCGTGAGCCTCGCGCTCGTGCCACTGCTGGGCTCGTTCATCACCGAGCCGGCCGCGATGACCCTCGCCGCCCTCATGCTGCGCGATACCGTGTTCACGCGCGCCGCCTCCGCGCGGCTGCGCTATGCGACGCTCGGCGTGCTCTTCGTCAACGTCTCGATCGGTGGCACGCTCACCAACTTCGCCGCGCCGCCGGTCTTGATGGTGGCTGCGCAATGGGACTGGAGCACGGCGCACATCTTCGCCACGCTCGGCTGGAAGGCGCTGGCGGCCGTGCTGATCAACAGCGCGCTCGTCACCTTCGTGTTCCGGCGGCAGCTCGCCGGCCAGCGCGCGGCGGCGGCCGGCGACCGCGCCGGCCGCGTGCCGCGGGCCTTCGTCGCGGTGAACCTCGCCATCCTCGCGCTGGTGGTCCTCGCCAGCCACGATCCCGAGGTGTTCATGGGACTTTTCCTCATCTTTCTCGGCCTCGCGGAAGCGTACCGGCGCCACCAGGACCGGCTGATGCTGCGCGAGGGGCTGATGGTGGCGTTCTTCCTCGCCGGCCTGGTGGTGCTCGGCGGCCAGCAGAAGTGGTGGCTGCAGGACGTGCTCGTGAACCTAGACGATTCGGCGCTCTTTTTCGGCGCGGCGGCGCTCACCGCGATCACCGACAACGCGGCGCTGACCTACCTCGGATCGCTGGTCGGCGGCGTGTCGGAGGACTTCAAGTACGCGCTCGTCGCCGGCGCGGTGGCCGGTGGCGGGCTGACGGTCATCGCCAATGCGCCCAACCCGGCGGGGTTCGCCATCCTGAAGGACCGCTTCGAGGACCGGTCCATCAACGCCTTCGGCCTGCTCGCCGCGGCGCTGCCGCCGACGTGCATCGCCATCGCCTGCCTCTGGGGATTGAGCGGCCACATCGGCGATGCATTCGATGTCGCCGCATGGCAGGCGTGGCTGGCGAGCGTCGACCGGGAGTTCGCTTTCCTGCTGGTGCTACCGCTCGTCGTGGCGGCAGTGGGTCTGTGGGCGGTGCGGCGAGAGCACGAGTAGCCGCCGGAAAAATAGCGGGCCGCGATGCTCCTCTTTCGCATCCTCCAACACCGCGGCCCGCGGACTGGGAAAAACTAGGAGAGATACACGAAATGCGGGCGCCAGCATGGCGCCGCATAACTTAAGCCGGACTTAAATTCTTGGTGGCGCCGGGGTTCACCGCGCGCGGCGGGCGATGCAGCTCCTGCACCACGGCGGCGCGGAACGTGACGCGCGCCGCGAGGCCCGGCTGGCTGGCATCCGAGGTGGCGTCTTCGAGGCGGATGGTCGCTTCGTGGCGCTCGGCGATCGACTTCACGATCGACAGGCCCAGGCCGCTGCCCGGCGTGACGTCGCCCGGCAGGCGGTGAAAGCGCTCGAAGACGCGCTCGCGCTCGGGGGCGGGGATGCCGGGCCCGCCGTCGACCACGGCGAGCTCAACGCTGTGTCCGCTTTGGCGCACGGAGGCGGTGACGGAGCTGCCGGCCGGCGCGTAGCGCAGCGCGTTGTCGACCAGGTTCGCGACGAGGGAGGTGAGCTCCGCCTCGATGCCGGAGACGTACGCCGGGCCGCTCGTCTCGGCGCCGAGGTCCACGCCGCGCTCGTCGGCGAGGCTCGCATGCGCGCCGACCACGTCGCGCGCGACGCGCGCGAGATCGATCGGCAGCAGCGGCCCGGAGGGCACGCCGGGCTCGAGGCGCGCGAAGTCGAGAAGCTGCTGCACCAGGCGTCGGGTCCTCTCGGTGCCGAGGCGCAGCTCTTCCAGCGCCGCCTCGCGCGCCTGCTGCGACTGCGCGCGCTGCGCGAGCTGTGCCTGCAGCGCGAGGGCCGACACCGGCGAGCGCAGCTCGTGCGCGGCGTCGGCGAGGAAGCGGCGCTGCGCATCGAGCGAGATGTCGAGCCGCAGGAGGAGGGCGTTGATCTGCTGGATGAGCGGCAGGAGCTCGCCCGGCACGCCGGCGGTGGGCAGCGGGTCGAGGCGCGACACGTCGCGGTCGCTCACCGAGCGCGAGGCCTCCTGCAGCGGGGCGAGCCCGCGGCGCAGCGCCCAGGCGATGAGCGCGGCGAGGAGCGGGATCAGCATGAGTATCGGCATCAGCACCGGGATCGAGAGCTCGCGCGCCAGCGCATCGCGCGTGGCGAGCGGCTGGCCGACCTGCACGATGCCGTCGGAAGTGACGTGCGTGTACAGGCGCCAGGGCCCGTCGCCCGTAGGGATGTTGGTCAGTCCCTCGGTGAAGACGAGGGGCGTCTCGGACGGCAGCGATGGCATCAGCGTCTCGAAATACGTGCGCCCGGTCGAGTCATAGGCGCGCACCGAGAGCGAGAAGCCGGGCCGCGCAATGCGCACGCGCCGCTGGCCGAAGTTGTCCTCGCGCACGTGCACGGCGAGCGCGACCTGGCGCAGCTCCTCGTCGAACATGCGGCCGACCTGGCTGCGCGTCAGCGCGTAGGTGCCGGCGAGAACCGCGACGCTGCCGGCTGCCAGGCCGCCCACCAGCCATAGCAGCAGGTAGCTGCGAATGCTTTTCACTGCAGGCGGGCCACCCGGTAACCGACGCCGCGCACGTTGCGAATCAGGTCCGCGGCGAGCTTGCGGCGCAGGTGGTGCACGTGCACCTCGATCGAGTTCGAGCCGATCTCCTCGCCCCAGCCGTACACCGCGTCTTCCAGCCGCTCGCGCGACACCACCGCGCCGGGCTCCTTCATCAGCGCTTCCAGCACGGCGAACTCGCGCGGCGAGAGCTCGACCTCGGCGCCGTGGAACACCACGCGCCGCTGCACCGGATCGAGGCTGAGCGCGCCGTAGGCGACTTCCGATTGCCCACGGCCGCCGTGGCGGCGGATCACCGCGCGCGTGCGGGCCAGAAGCTCATCGAGGTCGAACGGCTTGACGAGATAGTCGTCCGCGCCGCTATCCAGGCCGGCGATGCGGTCGGCGACCGAGTCGCGCGCCGTGATGATCAGCACCGGCAGGTCGTTCTTCGCGCGGCGCACGCCCTTCAGCACCTCGAGGCCGTCGCGGCGCGGCAGGCCGAGATCGAGGAGCGCGACGTCGTACACGGCGTGGGCGAGGGCGAGCTCGGCCTCGTGTCCGTCGCGTACCCAGTCGACGGCGTAGCCCTGCTCGTGCAGGCCGGCAACCACGGCCCGCCCGATCATCGGGTCATCTTCGACGACTAGCGCTCGCATGTGAGGAGCCTAGCATGCGGGCTTTTCATTTAAGACTTGCTTAAGTAGTGCCCGGCTTGCCCCCGCCCGGGCCCGGCGTGCCGCCGGTGCCGCCGGCGAAAGTGCCGCCCGCCGCACCCGCGGCAGCCCCGCGGGCGCCGGGATCAATGGGCAGAACCCGAATGTGGAACTGCTTCTCGAGTCGGGTCATCCCTCGCGTCGAGCAACCCCCGTTCCCGGCTCGGCGCGCAGGCCGGAGCTGAGATAGAGCGAGAGATAGTGTTCATGCGCCTCGCCCGCGGTCGCGGCGGCGAGGCATTCGAAATGGCTCGCGCGCTGCGTAGGGCCGAAGTCGCCGCGCCAGTGCCGCATGAGCTCGGTGCGCAGGGTGCGCGCGCCGCTCGTCACGCCGACGAACACGACGCGTTCGCGGTCCCAAAGGCGGTACGCGCCGTGCGACACCGGCGCCGATGCGATGCCGGCCTCGTCGAGTGGCCCTTCTTGCGGTGAGGTCATGACACGAAGATGACACGACGTCACTTAAGCGCTGCTTAACCGGGCGGCTCGTAACGTGGGCCGCATGCGCCGCCTGGTGCTTCTTCTAGGGCTTCTCGTTCCGCTGACGGCAGCTGCGGAGAGCGCGACCGCGCGCTATGCACCCGCCCAGCTGGAAATCGCGCAGCAATCGATGCAGCGGGCCCGCGAAGCTTTGCTGATGGGCGAAGGCGCGCTCGCCGCGCGGCTGGCGTGGCAGGCGAGCGTCGATGCGCGGCTCGCCTGGGCGATGAGCGACGCCGCGGCGGTGCGTGCACCGGCGGCGGCCATCGCCGCCGAGGCAGCGCGCCTCGTGCGGCAGGCAGCCGCCGCGCGCACGTCGACGGCCGCGCTGCGTCCCTAGCGGAAGCGGTAGATCGCGCCGACGCTGTACACGTCGAGGTCGCCCGTCTGCCGGATGGCGCCGCCGCCGAGCGAGAAATACCGCTGCCATTCGGCGCGCGCGGCGAGGTTGCCGGAGAGCGCGTACTCGAAGCCGAGGCCGAGCGTGAGGTCATGATTGGTCTCGTCCGCGCCGCCGCCGGTCATCTTGCCGCGATAGCCGCCGAGCTTGCCGTAGAGCGCGGCCTGCTCGTTGAGCGGCAGGCGGCCGACCGCCAGCACTTCGACCGCGTTGCTCTCGAGCGGGAAGCCGGCGATGTTGTGCTTGCCGAGGTCGTGGTAGCCGAGCTCGAGCGCGAAGTTGCGGTTCACCTGGTAGCCGAGGAGCAGCCGCCACGCGATCTCGTCGTCGGCGTTCATGCCGAGCGTGCCGCCGGCATAGAAGCCCTCGTCGGCGAGGCCGTACTGCGCGAAGGCCGGGGGCGCGAAGGCAAAGGCCGCGGCGCAAAGGGCGGCCCTCCATGTGCTCTTCATTTTTTCTCCTTTTTAAGGACTGGTTAAGCGCCGACAGTGTCTACTCGTGCGCCCGCCCCGGCAAGGAGCCTCGTGCACATTCTTCGCGTCTTCCCGCGGCTACTCGCCGCCCTGCTGATGGTGGTCGTGCTCCCGGCGCTCGCCGGGCCGCGCGTGTCGGTGAGCGAGCTCATCGGGCGCACCGTCGCCGATGCGAACGGCAACGCGATCGGCGAGCTCACCGACGTGATCTTCGATGCGCGCGACGGCACGATCCGCGCGGTGACGGTGGACTTCGGCCGCTGGCTGCGCGTCGGCAGCCGCGAAGCCGCGTTTCCGCTCGCGCAGATCTCGCGCGCGGGCAAGGCGATCGTGCTCGACGTGCCGGAGCGCGAGCTGCGACGTGCGCCGCCGGCCGAGCGGCCCGACTGGCCGTCGCTCAGCGCCGCGTGGCTGATCGGCCGCGAGGTGCGCGACCGGCTGCATCGCGACAGCGGCGAAATGGTGGATCTCGTCGCCGATCTCGACGCCGCGCGCATCGTGCAGGCGGTCATCCGCCTGCCCGAGGAGTGGGCCGCGGATCGCATCGCGCTTCCGCTCGACGAGCTCACGCTGCCGCGCGAGCTCGGCCAGTACGCCACGCTCGACGTGACCCGCGAGCGCCTGGCGCGCCCTTAAGGCTCGCTTCATTCTCGGGGGCGAATAATGGCCGTCCCACCAGCCGGGAAGGAGGCACCATGCATGACCAATCGCTTCGGGACGAAGGTCCCGAAATCCGGCCCTTTCATACGTCGCTTTCGCTTCCGCTTATGGCCGTCGCGGTCGCCGTCGCCGCCGCCGCGGTCTATGCGTATTACGCGCTCTATTCGTCCCTGACGCCGCCGCGCGTCGAGACCCCGACCCTCGCCGCGCCGGCCGCTCCGGCGCCGGCACCGGCGCCGGTCGCCGAGGTGTCCACGGCGCCCGACGTGGCGCCGGCGGCTTCGCTGCCCACGCTCGACAACAGCGACGCGCTGCTGCGCGAAAAGCTGGTCGATCTCATGGGGCGCGTGCCGTTTTCCGAGCTGGTCCTGCCGGTGGCGCTGGTTCGTCGCATCGTCGCGACAGTCGATAACCTGCCGCGCGAAACCGCGCCGCGGCGCGTCATCCCGCTCGCGCCGGTGCCGGGCACGTACGAGCCCGGCAATTACGACCGCTACGCGCCGTACGTGCGGGTGATCGAGGCGATCGACGAGAAAGCGCTGGTCGCGGACTACGCGCGCGCCTATCCGCTCTTCCAGCAGGCCTACGCCGAGCTCGGCTATCCGGGCAAGCAGTTCAACGACCGCCTGCTCCAGGCGATCGACGATCTGCTCGCCGCGCCGGAGCTCGATGCGCCGCTCGATCTCATCCGCCCGCGCGTGGTGTACGAGTTCGCCTCGCCGGACCTCGAGACGCGCTCGGCCGGGCAGAAGATCATGCTGCGCATGGGGCCGCAGAATGCGGCCCGCGTAAAGGCGAAGCTGCTGCTGATACGCCGCGAGATCCTCGCCGCGAGCAAGTCGCGCCCGAAATAAAAAACGGGCCTTGCGGCCCGTTTACCCAGGCGAAGAACCGTTATTTGCTGGTGCCGGTCGTGCTGCTGGGGCTCTTCGACATGCCGCCGCTCGAGGAGCTGCCCGAGGAGCCGCTGCTCTTGTCGCTCGAGGACCCGGTGCTGCTGGAGCCCGTGCTGCTCGGCGAATGCGAGGAGCTGGACGAGCCGCCGGCCGCACTGCCGGAGGAGCCCTGCGCCGCGTTATATTCTTCGCGGCTGAGCTTCCCGTCGTGGTCCTTGTCGAGCTGATCGAAGGACTTGCTGCTGCTCGAGGACGACGATCCGCCCGAAGCGGCGCTCTTCTGCGACGAGCTGGAAGAGGACGCGCCGGAGGATGACGGGGTGCTGCTGCTGCTCTGCGACATGGACGGCGATTTGGAGCTGGTGCTCGACTGCTTCGACGTGTCGTTGGCGTAGGCGGATGCCATGGCGAACGCGGCGAGCGAGAAGGCCAGCGCAACGGATTTCAGCTGCATGAATTACCTCCTGGTCATAGACGGTTTGGGCACGCGAGTACGTGCGCGTCAATGAGAAGCGAAGAGCGTGCCTTAAGGCCCGCTTAAGTCCCGAGCCTTGAACCTTTTAGAGCGATAGCATGGATTCGATGGCGCCCGAAGACGCCGATTTCACCGACGAGTTCTGCCAGTTCCTCCAGAGCGCCGTGCCGGCGGTGGAGGCGGCGGAGTTCCTGCTGCAGGTGCGGGGCGATACGGCGCGCGCCTGGACGCCGCCGGAGGCCGCCGCGCGCTACGTGTCGGGGCTGCAGGCGGGCGGCCTGGTCGAAGTCGACAACGAGCAGCGCGTGCGATACAAGCCGGCGTCCGACACGCTGGCGGCGCACGTCGCCACGCTGGAGAAGCTGTGGCGCGAGCGCCCGGTGACGCTGATCCGCGTCATCTACGGGCTGCGCGACAGCAAGATCCGCTCTTTCGCTGATGCCTTCCGGCTACGGAGGAAATGACATGGTGACCCCGATCCTCACTTCGCTCGCCATGCTGACCAGCGCGGCATGCATGTGGTTTCTTTTTCGCGCCTATGCCGCGAGCCGCGTGCGCCTTCTCCTCTGGAGCGGCCTGTGCTTCGTGTTCCTCACGCTGAACAACGTGTTCCTGTTCCTCGACGTGGTCGTTTTTCCGGTCGAAGTGGACCTGCGGCCCTATCGCCTCGCCGCGGCGCTCATCGCCGTCGGCTTCCTGCTCTACGGGTTCGTGTGGGAGTCGGAATGATCGAGTTCCTCTCCGGCGCGGTAACCTTCGGCTACCTGGTGGCGGCGCTGTTCTTCGCGCGCTTCTGGAAGAAGACGGGCGATCGGCTGTTCGTCGCTTTCGCGATCGCCTTCGTGCTGCTCGCGCTCAACCAGGCGCTCGCGCAGTGGCTCGGCGCGGCGGACGAGCGCGTCGGCTACACGTATCTGCTGCGCGTGCTGGGGTTCGTGCTGATCCTCGCCGCGATCGTCGACAAGAATCTGTTCGCCGGGCGCCGGCGCTAAGGGAAGATTTTCGGGAATCGCGTCGAGGAGAGACGCGGGCGCATCGGCTACGACAAATGCGGCGTCGAGAGTTCCACCACTTCCCCCACCACGGAGATGACTCCGCCCTCCATCGCGCCGATACGTCCGCAGGGAGAGGATCGCGCCGCGCCCCTTAAGGGACACTTAAGCCGCTCCAGTCGAAACTTGACTCGCCCGTTGCTAGGCGACGCACCCTCCCTTTTGCGCCGCCTGCCGCGGGCCCGGCCGGGACTCTCGTACGAGCGGGCGTCCCGGCCTTTTCTTTTCAGCGCCGCGACGCGTCGGCGGCGTCCTCGAAGCGCGGATCGACCGTGAGCCCGTCGTAAAAGTACCGCGATGTAGAGCGGGCTGCGCACGCCGCCGAGATTGACCCACTCGAGCATCGCGCGCGGCTTGCCGCGCACGAAGACCAGCTCGGAGACGCGGCGGAAGGTGCGGCTGCCGATGCGATGGCGGTGGATGACCTTCAGCCGGGTGCGCCGGATGCTTCTGCGCTCGTCCTCCGCCATGCCCGGCCGCTGCAAGTGCAGTGCCGGATCGCGCCGGTCAGCGGCGCGTCGTCGAAGCGGTGGCGGCGGTGCCCGGCACCGCGACGTAGGGAATCGCGTTTCGGTCGAGGTCGTACACCACGAGGAGCGGCACCGCGCCGCCTTCGACCGCGAAAACCGGGCGGGCGAGGGCACGGCCGGCGAGCGCGGACGTTTCCTCGGCGCTCGCCTTGCGCACGCTGATCGACCGGTCCTCCGTCAGCGTGAAGATCGCCTGGTAGATCCGGTCGCGTCCGGCGTTGGGCGGCAGCTTGAGCCGCTCGCGCAGCTGCGGGCCGAGCGCGACGTCGTTGGCGAGGATCGCCTCGGCGACTCCCGTCATGAACGCGCTCGCGATGTAGGAGCGGGCGTCGAGCTCGGTGGGGCGGTTCTGCGCCAGGGCCGCACCGGTGGCGAGGAGCAGGGCGGCAGCGAGCGTAAGGGTCCTCATCTCTTCCTCCTTGTTTCCAGACTACTTAAACCGAGCGCGCATTACGCGGCAATCTTTCCCATCGAAACGCCGCAACCAGGCCCAACCAGATGAAATACTGGTTGACAGTGGTTGTTGCGGCGCGGCACAGTCGCGCTCTTCATGGAACGCACTCTCGCCGCCCTGCGGGCGCTCATCAGCAAAGGCGAAGATCTGCCCTCGGAGCGCGAGCTCGCGCGGCAGATGCGCACCAACCGCCACCAGATCCGCCGCGCGCTCGAAGTGCTGCGCGACGCGAACGAGCTCGCGCCGGCGGCGCACCGCCGCGCGGCGGCGGTGATCGGTCGCGGCGCGATGCTGGCGCGCGACACCAATCCGCTCGAGGTACTCGAGGTGCGCATGGCGCTCGAGCCCACGCTCGCGCGCCTCGCCGCCGTCCGCGCCTCCCCGCTCGACATCGCCCGCATCCAGCGCGCGGCCGACCTCGCCGACGGCGATCCCGGCTCGAACGACCTCGCGTTCCACAAGGCGGTCGGCGCCGCCGCGGGCAACAAGCTCGCCGCCGGCCTTTATTTCCTGGTGCGCGAGATCGGCCGCGACGCGCGGCTCAAGCTCGGCCGCAATGCGCCCGTGCCGCCGCAACGCCTTGCGCAGCGCAATGCCGAGCATCGCGCAGTGGCGGAAGCCATTGCCGCGCGCGATCCCGATGCTGCCGAGCGCGCGATGCGCTCGCACCTCGCCAACGTGCATAAACTCGTTCTCAACCGCCTCGCCCCGGACCCGCAGGAGTACTCCCATGTCAGCCGTGCTTGACCGCAACGCCGAGCTCGCCGCGCTTCACGGCGATATCGCGCGCCAAAACATGTTCCCGTTCTGGGCCACCAACGCCGGCCCGGGACACGACGAAGTCAAGCAGCTGCTGGCCGCGGCGCCCAAGGCGCAGCCTTTCCTTTGGTCGTACAAGGAGACCATCGAGCCCGTGCTGGTCAAGGCCGCGCGCCTCGTCACCACGGTCGACTCGGAGCGCCGCTCGCTCATCCTGGTGAACCCGGGCCTCGCGCCTCGCCGCGCCACCGTGACCACCATGTACTCGGCGTACCGCCTCAACTCGCCGAACGAGGTCATGCCGCCGCACAAGCATTCGCCGAGCGCGATCCGCTTCGGCCTCACCGGCAGGCAGAACTTCACCGGCGTCGAGGGCGAGGACATGACGTTCGGCCCGGGCGATCTCGTCCTCACGCCGAACGACGCGTGGCACAACCACGGTTGCACGGGCGACGAGCCGGCGGTCAACCTTTCCGTGCTCGACGTGCCGCTGGTCGAGAACCTGAACGCCGCGTTCTTCGCGCACGACTACAAGGAAGACGGCGTGCCGAAGAAGCAGCAGACGGCCCGCGTACCGAGCGATTACTCGCAGCGCATGTATGGCACCGGCGGCTACCTGCCGCGCTTCGTAAGACACGAGCGCGCGACCCACTCCTCGCCGATGTTCTGCTACCGCTGGGAGCCGCTGCGCGAGCTGCTCCAGAAGCACAGGGACTGGGACGGCGATCCGTACGAGGCCCTGATGGTCGAGTACGTGGACCCCGTGCGGGGCGGACCGGTGTTCAAGACCATGACCTTCTTCGCGCAGATGCTGCGCCCCGGCGAGCGCACGCGGCCGGTGAAGCAGACGGCGAGCCTTCTCGTCACGCCGTTCGAAGGCGGTGGCCTCGGCCATACGATCGTCGGCGGCAAGCGCTTCGACTGGAAGAACTTCGACACCCTCGCCATACCCGGGAACGAGTGGTACGAGCACGTCAACGAGTCGAAGACGCAACCGGTGATCTTCTTCGTCGCGAGCGACGAGCCGGCGCTGCGCGCGTTCGGCCTGCATCGCAAGTTCGGCCGCACCGCCTCGGGCGACACCGACAAACTCACCTAATCAGGGACAGACCACGTTTTCCGGTTCCTCCGGGCGCCGACCATTTCATGAACGCAAAAAACACCAAGCTGGTTTCGCATATCGACGTCGCGGGCGGCGGCCAGGTATGGGTCGAGAACAACACGCTCTTCGTCGGACATATGAAGAACCCGAACGGCACGTCGATCTTCGACGTCTCCGATCCGAAGAAGCCGAAGCCGCTCGCGAGCGTGCCGATGCCGGAAGGCTGGCACTCGCACAAGGTGCGCGTGGCGAACGACGTGATGATCGTCAACCACGAGAAGTTCGGCCAGGGCTCGCCGGAATTTGGCGGCGGGCTGGGTATCTACGACGTTTCCAATCCGTCGAAGCCGAAGCAGCTCTGCAAGTGGAAGACCGCCGGCAAGGGCGTGCACCGCTACTCGTTCGACGGCCGCTACGCCTACATCTCGCCGACCGCCGAAGGCTTCATCGGCAACATCTGCATGATCCTCGACCTGAAGGATCCGTCGAAGCCGGAAGAGGTCGGGCGCTGGTGGATCCCGGGACAGTGGCAGGCGGGCGGCGAAGGCTATCCGTGGGCGGACTACACCGAGCCGCGCTGCCACCATCCGCTGCGCCTCGGCGATCGCCTGTACGTCTCCTATTGGCACCACGGCATCTTCATCCTCGACATCAGCGACCTGTCGAAGCCGAAGCTGGTCGCCGAAGGCGTGAAGAGCCGCGCGTTCCCCCATCCCACGCACACGTGCCTTCCGTTGCCCAAGAAGCTCAAGGGCCGCTCGGTGATGATCGTGGCGGACGAGGACGTGGCGAAGCGCGCGCCGTCCGCGCCGGCGTTCACCTGGGTCTACGACATCACCGACGAGCGCAACCCGATTCCCATCAGCACCTTCCAGGTGCCCGAGGCCGATCGCGATGGCGCGCCGGCGCAGGCGATGACCGGCTGCCACCAGCCGTCCGAGAAGCTGAACGGCGACAACGTCATCCCGTTCGCGTGGTTCGCGCAGGGCCTGCGCCTCATCGACGTGTCGGATCCGTTCCGCCCGGTCGAGGTCGGCCACTACACGCCCGACGTGCCGCAGGGCTTCGAGCGCGTCTCGTCGAACGACGTGACGATCGACTCGCGCGGCCTTTACTACCTGGTCGATCGCCAGCGCGGCATCGACATCGTGGAGCGCACGGCATGAGTCGCCAGGCTTTCGGCAAGCGAAACCCCAACCTTCCGTTCCATCCCGCCGTGCGCGCCGGCGACTTCATCTTCATCTCGGGCCAGGTGCCGAAGGACGAGAACGGCGTGATGGTCGAAGGCACGATCGAGGAAGAGACCCAGCACTGCATCGCCGCCGTGAAGCGCGCGCTGAACGAGGCGGGCGCGGATCTCGAGGACATCGTCAAGGCGACGGTGTTCCTGTCGGACGCGCGCGACTTCGGCCGCTACAACGGCGTGTTCGCCAAGCATTTCCCCAACGCCGCGCTCGCGCGCACCACCGTGGAGGCGCGGGCCGTCATCAACACCAAGATCGAGATCGACGCGATCGCTTATAAACCGGAGCCGAAATGAAAGTACTGGGCCGCAAAACCTCGGGCAACGTGCAGAAGGTGCTGTTCCTGCTCGAGGAGCTGAAGCAACCGTA
>DATMIG010000163.1:0-9350 GCA_035554335.1 Burkholderiales bacterium
GAGGGCGTGGTAGTCGCCCTGCAGCAGCATCTGCACGAAGAGCTCGATCTTCTCCTGTGACGCGCCGTCGACCGAGGTGAACTCGAGGCCGTGTAGGAAGCGGCCGTCGTCGCCGCGGACCGAGACCACGCGCGCGTAGACGTCGGCGGCGCGGAAGCCGAGGAACGTCAGGTCGAACGCGATCTTCAGCTCGGAGCGCGTGTCGTGCTTGCGCTCGAGCTCGATGAGCGCGCCGTGATAGCCGAGATCGCGCACCAGCCCGTGCCGGCGCTCCGCGGCGACCGCCTTGCCCTCCATGAGCGAGTACTCGAGCGGCAGTCGCACCTGCACGCGCGGGCTCTTGCGCACGTCCTGGCGGGGCACCACCTTGCCGAGGGCCGGGATGCCGAGCGCCTCGCGCACCACCATGCGCCGCGAGCGTCCCTTGACGTGGACTTCCACCGGCTCGCCGACCTGGACGAAATCCTGGCAGTGCTCGTACGTCGTCTCGCTCATCAGCACCTGGCCGCGCAGGCTGAGCGCCTCGATGCGGGCGGCGATGTTGACCTCCTCGCCGACGATGGTGAACGCGCGGTGCTCCACCGCGCCGATCAGGCCGGCCATCACCGTGCCGGTGCTGATGCCGATGCCCATGTACAGCTCGGGCAGGCGGTCGTCGTTCACGGAGCGAAGCTCGTTCATCGCAATCTGCATCTCCACCGCGCAGAGCAGCGCCCGCCGCGCATGGTCGCGCGGCGCGGTCGCATCGCCGGGGAAGATGACCATGATGGCGTCGCCGATGAACTTGTCGATGGTGCCGTAGTGACGCACGATGATCTCGGTCATGCGCGAGAAGCAGCGGTCGAGCAGGCGCAGCACGACCTCGGTCGGGTATTCGCTGACCAGGGCGGAGAAGCCGCGCACGTCGGCGAAGAGGATGGTGACCTCCCGCTCGGTAAAGTCCGGGCCGGCGGCCTCGGGCGCGTGGCCCTCGGCGATGGAGCGCAGCAGCCGCTCGAGGCGCTGGCGCGCTTCCGCCGGCAGCCCCTTGCCGGTCGCTGCATGGACCACATCCTGGATGATGCGCAGGGCGTCGCGCTCGAGCGGTCGCGTCATCGCCGCAAGCCTACGCGATCGACTTCGATAAAATCGGGGCTCGTTTCGAATCCACGAGGAATAGATGAGGCTCATCGCCGCCGCATTCCTGCTCGCGGTCGTCACCGCGGCGCAGGCGCAGTCCTATCCCAACCGTCCCGTCACCATGGTCGTGCCGTTTGCTCCCGGCGGCGTCGCCGACATCACGGCGCGGCCGTTCGCCGCGGTTGCGCAGAAGCTGCTCGGCCAGCCGATGGTGGTCGAGAACCGCGCCGGCGCCGGCGGCGCGGTCGGCCACGCCTACGCCGCGCACGCCAAGCCCGACGGCTACACGCTGATGCTGGCGCTCTCCTCCATCGTCGGCATCCCGATCGCCGACGAGGTGAACGGCCGGCAGCCGACCTACAAGATGTCGGACTTCACGCCGATCGCGCTGATCTCGGCCGATCCGACGGTGCTGATGGTGCCGACCGAGGCGAAATGGAAGACGCTGAAGGACCTGATCGAGGACGCGAAAGCCAATCCCGGCAAGATCAGCTACAGCTCCTCGGGCATCTATGGCACGACGCACACCGCGGGCGAGATGCTCGCGCAGGCGGCGGGCGTCCAGTTCCTGCACGTGCCGTACTCGGGCGGCGGACCGGCGATGAAGGCCGCGCTCGCGCATGAAGTGATGTTCACCATCCAAGGGCCGAGCGTCGCCGAGCCGCACGTGAAGAGCGGCAAGTTCCGCCTGCTCGGCTCATGGGGCGGCAAGCGCATCGCCAGCCTGCCGAACGTGCCGACGATGAAGGAGCAGGGCTACGACGCCGAGTTCTACATCTGGGCGGCGGTGTTCGCGCCGGCCGGCATTCCGCAGGACGTGGAGACCAAGCTGCGCGAGACCTCGCGCAAGGTCGTGCAGGACCCGGAGTTCAAGCGCGCGATGCAGAACGTCAACACGCCGATCGACTATCGCGACGGCAAGGAGTTCCAGGCGTTCCTCGACACCGACAGCGCGCGCCTCGAAAAAGTGATTCGCAAGATGGGCAAGACGCAATGAAGCTCTGCACCTACTTCGATGAGGGACGCGAGCGCGTCGGCGCGGTCGTCGGCAGCGACGTGATCGACCTGCCGTTCCCCGACATGAAGGCGCTGATCCAGGCGGGGATGCCCAAGCTGCCGTCCGGTCCCAAGCGCCCGCTGTCATCGGTGAAGCTGGCGCCACCGATCCGGCCGGCGACGATGCTGTGCAGCGGGTCGAACTACAGGGACCACAACAAGGAGAAGGCGAACACGCCGATCTCGGGCAAGGAGCCCGAGTTCTTCGTGAAGACCGCCGACTGCGTGATCGGCCCCGAGGCGACCATCGTCTACGACGAGAAGCTCACGAAGAAGCTGGACGCGGAGACCGAGCTCGCCGTGGTGATCGGCAAGCCCGGCCGCCATATCCCCGTCGAGCGCGCCCTCGAGCACGTGTTTGGCTACACCATCGTCAACGACGTCACCGCCCGCGACCGCCAGGTGCGGCGCAACGACCAGGGCTTCACCTGGTACGAGCTCGGCCGCTCGAAGTGCTTCGAGACCTCCGGCCCGACCGGCCCGTGGATCGTGACGGCCGACGAGATCGGCGATCCGCAGAAGCTGCGCCTTCGCACGCGCATCAACGGCGAGCTGCGCCAGTCGTCCTCGACCGCCAACATGATCTGGTCGTGCGCGCACCTCGTGCACTTCTTCTCCGCCAACATGACGCTGCAGCCGGGCACCATCATCATCACCGGCACGCCCGGCGGCACGGCCTGGTCGACCGACCCCGAGCTCGGCGGCAAGTGGGTGGGCGGCGACGGCAGCGAGGAGCTCGTGCCGGCGAAGGGTTACCTCAAGCCGGGCGACGTGATCGAGTGCGAGCTGGAGAAGATCGGCGTGCTGCGCAACAAGGTCGGCCTCGCCGCCTAGATGAGGCTCTGGTCCCTGCATCCGCGGTATCTGGATCCGCAGGGACTCGTCGCGCTGTGGCGAGAGGCGCTCCTGGTGCGCGCGGTGTTGCAGGGAAAGACGCGGGGCTATCGCCGCCATCCGCATGGTCGAGCGCTTTCGCGTCCATCCGGCGCGGCTACGAGTTCGACGCCCGCAAGGTCGGCCGGGCGCGCTGCTCGTTAAGCTTTCGCGCCGCAGCCCCGAGTACTATCGAAAGTGGCGAGGCATCCGCACGCCGCAGACCCATCCGCTCATGCGCCGCTGCGCGGGCGGGATCGAACCCTGGGAGCGTCCATGATCCGCTGGTTCCTTTGCGCGCTGTTGGTGTCCTTCGGCGTCCATGCGCAGGACTATCCCTCGCGCCCGATCCGCATCCTGATCCCCGCGGCGCCGGGCGGCACGACGGATCTGCTGGCGCGGCTCTTCGCCGCGAAGCTGCAGGACTCGCTGAAGACGCCGGTGCTGGCGGAGAACAAGGCGAGCGCGTCGGGCGTGATCGCCGGCGAGCAGACGGCGCAGGCGGCGCCGGACGGCTACACGCTGATGCTCGCGTACCACCAGCACACCATCAACGGCGCGATGACCAAGCTGCCGTACCACCCGGTGAACGACTTCACGCCGATCACGCAGCTCACGCGCGCCGGCCTGCTCCTCGTGGTGAATCCCGCCTCGCCGCCAAAAACGCTGCAGGAATTCGTCGCGTGGTCGAAGGAGAAATCCGGCTCGCTCAACTACGGCTCGGCGGGGCTTGGCAGCGGCGGCCACCTCGCGGGCGAGCTCTATAAGCAGATGGCGGGCGTGAAGGCCGAGCACATTCCCTACAAGGGCAGCGGGCCGTCGCTCGTCGATCTCCTCGCCGGGCGCTACGACTTCAGCTTCGCCGGCATGCAGGCCGCCGCCGCGCACGTGCGCGCAGGCAAGCTGCGCGGCCTCGCCGTCACGACGCCGCAGCGCGTCGCCGCCATGCCCGACGTGCCGTCGGTCGCCGAGGCGCTGCCGGGCTACGAGTTCGTCGGCTGGTACGGCGTGCTCGGGCCGGCGAACCTGCCGGCGCCGATCGTCACGCGGCTGCACGACGAGCTCGTCAGGATTCTCCAGCAGCCCGACGTGAAGGCGCGCATCCTCGCCGACGGCTCCGAGCCGGTGAGCAGCAGCCCTGAGGAGTTCCGCGACTTCATGAACCGCGACCTCGCGAAGTGGACCAAGCTCGTGAAGGAAAGCGGCGCCAAGTTCGAATGATCACCAAGCCGGGCGCGGCGATGCTCGCGCGCTACAACCAGTGGGCGAATCGCGTGATCTTCGACGCCGTGGCGGCGCTCCCGCCGGGCGAGGCCGAGAAGCCGCGCACCTCGCTCTTCAGGAACATGGTCCACACCCTCAACCACAACTACGTCATCGACCGCATCTTCCAGGCGCACCTCGAAGGCCGGCCGCACGGCTACGCCGCGCGCAACACGCCGGACCATCCTTCGCTTGCCGAGCTGCGCCGCTCGCAGGAAGAAGTGGACGCCTGGTACGTGCGCTGGGCGGACGGGATCGCCGAACCGGCGCTCGATGAGACGGTTCGTTTCCAGTTCGTCGGCGGCGGCGAGGGCGCCATGACGCGCGGGCAGATGCTGCTGCACGTGGTGAACCACACCAGCTACCACCGCGGCTTCGTCGCTGATCTCTTCTACCAGGTGCCCGCGAAGCCGCCGATCACCGACCTCACCGTCTACCTCCGGGACGGTGAATTAGCGCCCTGACCCCGATTTAAGGAAGGCGAGCAGCAGCTCGACGGTCCTTTCGGGCTGCTCCTGCTGCACCCAGTGGCCGGCGCCGTCGACGAGGTGCGCGCCGCGGAAGTCGGTGCAGACGCTTTCCTGCATGCGCTCGAATTCGCCGGGCTTCTGCCAGGTGCCCCAGTCCGATTTGCCGGCGATGAACAGCGACGGCATGTCGATCTTCCTGCCGGCCGACGCCGCGCTCAGCTCCGCGGCGAACTGCGGGTTCGTCATGCACCGGTACCAGTTGAGTCCCGGCTGGAAGCCGGTCCGTTCGAACGCGCGCGCATAGACGTCGAGCTCGGCGTCCGTCAGCCACGGCGCTTCGCGCGCGGGCATGTATGGCGCGACGGTCTCCGCCATGCCCTTGTCGAGCTCCATCACGTAGTAGGTCGGCATCTTCGCCAGCTCGGCGGCGCTCCACTCGGCGAGATGGAACGGCTGATTGCCTTTCCAGTCGGCGCTCTTATAGTGGTAATAGGCGCGCAGGAAAGGCCGGATATCCCGCCGCATATTGCCGTCCGCCTCGCGCGTGGAGTAGTACCACTGGTAATGCTTGCGGCCGAGCCTCGCGAGATCTTCGTGCACGCTGCCGGACCGACCGCCGATCGGCACGCCGCCGAAAGGCGCGCTCATCAGAACGCAGGTCTTCACCGTCCCAGGCCGGGTCAAGGCCATGTACGCGGCGACCGGCGAGCCGAAATCATGGCCGACGACGTGGGCGCTGGAGATGTCCAAGCGCCGGAGGAGGGCGGCCATGTCCTCCACCAGGTTGAGCATGCGGTACTGCGCGAGGTCGCCGTCGAAGCGGCCGTCGAAGCCGGTGGTTTCGCCGTAGCCGCGCTGGTCGGGCGCGATGACGTGGAAGCCGGCGTCCGCCAGCGGCTGCATCACCTTGCGCCAGCTATAGGAGAGCTCCGGGAAGCCGTGCAGCAGGAGCACGGTCGGTCGGCCGCGCTCACCGGCCTCGCGGTAATGGACGCGAAGGCCGTTGACGCCGTCGGCGAAGCGAGAAATCAGGGACGCAGGTACGCGTAGTGCTCGCGCGCCTGCAGCCGCGTGATCTCGGCCACGCCCGAGGGCACGAACACCACGTCGGGGATGAACTGGTCGCGCTTGAGCTGCCGGTTGCGAAGCGTGATCTCGCACACGTCGAACTGCACGCCCTCATTCTGCAGCTGCTCGACGGCTACCTGGAACGGGTTGCCGTTCTTGTCCTTGGCGCCCTTCATCAGGTAGTCGACGCCGCGTGCGTGCGCGACGACGACGATGTGCGCCTTCGGATTCACCTCGAGGTGGTTGCGGATGTTGCGCAGGCCGTCGGCGGCCTGCTCGAGGCCGGAATTCAGGTGATACACCACCTTGTCGGGGCCGACCGGATTGGTGTCCGGCGTGGCGGCGTAGCCGGCGCCCACGAGCAGCGCGATGGCGAGGATCTTGGTCATGGATGCTCTCCTAAAGCCTGAAGATGCGCTGCGCGTTCCAGCCTTTGACCTTTTCGCGAGTGAGATCCGGCAGCGCGTCGACGCGCGACAGGCAGCCGGCCATGTCGCCGATGGTGTGCGGGTAATCCGAGCCGTACAGGACATTGTCGGTGCCGCAGACCGAGACGCACATCTCGAGGACATCCTGGCGGAAGACGACGGTATCGACGTAGATGCGCCGCATGTAGTTGCGCGGCGGCTCGACGGTCTTCGAGCGCGCGGCGGGGATGTTGTCCCAGCAGATGTCGAGGCGGCCGACGAGGTAGGGCAGCGCGCCGCCGCCGTGCGAGGCGATCAGCTTGAGATTCGGATAGCGGTCGAAGAAACCGTCGTAGATGCAGCGCGCCACCGCGAGCGAGGTGTCGAAGGTGAAGCCGATCGGCGCGGTGAGCTGGAACTCCTGCAGGCCGAGGTCCTTCGTCCCGGGCGGCGCGCTCGGATGGACGAGCACCGGCAGTGCGCGGCGGTCGATTTCCTTCCAGACGCTGGCGAAGCGCTCGTCCGTGAGCGACTTACCGTCGATGTTGGCGAGCACCATCACGCCGACTGCGCCATTGCCGCAGGCGCGCGCCAGCTCTTCCAGCGCGAGCTTCTCGTGCTGCCACGGCAGCGAGGCGAACCAGCGGATGCGGTCCGGCCACTGCTTCTGCGCCCTTGCCATGTCGTCGTTCATGATGCGCGCCGCCTTCAGGCTCACCTCGGGGCTGCCCCAGAACACGTTCGGGCAGGTGAGCGAGGTGATGGCGATGTCGACGCGCGCCTTGTTCATGTTGGCGATGCGCGCTTCCCAGTCGAACATGTTCGGCACCGGCGTCATGAAGGGCGAGCCGTCGAGGTGGATCGCCTTCAGGCCGCCGGCCACTTCCTTCAGCGAATAGCGCGGGCCGCCATGCTGCTCGAGGAGCGAGAGCCACTCCTTCGTCAGCATGTGCGTATGGACGTCGATGACGGGTGCTCGATTCATTGGATCTTCACTCCTGCCTTGTGGATCACGTCCGCCCACTTGCGGGCTTCGTCACGGATGAACGCCGCAAACTCCTGCGGCGAATCGGCGGCCGGCTCGCAGCCGGCGGCGATGGCTTTCTCGCGCACGTCGGGCGCGGCCAGCGCGGCTCTCACTTCCGCGTTCAGTCTTTCGATGACGGCAGCCGGCGTGCCCGCGGGCGCCACCGCGCCGAACCAGCCGATCGACTCGTAGCCCTTCACGCCCGCTTCCTCGAACGTCGGCACGTCCGGCATGGCGCTGATGCGCTGCTTCGTCGTCACGGCGAGCGCGCGGATCCGTCCGGCCTTCACGTTGGCGATCGCGGAAGGCACGTCGACGATGCCGAGCGGCACCTGGCCGCCCAGCACATCGGTCGCGACCGGGCCGCTGCCCTTGTACGCCACCGCGATGAGCGGCGCGTTGGTCGTCATCTTGAGGAGCTCGCCCGAGAGGTGCATCGCCGAGCCGTTGCCGCCATGGCCGTAGGCGACGGGCTTGGTCATCGCGTCGTTCAGCACCTCCGCGAGGGTGCGCGGCTGCGACGGGTTGGCGATGATGAGGAAGGGGATCATCGCGAGCATCGAGATCGGCGCCAGGTCCTTCTGCGGATCGAAAGGCATCGACGGGTACAGGCTCTGGTTGACCGAAAGCGCGCCCGCCGCGGCGAGGCCGATGGTGTGGCCGTCCGGCGCGCTCTTCGCCACCGCGTCGACGCCGATGTTGCCGCCGGCGCCCGGCCGGTTCTCGACCACCACCTGCTGGCCGAGCTTCTCGGCGAGCTTCGGCGCGATGGAGCGCGCGATCAGGTCGGCGCTGCCGCCGGGCGGAAAGCTGACGATAAAGCGGATCGGCTTCGACGGCCAGGACTGCGCGTGCGCCGTGCCGACCATCAACGCGGCGACGAGCGCGAGGATTTTCATTGCCGCTCGATCCCGCGCGTCTGCACCACGCGCTTCCAGCGCGCGACTTCCTGGTCGATGCGCGCTGCCATCTGCTCGGGCGACGACGGCGCCGGCACGCCGCCGAAGCCGGCAAAGCGCTCGCGCGTTTCATCCAGCGCCAGAATGGCCCGCAGCTCCTTGTTCAGCCGATCGACCGAGGAGCGCGGCGTGCCCGGCGCCACCGCGAGGCCGAGCCACGAGCTGAACGCCACGCCCTTCAGCGTCTCGCCCACCGTCGGCACGTCGGGCATCAGGGGATAGCGGCCGGCGGAGGAGAGCGCGAGCGGGCGCAGGCGGCCCGACTTGATCATCGGGAAGGCGAAGGTCGCCGTCTCGATCAGGACATCGATGCGCCCGCCGAGGAGCTCGGTGAAGGCGGGCGCCGCGCCCTTGAACGGCACGTGCAGCATCTGCGTGCCGGCCTCGATGTTCATCCATTCGCCGAGCAGGTGATGCAGGCTGCCGGGGCCGGCGGAGGAGAAGCTGATCCTGCCCGGCGCGGCCTTCGCGCGCGCGAGCAGGTCGGGAAACGACTGGATCGGCGAGTTCGGCGCGACCGAGACCGTCATCGGATACTCGATCACCACGCTCACCATGCCGAAGTCCTTCACCGGGTCGTACGGCAGGCTCTTCATCACCGCGGCGGTGCCGGGATGGCCGCCGGTGAGGAGCACCATGGTGTGGCCGTCGGGCGGCGCCTTCGCCACCGCGTCGTTGGCGAGCAGCCCCGTCGCGCCGGTCTTCTGCTCGACCGCGACCGGCTGCTTCAGCCGCTGCGAAAGCTTGTCGCCGAGGTAGCGGCTGACGAGATCGGTGCTGCCGCCGGGCGGGAAGCCGACGTAGAAGCGGATCGGACGGTCGGGATAGCTCTGCGCCCAGGCGGTCAAGGCGACCAGCAAAAAAAATGGGGCCAGGCCCCATTTCATCTTCATGCGCTGAGCGGCGTGGACTGCCACGCCACCATCTGCCAGCCCTTCGCGGCCTTGATCCAGACGTTGGTATAGGCGCTGTTCAGCGTCTTCGGCTTGCCCTCCGAGAGCAGCTCGATCTTCACCTTGCCGGTGACGATCGCGCAGTCGCCGTGCACCTGGATGTTCTCCACCGGCCGCTCGATCTTGCGGTACTGCCACTTCTTCGAGCGGATGCC
>DATMIG010000164.1:0-3340 GCA_035554335.1 Burkholderiales bacterium
ACCACGCGCGCTTCGAGTCCGAGCCGCCGAAGATCACGCTCACGCCGGATACCGACGCGGTCGGCACCGCGCCGCTCGAGCTGCGCGTCAGCGACACGGGCGCGGGCCTGAAGTCGCTCACCGTCATGCTCGGCGACACCACGCTCGCCGCCGAGAGCTTTGCCCAGCCGGTGGTCGAGAAGAAGATCAGCCTTGCGCTCCCCAAGGGCACCAAGGAAGGCGCGGCCACGCTGAAGATCGTGGCGCGCGATGCGTCGCTCTTCCGCGGCAACGAAGCGGTGGTGCAGAAGAACATCACCATCGACCTCACCCCGCCGACGGTGGAGCTGGTCGCGGACGACCGCTACATCAACTTCGGCGGCGTCGGCGCCATCGTCTACCAGGCCTCGCCCGACACCGCGGTGAGCGGCGTGAAGATCGGCGAGCATTTCTTTCCGGGCTTCAAGGGCGCCGTCCAGGGCCAGCCCGACCGCTTCTTCGCGCTCTTCGCCCATCCGTATGACGCGCCGGCCGACGTGCGCGCCAAGCTCGTCGCCACCGACAAGGCCGGCAACACCCGCGAGGTGGGCCTGGTCTACGAGCTGAAGAACGTGAAGTACAAGAAGAGCACCATCGCGCTCAGCGAGAGCTTCATCCAGAGCAAGGTCGCGCCGCTCGCCGACGCGGGCGCGCGCCAGGGCTCGGTGAAGGACATCTTCATCGCTGTGAACAAGACGCTGCGCCAGCAGAACGAGGGCAAGATCGTCGAGGTGACGAGGAACGCCACGCCGCAGATCCTGTGGAAGGGCGCCTTCACGCAGCTCAGCAACTCGAAGGTCGAGGCCAACTTCGCCGACTATCGCACCTACACCTGGAACGGCGAGCCGGTCGACAGCGCCTACCACCTCGGCTACGACCTTTCGGTGACGCAGCACTATCCGATCGAGGCGGCGAACAGCGGCAAGGTCGCGTTCGCCGGCGACAACGGCATCTACGGCAACTGCGTGATGATCGACCACGGCCTCGGGCTCTACACGGTCTACGGCCACCTGAGCTCCATCGATGTGAAAGTCGGCGACGCCGTCCAGGCGAAGCAGGTCATCGGCAAGAGCGGGCAAACCGGCCTCGCGGCCGGCGACCACCTGCACTTCGGCGTCTACCTCGACGGCGTGGCGGTGCTGCCGGTCGAGTGGTGGGACGCGAAGTGGATCAACGACAACATCACGCCCAAGCTCGAGGGCCGCACGGGCGAGGAGATCGCGGTATCGCAGCAGCCCAAAGGGCCGCGCGCCAAGACTCGCAAGCCGCGGCGCCGCTGAGCCCGCGATCGAGAAGCGCGGCGGCGATCGCCGCCGCGAGCGTCAACCTGCCGTTCGGCACGCTGTATGCGTTCAGCGTGTTCCTGAAGCCCATGGAAGCCCAGCTCGGCGCCACGCGCGCCGAGATGAGCTTCGTCTTCGGCCTCGCCACCGTGACCCTGACCGCCGGCATGAACTTCGCGCCGGCGCTCTATCGCCGGTTTTCGCCGGTCTGGCTTTCCATCGCGTGCGGCGCGGCGAGCGCTACGGGCCTGTGGCTCGCCGCCTTGGCAACGACCTTCCTGCAATTCGCCCTCGGTTACGGCTTGCTGTTCGGGCCGGGCGCCGGCGTGATCTTCATCCTGTCGCAGCAGTCGGTGAACCAGACCGTAACCACCCGCCGTGGCCTCGCCAATGGCTACGTGGTGAGTCTCTATCCGCTCGGCGCGATGCTCGGCGCGCCGATCCTCGGCTGGGCGATCGCCGTCTTCGGTGTGCGCGCCGCGCTCGGCGGCCTGGCGAGCGTGGTGCTGGCCGCTGCCTGCGCCTTCGCGCTGCTCATCCATGTCGCGGCGATCCGCATGATGGACGCCGCCGCAGCCGAGCGTGCGCACGACCCGCTCGGGCGGCCCTTCTATCTCCTGACGACCGTGTTCTTCCTCGCCGCGGCCGCGGGCCTGACGGTGCTGAGCCAGGCCGCCGCGATGGTGCAGGCCTACGGCGGCGCAGCGGCGCTCGCGGTAGGCGCGACGACCTTCATCACCGGCGCGGTCGGCGCGGCGCGCATCGCGGGCGGCTGGCTGGTCGACCAATTCACCCCGGCCCGCGTCGGCGTCGGCGCGCATGTCTGTGCGCTCGGCGGCGCCGTGCTCCTTACGCTCGCGCCGGCGCCGCTCGCCGCCGCGCTTGGCCTTGCCCTGATCGGCGTCGGCTACGGCATCGTCTCCGGCCTCACCGCGGGTGCCATCGCGCAGTACTGGCACAAGAACCAGTTCGGCGTCGTCGCAGGGCGCCTGTACATCGCCTGGTGCGCCGCCGCCGTCACGCTCCCGGTGCTCGGCGGCGCGCTGTTCGACCGCAGCGGCAGCTACGCGGCGACGCTGTTGATCGCCGGCGGTATCAACATCGCCGGCGCGCTGGTCGCTTCGCGCCTGCCGCCGACCCGGCGAGGCTTGAGTGCCGTCGCGCAGCCGCATCCTCGATAATTCAGCTCGTGAACCGCACAAACATCCTGCTCTGGACCGATTCCACCGCCGCCTACGTCGACGCGATCAAGGCGGCGGGGCTCGCCGACCGCGTCACCGTCGACACCCTTTCGCGGAAGGAAAAGCCATCCGCCGACCAGCTCGCGCGCACCGAGGCGTTGATGGCCTACGACGTGCCGCCCGGCCTGCTGCCCGCCATGCCAAGGCTGCGCTGGGCGCAGGCGATGACCGCCGGCGTGGAGCAGTGGCTCGCGCTCCCTGACCTGCCGGCGAAGCTCGCGCTCACCTGCGCGCGCGGCACGCACGAGGAGTCGATGCCCGAGAACATCCTCGGCGCGATTTTCTACGTGGCCAAGCCCTACGCCCAGGCGGTGGAGAACCAGAAGCAATCGAAATGGGTGCGCACCGTCGCCCAGCCGCTCACCGGCAAGACGCTCGGCATCCTCGGCATGGGCGCCATCGGCCAGCGCGTGGCGCGCGTCGCCGAGATGCTCGGCATGCGGGTCCTCGGCACGCGGCGCAACACCGCCCACGAGACGCCCAGGGTGCTCGCGGAATCGGACTTCGTGCTCCTCCTCCTGCCGGCGACCGCGGACACCGACAACTTCATGAACGCCGAGCACCTGGCGATGATGAAGCCGACCGCGTGGCTCCTCAACTTCGGCCGCGGCCACCTCATCAAGGACGACGATCTCGTCGCGGCGGTGAAGGCGAAGCAGATCGCCGGCGCCATGCTGGACGTTTTCCGGCAGGAACCGTTGCCGTCGGAGCATCCGTTCTGGCGCACGCCGAACATCATCGTGCTGCCGCACCTCGGCGGCCCGCATCCGCAGCGCGACCGCTTCGTCGCCCGGCTCT
>DATMIG010000165.1:0-2488 GCA_035554335.1 Burkholderiales bacterium
GACGTCGTGCAGGATGTTCGGCGCGCCGTAGTCGTCGATGATGCGGCGAGGATCGCGCTGCGTCGGCCGGCCCTCGAGGTCGGCGCCGAGGTAGCGCGAGTGGCGCACGATGCGGCGTCCGAAATCCAGCTGCCTTGCCTCGTAGGCCGCCAGCGCCTTTTCAACGCTCGATTCTGAGGAAAGCGCATCGGCCAGCGCCTGCGCATCCATCGCCGCCTTCCCCGCGCCGCCCGCCACGTGCGGCCGCACGACGAAGGCGGCATCGCCGAGCAGCGCCACGCGGCCGAACGTCATGCGCGGCGACTCCATGTCGCTGATCGCCTGCAGCAGGGGCTGCGGCACTTTCTGCACGAGAGAGGCGATCGGCGCGGGCAGCACGTCCAGCGCGTGCGCCTTCATCTCGGCGATGAATTTCGGGCGGATGAGCGGCGGCGGGATCGAGATGCCGTGGTTCTTGCCGGTCGCGTCGGTGAAAAGGTCCTTCAGATCGCGGACGCCGCGGTACCAGATGAAGTACACGCCGCCCGGCACGCGCATCGACAGCAGCATCTCGCTCGGCGGAAAGCAGAACACGATGCGTCCGCTCACCGCCTTCAGCGTCTCGGGCGGAACGTCCTTTTCCTCGATGATGCCGCGCCAGGCGACGTAGTTGGCGAAGCGCGGCTGCACGTCGGGCTGGAACTGCCTGCGCACGGTGGAGTACACGCCGTCCGCGCCGATGATGAGGTCGGCCTTGTCGTGCGTGCCGTCGGCGAAGACCGCCGTATCGCCGTCCACGCGCTCGAGCACCATCGCCTGCCGGTAGCTGGTCGCCGGCAGCGCGGCGCGGAGCGGCTGGTAGACGCGCGCCCAGGCGCTCGCCATGAGGTTGCGACGGTGCTCGTAGGCGATCGAGCCGTCCTTCTCCATCCAGACGTGCGCGGCCTGAGCGATGCCGGCGGAGCGCTCGAACGGCGCGCCGGCGCGCGCCATCGCGTCGAGCAGCTCTTCGGAGACGCCGAGCCCGGCGCCGCGTCCGGCGAGGTCGCCGACTGCGCGCTCGTAGACCGTCACGTCCCAGCCGCTTTTTCGGAGCAGAAGCGCGGCCATCAGCCCGCCCACCGATCCGCCGACGACGATGGCCTTCATCTAGAATGTTCCGTCATGGACCAACAGCTTCCGCAAGTGAAATGGGTCGGCGTCATGCACGAGGGCGTGCCGTGCCGGCGCAGCGACCTCGATGCCTGCATCAAGTTCTACCAGGACGTGCTCGGCCTCAAGCTTCTCCCCCGGCCGGCGCGGCTCGACGAGATTATGGGCTACAAGCCCAGCGGCGCGTGGCTGGGTGACGCCGAGGACAAGGTGCAGTTCCACCTCATCGCGAAGGATGATGAAGTGATGCCCGGCGCCGATGCGCCGATGTCGCCCACCGGGCGGCACACCGCGTGGCTGGTGAAGGACCTCAACGTCTTCCGCGCGCGCCTCAAGCAGCTCGGCATCCAGTACGACCAGATCAACGGCGTCGTCGCGAGCGACCAGGTTTTCGTCAAGGACCCGTCGGGCTTTACCTGGGAATTCCAGGAGCAGCGGTAATCACCACAGCTGCTCGGACGCCAGCCGTGCGCCGGCGGACAGCGCGTGGAGCTTCGCCGCCGCTATCTGCGGGTGAACCCGTCCGCCCAGGCCGCAATCCGTACCGCCGATGACGTTCTCGCGCCCCACCGCTTTCGCGAAGGCGACGAGCCGGTCGGCGACGAGCTCCGGATGTTCCACGACGTTGGTCGCGTGACTGACCACGCCGGGGATCAATATCTTGCCCTCCGGCAACTTCACGTCGCGCCAGACTTTCCATTCATGCTCGTGGCGCACGTTGCCGGCTTCGACGGAATAAGCCTGCGCCTTCACCTTGAGCATGACGTCCACGATGTCGCGCAGCGGGATATCCGTGGTATGGGGCCCGTGCCAGCTTCCCCAGCAGATGTGGTAGCGCACGTGGTCCTCGGGGATGCCCTGTAGCGCCTGGTTCAGCGCTTCCACGCGCAACATCGCATAGCGCCTGTATTCGGCTACGCTGGGCTGCGGATCGAGCATGTCCCAGGTGTCCGGAAGTCCGGGGTCGTCGAGCTGGAGAACGAACCCCGCGTCCACGATGGCCCGGTACTCCACCGCCATGGCCTTGGCGATTGCATCGAGGAAAGCTTCCGGGCGCTTGTAGTGGGCATCCTGGCCCCGGCAGAACATCTCGACGCTGCCGACGGCTATGGAGGTCATGAATGCTTCTTTGACGCCGCTCGCTTGCGCAGCAGCCTTGAGATCCTCGGTGTCGCGCTTCACGGCATCGTGGCCGGTATAGCTCACCGGCCCGATGCAGCAGGGGCGCGAAGCCATGCTCGGCACCAGATCGCCCGAGCGATAGAACTCGGCGAAGTCCCGCATTTCATGGCGCTCGCCGACGATGCGCATCGGCTTGCCACGCTCGACCCGGGCCGGCGCCGCCGCGCCGGCCGGC
>DATMIG010000166.1:0-18231 GCA_035554335.1 Burkholderiales bacterium
GACGATGAGCGCGAGGCCGAAAGTGAGCAGCAGCCCGTAGAGGTGATCGAGCTTGTAGAGCTGCTTCAGCATCGTGCGCTCGATCAGCACGCCGATGGCGCCGACGATCGCCGGCGCAAGCAGGAGCGACGGCCAGTAGCCGATGCCCAGCTTGTTGAGCAGCAGATACGCGCAGAAAGCGCCCAGCATGTACTGGGCGCCGTGCGTGAAGTTGATGATGTTGAGCAGCCCGAAGATCACGGCCAGCCCGAGCGACAGCAGCGCGTAGAACGAGCCGTTGATCAGGCCGATCAACAGCTGGCCGAACAGCGCCGCGCTCGGGATGCCGAAGATCTCGAGCATGCCTTGTCGCTGCTTTGCTTACTTGACCAGCGGGCAGCCGCCTTCCTTCTCCGGACGGAACGCCTGATCGGCCGGGATGGTGGCGCGCAGCTTGTAGTAGTCGTACGGGCCCTTCGACTCCGAGGGCTTCTTCACTTCGAAGAGGTACGCCGGATGGATCTTGCGGCCGTCCTGGCGGATCTTGCCCTTGCCGAAGAGCGGATCGTCGGTCGGCAGCTTCTTCATCTCCGCCACCGCCTTCGTGCCGTCGTCGGTCTTCGCCGCCTCGACCGCCTTCAGGTAATGCAGCACCACGGCGTAGACGCCGGCATGGTCCATGGTCGGGTACTTGCCGCCGTTCGCCGAGGCGAAGCGCTTGGCCCACGCCCGGCTCGCGTCGTTCAGGTCCCAGTACCAGGTCTCGGTGAAGATCAGGCCTTGCGCCTTCTCGAGGCCGAGGCCGTGCACGTCCGAGAGGAACACCAGCAGTCCGGCGAGGCTCTGGCCGCCCTTCACGATGCCGAACTCGGCCGCCTGCTTGATCGAGTTGATCGTGTCGCCGCCCGCGTTCGCCAGGCCGATCACCTGCGCCTTCGACGCCTGCGCCTGCAGCAGGAACGAGGAGAAGTCCTGCGTGGCGAGCGGATGGCGCACCGCGCCGAGCACCTTGCCGCCGTTCGCCTTCACCACCTCGGCGGTATCGCGCTCCAGGGCATGGCCGAAGGCATAGTCGGCGGTGATGAAGAACCAGGTCTTGCCGCCCGTCTTGACGATCGCGCTACCGGTGCCATGCGCGAGGTTCCACGTGTCGTAGAGCCAGTGCACGGTGTTCGGCGAGCACGCCTTGCCGGTCAGGTCGGAGGTCGCCGCGCCGGTGTCGAGGAACGCCTTGCCCTTCTGCTTGGTCACCTCGCTCACCGCGAGCGCCACCGACGAGGTCGGCACGTCGACGATGGCATCGACGCCCTCCGAGTCGTACCACTGGCGCGCGATCTGCGAGCCGACGTCGGGCTTGTTCTGGTGGTCGGCCGACACGATCTCCACCTTCAGGCTCGACTTGTGCGACTTCATGTAGTCGTCCACCGCCATCTTCGCGGCGGTGACGGAGCCCGGGCCGCCGATGTCCGAGTAAAGACCGGACATGTCGTTCAGCACGCCGATCTTCACCACGCCGCCGGAAATTTGAGCCTGCGCCCCGCTCGCCGCGAGCGCCAGCGCGACTGCTGCTGCTAGCTTGCTAAGAGACATCCACTTCTCCTTTCGATGAATGGTCAGACTCCGAGGTATTCATGCACGCGCCCGAGGTTCGCCTCGAGCTGCGAGCCGGCCAGGCTTTCCACCACGCGGCCGTGTTCGACGATGTAATGCCGATCGGCGAGCTTTTGCGCGAACCGGAAGTTCTGCTCGACCAGCAGGATGGTAAAGCCTTCGCGCTTGAGCCGCTCCAGCGTGCGGCCGATCTGCTCGACGATCACCGGCGCGAGGCCCTCGGTGGGCTCGTCGAGCAGCAGCATCTTCGCCCCGGTGCGCAGGATGCGCGCGATGGCGAGCATCTGCTGCTCGCCGCCGGAGAGCTTGGTGCCCTGGCTCCTCAGCCGTTCCTTGAGGTTCGGGAAGAGCTCGAAGATCTGCGCGAGCGAGAGGCCGCCCGGCGCGACCTGCGGCGGCAGCAGCAGGTTCTCCTCGACGTCGAGGCTCGCGAAGATGCCGCGCTCCTCCGGGCAGAACGCGATGCCGGCGCGCGCGACGCGGTTGGACGGCGCGGAGACGAGCTCCGTGCCGCGGAACCTGATCGAGCCGCTGCGGCGCCCGACCATGCCCATGATCGACTTGAGCGTGGTGGTCTTGCCGGCGCCGTTGCGTCCGAGCAGCGTGACCAGCTCGCCTTCGGCAATGTCGAAGTCCATCCCGTGCAGGATGTGCGACTCGCCGTACCAGGCGTTGAGTCCGCGCACCTCGAGCAGATTAGCCATGCCCCGATCCCAGGTAGGCCTCGACGACGCGCGGATCCTTCGACACGGTGGTGTAGTCGCCCTCGGCGAGAATCTCGCCCCGCTGCAGGACCGTGATCCGGTCCGAGAGCGTCGACACCACGGAAAGGTTGTGCTCGACCATGAGCACGGTGCGATTGGCGGCGACGCGCTTCACCAGCGCCGTAATTCGCTCGACGTCCGCATGCGTCATGCCGGCGGTCGGCTCGTCGAGCAGCATCATTTCCGGATCGAGCGCGAGCGTGGTGGCGATCTCGAGCGCGCGCTTGCGCCCGTACGGCAGCTCGACCGCCACGGTCTCGGTGAATTCGGACAGGCCGACCGCGTCGATCAACTCGCGCGCCGGCGCGTCCAGGCGCTTGAGCGACATCTCGGAAGTCCAAAAGTTGAACGAGGCGCCGCGGTACTCCTTGCTCTGCAGCGCGATGCGCACGTTCTCGAGCACGGTCAGGTGCGGAAACACGGCCGAGATCTGGAACGAGCGCACGAGGCCCATGCGCGCGATATTGGAAGGACTGGAGCCGGTGATCTCGCGGCCCTTGTAGAAGATCTGGCCGCGCGTCGGCGTGAGGAAATGCGTGAGCAGGTTGAAGCACGTCGTCTTGCCCGCGCCATTGGGCCCGATCAGGGCATGGATGCTGCCGCGTCGCACCTTCAGCGACACGTCCTTCACGGCGACGAAGCCCTTGAATTCCTTCGTCAGCCCGCGCGTTTCCAATATGGTTTCGTCGGACAAACCCGCTCCCCCTCGCCTGCGGCGCAAAATGTTACAACGCTTCAGTGCTTTGGAGGCTTCCTTTTCTCGAGGAAGGCGTCCATCCCCTGCCGGCCTTCATCGTGCGCGAAGCTCGCCGAAATCGCGCAGGACGCGACTTCATAGGCCTTCGCCGCGCCGAGCTCCATCTGCTCGTAGAACGCGCGCTTGCCGGTCGCGACCGTCACCGGCGGCTTCTCGGCGATCTTCGTCGCGAGCGCAAGCGTCGCTTGCTCCAGCTCGGCTGCCGGCACGACCTGGTTCACGAGGCCCCATTGCAGCGCCTTTTGCGCGTCGACGAGGTCGCCGGTGAGCAGCATCTCCAGAGCGCGCTTGCGCGAAATGTTCCGAGCGACCGCAACGCCGGGTGTCGAGCAGAAGAATCCCCAGGTCACGCCCGGCGTGGTGAACTTGGCCGCGTCGCTCGCCACCGCCAGATCGCACTGCGCTACCAGCTGACAGCCCGCGGCGGCCGCCGCCCCCTGCACTCGCGCGATGACCGGCTGCGGCAGCGCCGTGATGGTCTGCATCATGCGGCTGCACTTCGCGAAGAGCGCCTCGATCTTCGGCAGCTCCTCGAGCGCGCGGATCTCCTTGATGTCGTGCCCGGCGCAGAAGCCCTTGCCCGTCGCTCCGAGGACCACGACGCGGACGCGCCTGTCCTGCGAGATGGCGTCGAACGCCTCCTGCAGCGCGTCGAGCATCTCGCTCGTCAGCAGGTTCATCTGCGCCGGCCGGTTCATCGCCAGCGTGCAGATGCCGTCGCGGTCTTCGCGAAGGAGAATGGACTCGTCCGCTTTCGGATGGGCGCTCATGTGTCGATCGCGGTGGCGGACTTCGCCTTGTCGCGCAGCACGAACTTCTGGATCTTGCCGGTCGAGGTCTTGGGCAGCTCGCCGAACACGATGGCGCGCGGCGCCTTGAAGCGGGCGAGCTGCCCGCGGCAGAACTCGATCAGCTCCACCTCACCGACGCTGGACCCCGGCTTCAGCTCCACGAATGCGCACGGCGTCTCGCCCCACTTCGCGTCCGGCATGGCGACCACGGCTGCGCCCAGCACGGCGGGATGGCGGTAGAGCACGTCTTCGACTTCCAGCGAGGAAATGTTCTCGCCGCCCGAGATGATGATGTCCTTCGAGCGGTCGCGGATCTTCACGTAGCCGTCGGGCTGCATTACCGCGAGGTCGCCGGAGTGGAACCAGCCGCCGCGGAAGGCTTCGTCGGTGGCCTTCGGGTTCTTGAGGTAGCCCTTCATGGTGATGTTGCCGCGGAACATGATCTCGCCCATCGTCTCGCCGTCGGCGGGCACGGGCTGCAGGGTGTCCGGGTCCATCACGGCCAGGCCTTCCTCCACGTGGTAGCGCACGCCCTGGCGCCCATTCAGGCGTACCTGGTCGGCGAGCGGCAGGTCCTTCCACTCGGGATGCTTCGAGCACACGGTGGCCGGGCCGTACACCTCGGTCAGGCCGTAGACGTGCGTGAGGTCGAAGCCCATCTTCTCCATGCCTTCGATCATGGAGGCCGGCGGCGCGGCGGCCGCGACGAGCGCGCTCACCTTATGGCTGATGCCCCGCTTCATCTCCTCCGGCGCGTTGATGAGCGTCTGGTGCACGATCGGCGCGCCGCAATAGTGGGTGACCTTGTGCTCCTTGATGAGCCGGAAGATCGTCGCCGCCTCCACCTTGCGCAGGCAAATGCTGGTGCCGGCGTTCGCCGCCATCGTCCACGGGAAGCACCAGCCGTTGCAGTGGAACATCGGCAGCGTCCAGAGGTACACGGCGTGGTGCGGCATGCCCCAGACGAGGATGTTGCCGACGCCGTTCAGGTAGGCGCCGCGGTGGTGGTAGACCACGCCCTTCGGGTTGCCGGTGGTGCCGGAGGTGTAGTTGAGCGAGATCGCTTCCCACTCGTCCTTCGGCCAGCGCCACTCGAACTCGGGGTCGCCTTCCGCGAGGAGCTGCTCATAGGTCTGGTCGCCAAGGCGCTTGCCGCCGGTGAATTCCGGGTCCTCGGCATCGATGACCGGGATCTTGCGCTTGAGGAGCTTGAGCGCGGCCTCGACGGTCGGCGCGAACTCCTTGTCGGCGATCAGCAGCCGCGCCTCGCCATGGTCGAGCATGAAGGCGATCGCCTCCGGATCGAGGCGCGTGTTCAGGGTGTTCAGCACCGCCCCGGCCATCGGCACGCCGAAATGGCATTCGTACATGGGCGGCGTGTTCGGCAGCATGGCGGCCACCGTGTGGCCGACGCCGATGCCGCGTCTGGACAGTGCCGAGGCGAGCCGGCGGCAGCGGGCGTAGGTCTCGGCCCACGTGTAGCGCTGCGGGCCGTGGATCACCGAAGGCCGCTTCGGGTAGACATAGGCCGCGCGCTCGAGGAACGAAAGCGGCGTGAGCGGCGCGTAATTGGCCGCGTTCTTGTGCAAATGTTGCTCGAAAATGTTGCCCGCCATGGTCCGAGTATATCTCTGAGCCGATTGATGATTCACACGGCGCAGGCTCGAATGGCGCCATGGACTTCCGACTCGGCAGATCGGCCCTCGGCCGCACCGCGCGCGACGTGACCGGCATCGTCGTGCTCTCGCTCCTCATCGCCATGGTGGCGCTCGACTTCGGTCCCCTGCCGCCCTGGATCGCGCCCGGCATGGCGCTCGCCGCGCTCGGCATCGGCATCCTGTGCGCGATCCGGCTGCGCGCCATGGAGTTCTCGCCCGAGGTCATCGCCGGCGACGTGATCGTGCCGCGCTCGCGCAACGTCGGGCGTGACATCAAGCTGCTTCTGCCGCTGCAGTTCGTGAACTCCGGCACCGCCGACGGCGTGATCGAGTGGGTGGCGCTGCGGCTCACCGTGGACGGGGACATCAACCGCTCGGTGCTGCTCAGCCCGGTGGCCGAAGTGGACATGCAGCGCTTCATCCAGGCCAAGCGCAAGCTGGACGACACCGCGATCGAGCCCTTCACCGCCTTCCCGCTGGAAGGCCGCCGCTCCCTCGCCAAGTTCGTCCTCTTCGACCTCGCCGAGAAGGGACGCAGCGCGCCACTCTCGCTAAGGCCGGGACGCTATACCTTCGAGCTTTTCGTCAAGTCCACGGCCAACCGCTCGCCCAAGCTCGAGCGCGTGTTCGAGCACGCCGTGGAGCCCAAGCACGCCGAGGAATTCGCCGCCGACGCGCCGATCTACCTCATCAACTACCAGATGACCCTGCCGGGCGCGCGGCGCGAGATGACGGGCGCGGAGTGGATGCCGCGGGCGACGCGCTACTCGAATTAGCTTTGCAGCAACCGGCGCCACAGCGCCGGGCCCTTGGCTTCCTTCTCCATCGCATCCAGGTACTGCTCGTGGAGGGCCACCTCCTCGGGCAGCGCCGGCAGCACGATGAGGTTGGCAACATCGATCGCCCGCACCGCGGCCTCGGCCTGGGCCTCCGACTCGAGCTCGATCACCAGGCTTTCCTGGCCGCGCGTCATGGCGAGGTAGCACTCGGCCAGCAGGCGCGCGTCCAGCAGCGCGCCGTGCAGCGTGCGGTTGGCGTTGTTGACGAAATACCGCTCGCACAGCGCGTCCAGCGAATTCTTCTTGCCCGGATGCAGCTCGCGCGCGAAGCCGAGGGTATCGGTGATCTTGGCGACGTGGTCGGTGAACTTGCCGAGCTTCGCCCGCTTCAGCTCCCAGTCGAGGAATTCGACGTCGAAGTCGGCGTTGTGGATCAGGATCTCGGCGCCGGTGACGAACTCGAGGAATGCCTTCGCCACCTCGGCGAACTTGGGCTTCTGGCGCAGATCGTCGAGCGTCAGGCCGTGCACCCGGGTCGCGCCCAGGTCGACGTCGCGCTCGGGGTTCAGATAGGCGTGGAAGTGTCTTTCGCCTACGTTGCGGGAGAGGATCTCCACGCAGCCGATTTCGATGATGCGGTCGCCGAGCTTGGCGTTGAGTCCCGTCGTTTCCGTGTCAAGGACTACCTGGCGCGTCATGCTTCTTCTGTATTCCCTTGTTCGCCAACGCGTCGGCGCGTTCGTTTTCCGGGTGCCCTGCGTGCCCCTTCACCCAGTGCCACTCTACCCGATGTCGGGCGGCGAGTGCGTCGAGTTCGCGCCAGAGATCCTCGTTCTTCACCGGCTTCTTGTCGGCGGTCTTCCATCCCTTGCGTTTCCAGGAATGGATCCACTGCGAGATGCCCTTCTGCACGTAGAGCGAATCGGTGTAGAGCCGCACGCGGCTCGGGCGCGTCAGCGCTTCCAGCGCGCGGATGACGGCCTTGAGCTCCATGCGGTTGTTGGTCGTCGCCGCTTCGCCGCCGAAGAGCTCCTTCTCCTTGCCCTTGTAGCGCAGCACCGCGCCCCAGCCGCCCGGTCCCGGGTTCCCGCTGCAAGCGCCGTCGGTATAGATCTCGACCACATCGTCAGTCATGGTGTTGTTTATGCACCCGCTGCGAGACCGGCGCGAGAGCCCGCCGCCTCGCCCGCTCCATGCGCCACGCCGGGGTCACGATGCGCACGCTGTGCACCCGCTTCACGGCGCGGATCACGTAGATGCCGCCGAGGAGCGGCCACCAGCGCGCGCCGGCCTTCTCCATGAAGGCGAAGCGATCGAGCCAGCGCTGCTGCCGGAAAGGCGGCGCGTAGCAGCCGAACTTGCCGCCGTTCAGCTCGAAGCCGAGCACGCGCAGCCAGTCCCGCAGTCGCAAGAGGCCGATGTAGCGCGCGTCCCAGGGAGCGTGCTGGCGGGAGGCGAAGAGCTGGCGCGCCCGCCACAGCGAGAGCGTGTTGAAGCCCGAGATCACCACCTGGCCCTCCGGCATCAGGACGCGCTCGGCTTCGCGTAATACTTCATGCGGGTTGTGATGGAATTCGAGCACGTGCGGCAGCGCCAGGAGGTCGACGCTCTGCGAGGCGAGCGGCAACTGCAGCGGGTCGGCCGCCACGGCCGCGCCGGGCTCCAGCGCCAGCGAAAAGCGGAAAGGAATGCGGTTCTGTCGTAGAAAATCGACCTCCGGTAGGCCAAGTTGAACGGCCCTGAAACCGAACACATCATCTACAGCGCTGTCAAACTGGGCGAGCTCCCACCCGAGCACGTACGCACCCTGCGGCGTCGTAAACCAGCCGGATAGCGACGAGAGCTCGCCGTTATACTTTGGCGCCCCGTTGTGCAAGAAGGATTGGCGCATCAATGGAAATAGTGGCTGTCAAAGCGTTCAAGGACAATTATGTCTGGACGCTGCGCGATGAGCGCCACGCCGCCGTCGTCGATCCCGGCGAGGCGGCGCCGGTGCTCGACTATCTCTCGCGCGAGAACCTGCGCCTCGTCGCCATCCTTGCGACCCATCACCATCCCGATCATGTCGGCGGCATCGCCGAGCTCATCGGCCGGTTCCGCGTCCCGGTGTTCGGGCCGAAGAACGAGCCGATCGCGACACTGACGCAGCCCGTTTCGGAAGGCGACCGCGTGGCGATTCCCGAGCTCGGGCTCACCTTCGACGTGCTGGACATCCCGGGGCACACGCGAGCGCACGTCGCCTATTATGGGGCGGGCGCCCTTTTCTGCGGCGACACTCTTTTTGCCTGCGGCTGCGGGCGCCTGTTCGAAGGCACCGCCGAGCAGATGTATTCCTCCCTATCCAAGCTCGCCTCGCTGCCGGACGATACGAAGGTGTACTGCGGCCACGAATACACCCTCGCCAACATCGGCTTCGCCCGGGCGGTCGAGCCCGGCAACCGGGCGCTCGGCGAGCGCGAAACGCGCGACCAGAAGCTGCGCGACGCGGGCAAGCCGACGCTGCCCTCGACGCTGCGGGACGAGAAGGCCACCAACCCGTTCCTTCGCTGCCGCGAGCCTGCCGTGATCGAGTCGGCCAACAAGTATCTCGGCGCGCGCGTGGCGGATCCGGTGCGCGTATTCGCGGCGATCCGCGACTGGAAGAACAAGTTTTGAAGCTGCGCCTCCTACTCGCCGGCATCGCCATCGCGCTGATACAGGGGTGTGCGACGCCGCCGGCCAGCGAGCCGGACGAGACTTCGGCCGCGCAAACGCCGCCCGCGACGAGCGCGGCTTCCCCGACGCCGGCTCCGGCGACGAAGCCCGCCGCCCCGGCCGCCGCGCAGGGCACGGCGCCCCCGCCTTTCAATGCGCCGCGCACCGAGGTCGAGCGGCCGAACGTGGCGCTCATCGACCGCACCACCCCGCCGCAGGATCTCTGGCAGCGCGTGCGCCAGGGCTTCTCGATGCCGGACCTCGACAACGCGCTGGTGCGCGAGAAGATGGCCTACTACGCGGCGCGGCCGGAATACCTGCAGCGCATGTTCGACCGCAGCCGCATGTACCTGTATCACATCGTCGACGAGCTCGAGAAGCGCGGCATGCCGACCGAGCTCGCGCTGCTGCCGATGGTGGAAAGCGCGTTCAATCCCACGGCGTACTCGCGTGCGCATGCCTCGGGCATCTGGCAGTTCATCCCGGGCACGGCGAAGCGCTTCGAGGTGCAGCAGAACTGGTGGTACGACGGCCGCCGCGACATCGTCGACTCGACCAACGCGGCGCTCGACTACCTGCAGTATCTCTACGAGATGCACGGCGACTGGCACCTCGCCCTCGCCTCTTACAACTGGGGAGAGAACGCGGTGGCGCGAGCCATCGCGAAGAACAAGGCGCAGGGCAAGCCCACCGACTACGCGCACCTGTCGATGCCGCTCGAGACGCGGCACTACATCCCGAAGCTGCAGGCCCTGAAGAACATCATCAACAATCCCGAGCCGCTCGGCATCGTCCTCGATCCGATCCCGAACCAGCCGTACTTCGCCACCTACACGAAGCTGCGCGACATCGACGTGCAGCTCGCCGCCAAGCTCGCCGACATGTCGGTCGCCCAGTTCATGGCGCTCAACCCGGGCTTCAGCCGGCCGCTCATCCGCGCCTCCGTCACGCCCCGCATCGTGCTGCCGGCCGACAAGATCGACACGTTCCACGAGAACCTGCAGAAGCTCGACGAGAAGTCGCTCGTCTCGTGGACCACCTACTCGCCGAAGCGCGGCGACACGCTGGAATCGATCGCCAAGAAGCACGGCATGACGGTCAGCCACCTGAAGGAAGTGAACGGCATCCCGCCGCGCTCGCGCGCGATGCCGCACCTGATGGTGGTGCCGGCGAGCCGCAGCTCGGCGGTGGGGATGACGCGGCTGCCGATCATGTACGCGCCGCCGATTCCGATCACCTACCGTCGCATCTATCACACCGTCAAGCCGGGCGAGACGATGGTCTCCATCGCACGGCGCTACGGCGTGTCGGTGGATGACATGAAGCGCCTCAACCCGAAAGGCGCAGTCGTCGGGCAGCGCGTGACGATGGAAGTGCGGGCGAGCGGCAAGGCGAAGGGCAAGTCGCGCTCGCGGCCGAAAGGCAAGCCGAAGAAGAGCGCCGGCTAGCGGGCTCGCAACGCGGCGGCCAGCACACCGAGCTGCACCAGCGGCATCAGGCATTCGCGCCACAGCTCGGCCGCGGCATCGAGCACCTCGCCGTGCGACAGGCGTCCCATCGGCGAGCTCCAGAGCACGTAGAAGGCATCCGCGGTTGCCTGCCCTGGCGGCAGGATGACGAGCAGCGGCTCGATTTCCAGCCGGTACAGGCGCACGGCGTAGTAGACGAGGTAGGCGATCGCGACGCTGACCACCAGGCTGCGGCCCGCGCGCCCTTTCGCCAGCCATGCCGTGGCGGCCGCGATACCGGCGAGCGCGAAGCCGCCGAGCCACGGATCGAATACCGCCTCCGCCGCCGTGAGCAGCCAGGCGACGAGGTTGATCCAACGCACTAGGCCATGCCCGCCTGAATCAGCGTGCGGGTGTAGTCGGACTTGGGCTGCCCGATGACCTCGTCGAGCGTGCCGCTCTCCACGATGCGGCTGTCCTTCATCACCATCACGCGGTGCGCCATGGCGCGCACCACGTCGATGTCGTGCGTGACGAGGATGTAGGAAAGACCGTATTTCTTCTGCAGCTCGGTGAGGAGCTCGAGCACCTGCTTCTGGATCGTGACGTCGAGCGCGCTGGTCGGCTCGTCGAGCACCACGACCTTCGGCTGCACGATGAGCGCGCGCGCGACGGCGATGCGCTGCCGCTGCCCGCCGGAGAACTCGTGCGGATAGCGGTCCAGCAGCGGTTCCGCGCTGCCACCCTCGGTGAGGTTCACGTCCAGCAGGGCCTTCAGCACCCGTTCGCGGCGCGCCGCGGCGTCGAGCTGCGGCTCGTGGATCTCCAGGCCTTCGCCCACGATCTGCTCGATGGTGAGGCGCGGCGAAAGCGAGGACAGCGGATCCTGGAACACGACCTGGATCTCGCGCCGCAGCTTGCGGCGGTGGTCGCGGTCGCCGTCGGACCAGCGCTTGCCGTCGATCAGGATGTCGCCCTGCGCCGCGACCAGGCCGAGCACCGCGAGTGCCAGCGTGGTCTTGCCGGAGCCCGACTCGCCGATGACGCCGAGCGTCTCGCCGGGCGCGAGGTCGAAGTCGACGTCGTTCACCGCCGTGAAGCGACCGCTCTTGAACCAGCCGCGGATGCCGGGCAGCGGCGTCGGGTAATGCACGTAGACGTCGCGCGCCTGCACACGGACCCCGCTCGCCGGCGGCTGCACCGCGCGGTCGGGGCGGCTGTTGACGAGCTTCCGGGTATAGGCGTGCTGCGGCCGCTCGATCACGTCGGCCGTGCGCCCCTGCTCCACCATCACGCCCTTCTCCATCACCGCCACGCGATCGGCGAAGCGGCGCACGAGGTTGAGGTCGTGGGTGATGAGGAGAAGCGCCATGCCGCCCTGCGCGCGCAGATTTTCGAGCAGCTCCAGTATCTGCAGCCGGATCGCCACGTCGAGCGCGGTGGTCGGCTCGTCGGCGATCAGGAGCTTCGGATTGCAGGCGAGCGCCATGGCGATCATCGCCCGCTGCCGCTGGCCGCCGGACATCTGGTGCGGATAGCTGCGCGCGCGGCGCTCCGCGTCCTCGATCCCCACTCGCTTCAACGCAGAGACCGCTTCGGCCCACGCCTTCTCGCCGCGCAGCGGCGTGTGCAGCTCGAGCGACTCCACGATCTGGTCGCCGACCGTGAAGATCGGATTCAACGCCGTCATCGGCTCCTGGAAGATCACCGCGATGTCACGCCCGCGCATGTCATGCAGCTCGGCCGCCGGCATCGTCAGCACCTCGCGGCCATCGAACTGGATGCTCCCGGTCAGGCGCGCGTTCTCGATGAGCCGCAGCGTCGAAAGGGCCGTCACCGTCTTGCCGGACGCCGACTCGCCGACCAGCGCGAGCTTCTCGCCGGCGTCGAGCGAGAACGAAACGTTGTCGACCACCTTGCGGTGGCCGAAGTGGATGTTCAGGTCTTTGACCTCGAGGAGGCTCATGCCGGGTTTGACCCCCTCACAAGGGGGTCGTGGGTCTGAAAACCAATCCCCCGGGCGGCGGAAAGGCGAATACCGGTCATTTCTCCTCTCCCTCCAGCACCTTCCGCGGATCGAGCGCATCGCGCAGCGCGTCGCCGATGAGAATCAGGAGAAGCAGCGTTACCACCAGCACCGTGAACGTCGACAGCGAAATCCACCATGCGTCCAGGTTCTCCTTGCCTTGCCCGAGCAGCTCGCCGAGGCTGGGCGTGCCCGGCGGGACGCCGAGGCCGAGGAAGTCGAGGCTCGTCAGGGCGCCGATGGAGGCGGCGATCTCGAACGGCACAAGGGTCACCACCGGCGTCAGGCTGTTCGGCAGGATGTGCCGCCACATGATGGTGCGGTTGCTCTGTCCGAGCGCGCGTGCGGCGCGCACGTAATCGAGCGTCCGGTTCTTCAGGAATTCGGCGCGCACGTACGCGGCGATGCCGAGCCAGCCGAAGACGGTGATCAGCACCACGAGCAGCCAGAAGCTCGGCGCGAAGAGCGACGAGAAGATGATCAGCATGTAGAGCATCGGCATCGAGCCCCAGATCTCCTTGAAGCGCTCCATCGCGATGTCGGTCCAGCCGGCGAAATAGCCCTGCAGCGCGCCGAAGAGGATGCCGAAGGCCGTCGACGCGGCGGCGACGATGAGGCCGAAGAACACCGAAAGCCGGAAGCCATACAGCAGGCGCGCGAGCAGGTCCCTGCCCTGCGCATCGGTGCCGAGCCAGTTCTCCGCGCTCGGCCGCGACGGATCGGGGCTCTTGGCGAAATAGTTGATGGTGCGCGCGTGATACCGGTTCGGCGGATAGAGAACCAGGTTGCCCGGCTTCTCGAGGTTCTTCTGGATGTCGGGATCGAGATAGTCGGTCGGCGTCGGGAAGTCACCGCCGAAGGTCGTTTCCGGCAGCGTCTGGAACACGGGGAAGTACCAATGACCGTCGTAGCGCACGACGAGCGGCTTGTCGTTGGACAGCACCTCGGCGAACAGGCTGATCGCGAAGAGGAACAGGAACACCATCAGGCTCGCGTAGCCGAGCCGGTTGGCGCGGAAACGCCGCCACGCGCGCAGCCGCGGGCTGGCGTGGACCGGAACGCTGGGCGCGTTCGGCGAGGCGTCGCTGCCGCTGACGATGGAGGCCATGGCGCTAGTCGAAGAACTTCACGCGCGGGTCGACCCAGACGTACGTGAGGTCGCGGATCAGGTTCGTGAGCAGGCCGATGATGGTGTAGACGTACAGGCTGCCGAACACCACCGGATAGTCGCGCCGGATCACCGACTCGTAGGACAGGAGACCCAGCCCGTCCAGCGAGAACAGCGTCTCGATGAGCAGCGACCCGGTGAAGAACGCGGCGACGAACGCCGCCGGGAAGCCCGTCATGATCGGGATCATGGCGTTGCGGAACACGTGGCGCCAGAGCACCTTGCGGTCGTCGACGCCCTTCGCTCGCGCCGTCATCACGTACTGCTTGCGAATCTCCTCCAGTACCGAATTCTTGGTGAGGATGGTGATCACCGCGAAGCCGCCGATGACCATCGCGCTCACCGGCAGCGCGATGTGCCAGAAGTAGTCGGCGATCTTGTGACCGAGGCTGAGCTCGTGCCAGTTCGAGGAGACCAGGCCGCGCAGCGGGAACCACTGCACGAAGCTGCCGCCGGCGAAGTACACGAGCAGCACCACGCCGAGCACGAAGCTCGGGATCGCGTAGCCGAGCAGCACGACGAAGGTGGTCGCGGTATCGAAGGCGGTGCCGGCCCGCACGGCCTTGGCGATGCCGAGCGGGACCGAAATCAGGTAGGTCAAAAGAAACGTCCACAGGCCCAGGCTGATCGACACCGGCAGCTTCTCCTTGATGAGCTGCCAGACGTCCTTGTTGTGGAAGAAGCTGCGGCCGAGGTCGAAGCGCGCGAACTGGCCGAGCATCTGCACGAAGCGCTCGTGCGCCGGCTTGTCGAAGCCGTAGAGCTTCTTGATCTCCTCGATCTTCGCCGCATCCACGCCCTGCCGGCCGCGGTAGCCGCCGAGCCCCGGCGCCGCGGCGGCGCGTGCGCCGACCTCGCCGCCGGCGGCGTCGCGTCCCTGCAGCTGCGCCACCATCTGCTCGACCGGGCCACCGGGCACGAACTGGATGACGACGAAGGTGATGAGCAGGATCCCGAAAAGCGTCGGGATCATGAGGAGCAGCCGCTTGAGGATGTAGGACCACATCTACTTTTTCCTCCACCAGGTGGAGACCACCCAGTCCTCGGGCTGGTAGTAGAGCGGCATCGTCTTCGGCTGCTCGAACTTGCCGGCGCGGTAGGCGATGCGATAGGTGCTCGAGTACCACTGCGGCACGGCGTAATGGCCATGGCGCAGCACGCGGTCGAGCGAGCGCAGCGCCGCGATCAACTCGGGCCGCGTGTGGGCGGAGACGACCTTGTCGAGCAATGCGTCCACCGCGGGGTCTTTCACGCCGATGAGATTGCTCGAGCCTTCCGTCTCCGCCGAGCCGGAACCGAAGCGGTCGACGAGCTCGGTGCCCGGCGCCTCGTTGCCCGGCCAGCGCACCGTGAAGAGATCGAAGTCGAAGACGTCGAGGCGCTTCTGGATGAGGGCGAAATCCGCGCGGCGGTACACGCCTTCGATGCCGAGCTTGGCCAGCGCCTGGAACCACGGCGTGACGACGCGCTCGCCGCCGGAGCCGCCGTCCAGGTATTCGACGACGAACGGCTCGCCCTTCTCGTTACGCAGCGCGCCGTCGCGGTAGGTCCATCCCGCCGCCGCGAGCAGCTCGCGCGCCTTGCGCAGGTTCTCGCGCAGGCTCGACGGCGGATTGGTGGTGGGCGGCAGCGGCACCGGCTCGCGGAACACCTTCGGATCCAGCTTCTTGCGCAGCGGCTCGAGCAGCGCGAGCTCGTCCGGACCCGGAAGGTCCTTCGCCTCGAAGTCGCTGCCGTTGAACCAGCCGCGGCAGCGCACGTAGGCGTTGTACATGAGGCGGCGGTTCAGCCACTCGTAGTCGAAGGCGAGCCCCAGCGCCTCGCGCACGCGCGGATCCTTGAACTTGTCGCGGCGCGTGTTGATGAGGAAGCCCTGGAAGTCGCCGGCATTCCTGGAAGGCAGCTCGGCCTTGATCAATTCGCCGGAATCGAACTTCTTGCCGACGTAGACGCGTGCCCACTCCCGGGCGGAGAACGTGCGCAGGTAGTCGAACTCGCCGGCCTTGAAGGCTTCCGTCTGCGCGGTGGTGTCCTTGTAGATCTTGTAGGTGACGCGGTCGAAGTTGTACATGCCGCGCCGGACGCCGAGGTCCTTCGCCCAGTAGTTCGGGTCCCGCTCGTAGGTGATGTCGCGGCCGAAGTTCATGGTGCCGATCTTGTACGGACCGCTGGCGATCGGCTGGTCCATGATCACCTGGTCGAACTTCTTTCCCGCCCCCCAGTCGCGGCTGAAGACCGGCAGGTTGCCGACGAGCAGCGGCAATTCGGCGCTCGGCCGCGCGAAGTCGAAGCGGATGGTGCGCGGACCGGTCACCACGGCGCGCTTCACTTCGCCGTACACGACGCGGTATTGCGGCGCCGCCTCCCTGCTCATCAACCGGTCGAACGTGTACTTCACGTCCTCGGCCATCACCGGCTTGCCGTTCTGGAAGCGCGCCGCCGGATTCAGCCGGAAGGTGGCCGACAGGTGATCGGCCGGCACTTCGATGTCCTCGGCGAGCAGGCCATAGGCGGTGGTCGGCTCGTCCAGGGTGCCGGTGAGCAGCGTCTCGAACACCAGCGCGCCGAGGCCGGGAGCGGCGCTTCCCTTCAGCGTGAAGGGATTGAACTTGTCGAAGTTGGTGAGCCGCGTCGGCGGCACGAGCTGCAGGTCGCCGCCCTTGGGCGCGTCGGGATTGACCCACTCGAAGTGCGCGAAGCCCTTCGCATACTTGATGTCGCCGAACTGGGCGTAGGCATGGGCCGCCCACGCGCTCGGCGCGGCGAGCGCCAGGAAGAGAAAGGCGCAGACCCTCACTGCGCGCGCCCGGGGATCGATGCGAGCAACGTCTGCGTATACGGATGGCGCGGGTGCGCGAAGAGCTCGTCGGCCGCGCCGGCCTCCACGATCTCGCCATCCTTCATGACGATCACTTCGTCGGACATGTATCGCACCACCGCGAGGTCGTGCGAGATGAAGAGGTAGCTCATCCCGTATTCGTCCTGCAGATCCTGCAGGAGGTTCAATAGCTGCGCCTGCACGGAGACGTCGAGGGCCGAAACCGATTCGTCGAGGATCAGGACTTCCGGCGTGAGGGTCAGGGCGCGGGCGATGGCGATCCTCTGGCGCTGGCCGCCCGAGAACTCGTGAGGATACTTGTCGAGCGCCTGCGCCGGAAGCCCGACCTTCGACAGGAGCTCGAGCGAGCGCGAGCGTCGCTCCGCCGCGTCGGCGCCGATATGGTGGATCAGCATCGGCTCGGCAAGGATTTGCCCGACGGTGAACCGGGGGTTGAGCGATGCATATGGGTTCTGGAACACGATCTGGATGCGGCGCTTCCACGCCTTTCCCTCGGCCTTGAGGAGATCCATGCCGTCGAAACGCACATCTCCCGCGTTCGCCTCGTGCAGCCGCGTAAGGAGCAGCGCGAGCGTCGTCTTCCCCGAGCCGGACTCCCCCACCACGCCGAGCGTCTTGCCTTTCGCTATTCGGAAGGACGCGTCCTTCACCGCCTGGAACTTCTCGAAGCGCTTCGCCAGGCCGCTCGCTTGCAGCACGGTGGGCTCTGCGCCGCTAAGCCCGCGGCGGCGCTCCTCGGACGAAGGAGGCGTACCGCCCATGAAGTCGGCGATGACCGGCAGCCGCTTCGGCCGGCGGTCCAGAGGCGGCCGGCAGGCGAGCAGCGCCCGCGTATAGGCATCCTGCGGCGCGCCGAAGATCTGCGACGTGGCGCCCTGCTCGCGGATCTCGCCGTCGCGCATGACGACCACGCGGTCGGCGATCTCGGCGACGAGGCCGAGGTCGTGCGTGATGAAGAGCATCGCCATCCTGTGACGCTCGCGCACACGCGCGATGAGGTCGAGGATCTGGCGCTGCACGGTCACGTCGAGCGCGGTCGTCGGCTCGTCGGCGATCAGGAGCTTCGGCTCGCACGCCATCGCCATGGCGATCATCACGCGCTGCTGCTGGCCGCCGGAGAGCTGGAACGGATACGCATCCGCGCGCCCGGGCGGCAGTCCGACCTCCTCCAGCAGCTGGCCGATCCGCTCGCGCAGCGCGCGCCCTCGCAGGCCGAGATGCTTGCGCAGCACCTCGCCGATCTGGAAGCCGACGCTGAACACCGGGTTGAGCGACGTCATCGGCTCCTGGAAGATCATCGCGATCTCCGAGCCGCGCAGCTGCCTGGGCGCGAGCTCCTGCCCACGGTAAAGAATGTGGCCGCTGGCACTGGCCGGCGGCAACAGCCCCATGATCGAGAGCGCAGTGACCGACTTGCCGCTGCCCGACTCGCCGACCAGCGCGACGCTCGCGCCTTCCTCGACCTCGAACGAGATCCCCTTCACCGCGCGCACGGGGCCGAATGAAACAGCGAGGTCGCGGACGCTGAGCAGGGTCATTTGAGCCGAGGATCCAGCGCATCGCGCATGGCATCGGTGAAAAGGCTGAACGCCGTGACGAGCAGCGCCATGGCGGCGGTGGCCGCGGTGATCTGCCACCACTTGCCGAGCAGCAGCTCGCTGCCCGCCTCCGCCAGCATGCTGCCCCACGACACGGTATCGACGCCGACGCCGAAGCC
>DATMIG010000167.1:0-16082 GCA_035554335.1 Burkholderiales bacterium
CGTGGTCTGCGCCCACGCCGGAAATGTCAGGCTCAGACCGGCAATCAAGACGTCGCGGCGTTTCATTGCAGCGCCGCGATGCCCGCGTTGCAGACCTGCTCGTCCTCGTGCGACTGCACGCCCGAGACGCCGACCGCGCCGACGCACTCGCCCTGCACCAGGATCGGCACGCCGCCCTGCACGGGCAGCGGCGGCATGCGAAGCAGCGCCACGCGGCCGGCCGCGATGCGGTCCTCCGCCACCTTCGTCGGCCGGCGCGCAATGGCGGCGCCGCGGCTCTTCAGCGTCGCTATCTCCGCCGTCACCGGCGCGCAGCCGTCCATGCGCGTGAGGAGCAGCGTGTGGCCGCCGTCGTCGGTGATGCAGATGGTCACGTTCCACTTGTTCTTCTGCGCCTCGACGATCGCGGCGTCCGTGATCGTGCGGCAGTCTTCCAGGGTCAGGCAGGGTTTGGTGCGCACTCGGGTTCTCTCAGTGGGGGAAACGGCTAGCGGCCGCCGCCTTTGACGAATTCGAGCGACTGGCGGAAGACCTCCAGGTCCTTCTCGTAGTCGGCGGCGTCGGCGTGGTCGATCTGGATCCATTCCTTGGTGCTCGGCAGTCCCGCCGGCGTGAACGAGCTCACGTCGTTGCGCGAGAAGTGCAGCTCCCGCGCCACCGTCACCGGCAGGCGCACGCCGACGCCCGCGCCGCTGATGCAGGCGAACATCCGGTCGCTGACATAGTAGGCGTGCAGGCCTTTGAGCTTGCGCGTGCTGACGCCGGGCAGCTTGAGCAGCACGGCGTCGATCTGTTCTTCGCGGGTGGCCATCAGCGCGGCAGCCTGTAAAGCGGATCGTCCATCGAATGTTTCTGCTCGGTCCATCCCGGCGGGAAGCTCATCGGTTTGTCCAGCGGCTCGGATGCCATGTCGCCGAATACCAATGTGCGGTGCGCCACCGCCCATTTTCCATTGCGGCGCTCGAATCGATCCAGGTAGCGCGCCGATGCGGTCACCCGCTTGTCCTTGAACCGCTGCAGCACCAGCACGTACGTTTCGACGAACGCGCGGTCCTCGGCCTGGAATTCGATCAGCACGTTGGTGTTGAAGTGCATCGAGTGGTCCTGCACCTCGTGCAGCTTGGCGATATGCGCGAGGAACGCGTCCGGCGGCCCCTTGAAGAAGCCGTGGTCGTCGAACGCGCCGTCGTGATAGAGCTCGCGCGCGAGGGACCAGTCCTGCCGGTCCACCGCGCGCGCGAAGCGCTTGAGCTGGTCCTCGATCGCCGTGCGCGCCTCGAGCTCATCGAGGAACGCGGCAAAAACCTTAGGCGTTTTTGATCTCCAGCTCTTTCAGCTCGCCGACCGCCGCGCCGTCGTCCATCGAGAAACGATCGCCGAAGTCGAAGAGGTCCTCGTTCTGGAAGCCGGGGTAGTACTGCACTTCCCACCAGTTGTGGTCGAGGTCCTCCATGTAGAAGGAATACACGCCGTGCTGGTCGACGACCGGCAGCACCTGGCGGATCTTGTACTTGTCCTTGTTCTTGATCGCTTCCTGGTGCACGCGATCGACCTCTTCCTTGGAGCCGACGTCGAGGCCCCAGTGGTTGAGCACGTTCTGCGGATGCACCGCGGCGCCGACCTCGACCGCGACGATGTGGAATTTCAAGCCGCAGCGCACCACCATGGCCGGCTTGGCGTGCCGCACGCACTCGAGGCCGAGGAACTCCTCGTAGAACTTGCGCGACTCCTTGAGGCTGTAGCACTCCATCGTGCCATGCGACATGACGTAGGGCCGCACGACCGACTTCTCGTTCTGCGGGTCGGCGATGCCGTCCTGGATCTTCTCTCGCGTGAGCGCTGCGGTAGACATGGTTTCCTCCTATGGCGTTAAGGCCTTCTCGGCCTCGGTGATGAACGAATCGGCGAAGAACTCCTCCGCCGGCAAGCGGCATTGCAGGCTGAAATCCTTGCGCGCGGACTCGACCATGATCGGCGCGCCGCAGGCATAGACCTGCACGCCGCTCATGTCGGGGAAGTCTTCCATCACCGCGCGATGCACGAAGCCCGTGCGCCCTTCCCATTTCTCGTCCGACAGTACCGGCACGAACTTGAAGCCGGGACGCACCCAGGATTGGGCCAGCTCCATCTGATACAGGTCCTGCTTGACGCGACAGCCCCAATACAGCGTCATCGGGCGCTTCTGCTCGAGCTTCTTCTCCAGCGCGGACTCGATGATCGATCGGATCGGCGCAAATCCCGTTCCGCTCGCGAGCAGGATCATCGGCTTCTCCGATTCCTCGCGCAGGTAGAAGCTGCCGAGCGGGCCTTCGAAGCGCAGGAGATCCCTCACCTTGAGCTTCTGGAATACGTGCTCGGTGAACAGACCGCCGGGCGTGTGACGCACATGGATTTCCAGCGCGGTGACGCCGCCCGTGTCGGGCTTGGTGGCGAGCGAATAGCTGCGGCGCTTGCCGTCCTTCAACAGGATGTCGATGTACTGGCCGGCGAGGAAGCGGAAGTTCTCGTTCATCGGCAGCCGCAGGCCGAGCACGGCGACATCCGACGCTGGCTTGTCCAGCTTTTCCACGCGGCAGGGAATGATGCGGGGGCGCACGCCGTGCACCTCGCGCACCTCGACGACGAGATCGCTGAGCGGCTTCGCCTGGCAGAGAAGCGCGTAGCCCTTGTCGCGATCGCTCTGTGGCAGGTACGTCTCGTGCGCAAGGCCGTAGTCCACCTTGCCTTCGACCACGGTGCCGCGGCAGGTACGGCAGACGCCGGCGCGGCAGCTGTAGGGCAGCATGTGCCCGGCATCGAGCCCGGCCTGGAGGATGGTCTTGCCCTCCTCCACTTCGTAGGTGTGCCCGCTGGGCTTGAGTGTGACGCGGTGAGCCATTAGTGACCTAAGTATGCCTTCTGAATATGCGGTTGCGACATCAGCTCGCGCGGCTCGCCTTCGGCGACGATGCGGCCTTCCTCGAGGACGTAGGCGCGATGCGCGATCTCGAGCGCGGCGACCACGTTCTGCTCCACCAGCAACACGGCGACGCCGCGCGCGTTGACTTCCCGAATGATACGGAAAAGCTCGAGCACGATGGCCGGCGCGAGGCCGAGCGAGGGCTCGTCGAGCAAAAGGAGCTTCGGCTGCGCCATCAGCGCCCGGGCGATGGCCACCATCTGCTGCTGGCCGCCGGAGAGCGTGCCGGCGGGCGCGTCGAGCTTCGCCTCGAGCGCCGGAAATAAAGTGCACATCTCGCGCAGCGACTGCGCCCGGCCCTTGCGCGCCGCAGCGCGGTAGGCGCCCAGCTCGAGGTTCTCGCGCACCGTGAGGCCGGTAAAAAGGCGCCGGCCTTCCGGGACCAGCGCGATGCCGTGGTCGCAGTAGCGGTGGGGCGCCAGCGTCGCCAGCGACGTGCCATCCATGCTGAGCTTGCCCGACTGCAGCGGGTGCACCCCCGAGATGGCGTTGATGAGGGTGGTCTTGCCGGCGCCGTTCGGCCCCACCACCACGACCAGCGATCCAGGATTCACCACGAGGTTGACGCCGTCGATGGCCGGCGCGGCACCGTAGCTCACCCGCAGCTCGCGCGCCTCAAGCACGGGCGGTCCCGAGATATGCATCGACCACCTGCGGGTCGCGCATGACGTCGCGCGGTGCGCCGGCCGCGATCGCCTTGCCGTAGGTGAGCACGACCACGCGGTCCGTCAGCTCCATCACCGCGCGCATCACATGCTCGACGAAGACGATGGTCGCGCCTTGCTCGCGGATCGCGCGTACCAGCCGGATGGCCTCGTCCATCTCACCCGGCGTAAGGCCCGACAGCACTTCGTCGAGGAACAGCAGCTTCGGGCGCGAGGCCAGCGCGCGCGCGAGCTCGAGGAACTTGCGCTGGTGGAGGTTGAGCTCGGCCGGATAGCGATGCGCCTTGTCGGCGAGATGGGTGAATTCGAGCCAGCGCCACGCTTCGCCTTCCGCCGCGGCGCGGGGCATCACCACCTGGCCGAACATCGGCGGCAGCGCGACGTTCTGCAGCACCGTCAGGTGATTGAACGGTCGCGGGATCTGGTAGGTGCGCGCGATGCCGGCGCGAGCGATGCGATGGGCGGGCCGCCCGACGAGCTCCTCGCCTTCGAAGACCAGCGAGCCGGAGTCGGCCGGGTAATGCCCGCTCACCACGTTGATGAACGTCGACTTGCCGGAGCCGTTCGGCCCGACCAGCCCCAGGATCTCGCCGCGCCGCACCTCGATGCTCGTCTCGCTCAGCGCCTGCACGCCCTTGAACGCCTTGCTTACGTTGCGCGCAACGAGGATCGGTTCCGAGCCCGGCGACGGAGCGCGAACGGGTTCGGGCTGCGTCCGGGAACGGGGTCTCGGCGCCGGGCGCCGCGGGAAGCGCTTCAGCACCATGCCGAGGATGCCCATCGGCATGAGGACGATCACCGCGATGAGGATGGCGCCGACGACGGCGCGGCCGAGCACCGGCGCCTGGCCGGCGGTGAAGGCGTAAAGGAGCGAGGTGATCGCGACGGCGCCGATCGCCGGCCCGAGCCAGTGCCGCGTACCGCCGAGCGCCGCCATCAGCACCACGTTCACCGCCAGCGCGATCGAGAAGGTCTCGGCCACCGTGACGTAGGAAACGAAGACCGCATGGATGCCGCCGGCCAGCCCGGCCAATGCGCACGACAGGCAGAAAGCCGCCAGCTTGAAGCGGTAGGTCGGCACGCCCAGCACTTCGGCGACGTCCTCGTCGTCATGGATGGCGAAGAGCCCGGTGCCGAAGCGCGAGTAGAAGACCGCGTGCGCGATCCACACCGTGCCGACGGCCATGAAGAGCACCAGGAGGTACAAGGCACCGGCCGCCGTCGGCGCGATCTTCGGGATGTCCGTCATCACCTGGATGCCCGGCCCGCCGTCGACCTTGTTCAGCATGATGGTGGCGAGGACGAACGTGATGGCGAGGGTGAGGAGCGCGAAGAGGTCGCCGCGCGCTGCGCGCACGCGGAACGCGACCGCGCCCAGCACCAGGCCGAGGAGCGCCGCGCCGGCGGCGGCGAGCGGCAGCGTGGCGAGGAAGTGCCAGTTGTACTGGGCGACGAGCGCGGCCGTGGTGTAGACGCCCGTGCCGAAGAACGCGCCATGGCCGAACGAGAAATAGCCCGAATAGCCCGACAGGATGTTCCAGGAGGTGGCGAGCACTACGGCATGCAGGAGGAGGTACAGGAACGTCTCGTAGAACGCCGGCAGCCCGAGGAACGGCACCAGCGCCATGGCGGCCGCGAATCCGATGAAGCCGGCGGCCGCGCGCATCAGAACCTCGCCGGCCGGAACAGGATGATGGCGATCAGCAGCGAGAACGACACGAGCGGCGCCCACGTCGGCGCGGTGACGGCCATGGTCACTGCTTCGCTGATGCCGATCAGGAACCCGGCGAGCAGCGGCCCCACCGCGCTGCCGAGGCCGCCGATCATCACGGCGGCAAACACCACTCCCATCCAGGCATAGATCTGCACCGGCGCGAGCGTATGCGTGAGCGCGAGGCAGACGCCGGCCACGGCAGCGAACGCCGCCGCGAGGCCGGAGATCACGTAGCCGAGGCGTTTTTCGTTCACGCCGAACGCCGCCGCCATCGCCGCGTCCTCGGTCATCGCGCGTGCCGCGCGGCCGAAGTCGGTGAAGCGGATCAGCGCCCACATGGCGCCGCAAAGCAGCATCGCGAGCAGCAGCGTCACGAGCTCGGTGAAGGGAATGTAGAACGCGCCGATCTTCCAGCGGATGTCCGTGTAGTGGCTCTCCATGCGCATGAAGTCGGCCGTCCACACGCGCTGGATCCCCGCCTCGATGATGTACGTGAGGCCGAAGGTGACGAGCAGCGTGTTCAGCATGCCCGGCGCATAGCGCGACAGGAACCAGTGCAGCGCGATGCCGAGCAGGAAGAAAAGCGGCACCGTCAGCGCGAGCGCGACGAACGGGTCCACGCGGCCGGAAAGCTGGAACGTGAGGTAGCCGCCGAGGAAGGCGAGCGCGAAATGCGCCAGGTTCACCTGGCGCAGCATCCCCCATGACAGTGACAGGCCGAGCCCGAGCAGCCCGTACAGGGCGCCGATGAAGACGCCCGACAGCACCGACTGCCCGAGCAGCGTTACGCTCGGCACTAGGATCTCAGATGAGCTTCGCGCCCGGCGCCGCCCACTCCTGCGGGTGCACCACCTTCCACTGGCCTTGCTGCAGCTGCTTCACCTTGTAGAGGTCGCGGCCCTCGACGTAGTTCTGCGGCCCGTTCCAGGAGAGCGTGCCGAAGAGGCACTTCACCTGGTTCTTCTTCAGCCACTGCGCGAGCGTCTTGTCGTCGAGGCTCCTGGTGGCGGTGACGGCCGCTTCGAGCACCTGCCACGCGGCGTACATGATGGCCGACTGCAGGTCGACTGCCGTGTACGGGATGCCGGCTTCCTTCGCGCGCTCGCCGTAGGTCTTGACGAACTGCGCGATCGCCGGATCGTCGGTGAACGGCGGATGCGCTTCGAAGGTGGTGATGGCGAGGGAGCCCTGCGCTTCCGGCAGCTTCAGCATCGGGCCGGGCGCCGGGAAAAGATGCACCTGCGCGGGCGGCCGGTAGTCGATGCGCTTCATCGCTTCCAGCATCAGCACCGGGTCGATGCCGTTGGTGCCGCCCCACAGGAAGTCGGGATTGGCATCCTTGACGCGGCTCGCGATCGGGCCGAAGTCGCGGTTGCCGAACTCGTATTCGATGTCGAGCACCGTCTGCAGCCCGCGCTTCTTCATCACCTCGCGCGCGCCGGCGGAGATGAAGTGCACCGATGGAAACTTGCTGGTGACGATGGCCACCGTTTTCGGCGGTTTCGGCAGCTTGGCCGCGGCGTCGAGGACCAGGTTCGGCCACACGTTCTCCGGATCGAACGCGCTGCCCGAGGCCGGGAACTGCATGTCGTACTTGGCGAGCCGCGGGGTGCCGAACGAGGTGTGGATCAGCAGCTTGCTGTAGCGCTGCGCCACGCCCATCCCGGCGAGGATGTTGGCAGTGGCATAGGGACTCTGCAGGAGATCGACCTTGTCGGCGGTGATGAGCTGCTCGTAGATCGTGCGCACGAGCTCGGGCTTGGACTGGTCGTCGCGCAGCACCCATTCGACCGGGCGACCGAGAAGGCCGCCGCGCTTGTTCAGGTTCTCGACGTAGATCTCGCCCGTCACCTTGTGGATGATGCCGAGCGACGCGAGCGGTCCGGTCAGCGGCAGCGTGCTGCCGACGCGCACGGGTTTTCCTTGTGCCCGCAGGGCACCCGGCAGCGCCATCGTGGACAGCAGCGCACCTCCGGCCGCTAGGGCCCGGCGACGGTTGATTGTCATGCTTGCTCCTCCTCAGGATGTAGGGCTATATTGTCCATACGCCAACGCATTGTCAATTATCCAATTGCCGAAAAAACGCGAGAGCCGCGGGATCCAGTCGATCGATACCGGCATCCGTCTGCTCGAAGTGCTGGAGAAGGCCGACGGTCCGCTCGCGCTGAAGGAGCTTTCCGCCGGCGCCCAGATGGACCCTTCGAGCGCGCACCGCTATCTCGCGAGCTTCGTGCGCTGCGGCCTGGTTCGGCAGGATAGCGGCAGTCGCTACGATTTTGGGCCGCTCGCCCTGCACATCGGCCTTGCTGCGGTGCGACGCCTCGATCCGATCCAGCTGATCGAGCGGGAGCTGCCCGCGCTCGTGAAGGAAACCGGCTTCACCGCCCTGCTCTGCGTCTGGAGCAACCGCGGCCCGACGGTGGTGCATTGGCAGCGCAGCCCCACGCCGTTCGTCACCAACCTCGGCCTGGGCTCCGTGCTGCCGGTCTGGAGCTCGGCGACCGGCACGATCTTCGTCGCCTTCCTGCCGCCAACGGTGACCGCCGAAGCGCTCGCCGCGGAAGCGCGGCGCGAGCCCGTCGACCGCGAAGCGTTCGCGCGCGCCGTGGAGCGTGCGAAGAAAACGCGCCTCGCGTTCGTCGACGACACGGTCATCCCTGGCCTCGCCGCCGTGTCGTCGCCGGTCCTGCAGTGGAATGGTCAGGCCGCCGCGACGGTGACGTTGATCGGTCCCGATCCCGAGCTCGCCAAGGCGAGCCACCCTGCCGCAGGCGCGCTGCGCCGGCTCTGCGACCGGCTGTCGAAGGACTTCGGCGCGAGAGACCTCAAAGCCGCCGCATGAAACTGCGCGACGAAACGAAAGGAAACACGCGATGAAGCTGGTGACATTCGAAGCCGACGGCCGCTCGCGCGCCGGCGTGCTGGAAGGCGACGACATCGTCGAGCTCGGCGCGAGCATGAAGGAAGTCATCGCCACCGGCGGCAAGCGCGGTGCGCGCTTTTCGAGATCAAAAACCCGGCTGCGCGCCCCGGTGCCCGATCCGGCAATGGTCCTGTCGGTGGGGATGAACTACCACGAGCATCTGAAGGAAATGAAGACGCCGGTGCCGGAGAAGCCGGCGGCGTTCACGAAGAGCGTGGCGAGCATCATCGCGAGCGGCGAGCCGATCAAGGCGCCGGCCTCGAACCCCAGCATGCTGGATTGGGAAGGCGAGTTCAGCGTGGTGATCGGCAAGCCCTGCCATCGCGTCAAGGCCGCGCAGGCGCTCGATTACGTCTTCGGCTACACGCTCGTGAACGACGTCTCCGCGCGCGATTGGGTGGCGCCGATCTTCAGCGCGCAAGGCATCATGGGCCCGATCCACGCCTGGGAGCACAACCTGCTCGGCAAGATGTTCCCGACCTTCTGCCCGATGGGGCCGTGCATCGTCACGAAGGACGAGCTGCCGGATCCGGCCAACGTCCAGATCCAGACCCGGCTCAACGGCAAAGTGATGCAGGACGCCAACACCGACGATCTCGTGTTCAGCGTGGTGCAGCTGATCGAGTACTACTCGCAGTTCTACCGCTTCCTCCCCGGCGACGTGATCACCACCGGCTCGCCCTCCGGCGTCGGCTTCGGCCGCCAGCCGAAGGTGTTCATGAAGCCCGGCGATGTGGTCGAGGTGGAAGTGAAGCAGATCGGCATCCTCCGCAACCCGATAGAGGCGTAGGCAAATGGAATTCGGCTATTTCACGCTCAGCGACAACCACTACCCCAACAACCCGCGCAGCGCGAACGAGTTCGTGCTGCAGATCCGCGAGCAGGCGATCCTCGCCGACCGGATCGGCATGCACTCGGCCTGGATCGGCGAGCACCACTTCGACTCGCTCGGCGTGAACTCGCGCCCGGACCTCTTGCTCGCCAACGTGGCGGCGCAGACCCGGAACATCCGCCTCGCGCCGGCGGTGAGCGTGCTGCCGCTGCACCACCCGATCCACGTCGCCGAGGCGTGGGCGACGCTCGATGTGCTGTCCAACGGACGCGTCGATTTCGCCACCGGCCGCGGCTATGACCGCAAGGAGTACGCGCCTTTCGGCGCCGACTTCATGTCGTCGGCGGAAATATTCGAAGAGGGCATCGACGTGCTGCTCAAGGCGTGGAACTCGCCCGGCAAGTGGTCGCACCGCGGCCGCTTCTACGACATCCCGGAGATGTCGATCACGCCGCGGCCGGTGCAGAACCCGCTGCCCTTCTACGTCGCCTCGTTCTCCAAGACGAGCGTCGACATCGCCGCGAAACGCGGCCTCAACATCATCTACGCGCCCTTCGCCGCCGGCATGGTGTTCGGCGGCCTCGACAAGGCGGTGGAGAGCTACCGCGAAGCCTGCGCCAAGGCGGGCAAGAAGCCCGGGCGCGCGATGTGCAGCTACTTCATCTACATCGCCGACGACGAGAAGCAGGAGGACTACGGCCGCCGCACGCAGATGGACTATTTCAACCACTGCGTGATCCAGGCCTTCCCGCAGAAGAAGGAAGACGCGCCGCCGACCATGCAGTACTTCCTGAAGATCGTCGACATCCTCAAGAACCTGAAGAAGGAAGACCTGTCCGACAAGTCGATCCTGCTCGGCCCGCCGCAGAAGATCGTCGACACGCTGAAGCGCGTCGAGCAGGCCGGCATCGACGAGGTGATCCTCTACTTCAACGTCGGCAACAAGCCGCACAACCTCGTCAAGGAACAGATGCAGCGCTTCATGGCCGAGATCGCGCCGCACTTCCCGGGCAAGCACATCGAGCGGATGAAAAATGTGGGAAGAGCTCCTCACCCGACCGCAGCCTAAGCACGACGCGCGCGATTTCCGCAGCGCGCTCGGCTGCTTTCCGACCGGCGTGTGCCTGATCACCACGGTGGCGCCGGACGGCGGGCGCGTCGGGTTGACGGCGAACTCCTTCAGCTCGGTGTCGCTCGATCCGCCGATGGTGCTCTGGAGCCTGTCGCGCAACGCCTCGAGCGCGCCGGTTTTCCGGGACGCCGAGTACTTCGCGATCAACGTGCTCGCCGCGGATGATGCGGAGCTATCCCGCCACTTCGCGCGCAGCGGCGCGGACAAGTTCGCCGCCGTGGCCGAGCGCTTCGCGCCGGGGCTGGGCGACGTGCCGGTGCTGGAGGGCGCGGTGGCGAGCTTCGAGTGCCACAGCCGCCACCGCTACTACGGCGGCGACCACATCATCGTCATCGGCGTCGTGGAGCGCTACGCGCACAGCGGGCGCCCGCCCCTCGTCTTCCACCGCGGCACGTACGGCCTGTCGGCGAAGCGCTGACGCGGCGTCGATGGCGCCGGACTTCGGCGCATCGCTTGCAAGGCATCGTGCAGAGTCGCGCACACGCCGCACGTCATGGACATACGCATAGCCGCGCAGGCCGGCTATCTCAGGATCGTGGTCGAGGACCGCGAAGGAATCGCCCACGCCAAGGAAGCGGTGCAGCACATCGTCCAGGCGCTGGAGACGGCCGAGGAGCCGCGGGCGCTCATCCTGGTGCGCCGCTCGCACGCCATCTTCAAGGTCGAGGACTACCGGCTTTCCGAGGCGATCCTGCGCGTGGCCGGCATACCGGGCTGCAAGCTCGCCCTGGTCGGCGACAGCGCCGAGCTCTTTGCCTCGTACCAGTACGTCGAGCTGCTGGCGCAGCAGAAGAACCTCGATGCCAGGGCGTTTCGCTCGGAGCGCGAGGCCCTGCAGTGGCTGCTGGCCTGAATCCGGCCGCTCAAGCCGGCCGAATCCACTGCCGCAGCTCGATGCCGTTGCCGTCGGGATCGCGGATCTCGGCGCGCGCATAGTCGGGGCGCTTCACCGGACCCCAGGACGGCGCGATCCCCCTGCGCTTGAGCAGCTCCAGCGCCTCGTCCATGTCGTCGACCTCGAGCGCCATCAGCTGGTAGCCGAGGCGGCGCTCGGTCGATGCCGGCGGGATGGCGGCCGTCGGGTAGGTCATGATCTCGACCGTCGTGCCGCCGAGCTCCATGTAGACGATGTCGAGCGGTCCGAGCGGGGTCTGCGGGACGCGGGTGCGGCTCGACTCGCGGAAGCCGAGCACCTCGCGGTAGAACGCGAGCATGCGCTCGGGCGCGGAGGTGAGGAGCTCGATGTGGTCGATCCGCCTGAACACGAAGCGTAGGATACTCGCCCCATGAGCGCCCTGAAACTCAAGTTCCTGTCCCACGGCACGCTGGAGTCGCGCGACCTGGAGAAGACGCGCCGCTTCTACGAGGAATGCCTCGGCCTGGAGGTGGTGCGCACCAGCCCGCGCTCGATGATGATCCGCCTGGGCGGCGACAACACCATCGCGGTGGTGGAGAGCCCGCGCAAGGCGGCGATGCCGATGCTCAACCACAACGGCCTCGACGTCGCCACGCGCGAGGAGGTCGAGGAATGCCACCGCGTGCTGGAGGCGCGCAAGGACGAATGGGGCGTGAAGAAGCTCACGCGGCCAGCCGACCAGCACGGCACGTACTCCTTCTACTTCTCCGACCTGGACGACAACTGGTGGGAGATCCTCGCCAACCCGCGCGGCGGCTACAGCTGGATGTTCGCCCAGGGCCGCGATCTCGCGGCGTGGGGCGCGGGCAAGGGCGACGAGGTGAACCCCAACGCCTACCAGCCGCGCGGCAAGGACAAGTCGCTCTAACGGACGAGCAACTTCAAGGAACGAGCAACTTCAAGCCTGCAGCAGGCCGTGCCGGATGGCGAAGCGCACCAGCGCGCAGAGGTCGGCGACGCCGAGCTTCGCCATGATGCGGCTGCGATAGGTATCGATGCTCGTCGGCTTGACGCCGACGATGCGCGCGATCTCCTTGCTGGTGCGGCCCTGCACGACCAGTGCCATCACCTCGCGCTCCCGCGCGCTCAGGCTGCGCAGGGCATCGCCCTCCCTTTTCTTTTCTTCGAGCACCATTCGCCGGTCGATTGTGGCTGTGGGCAAGGCGCGAGAAAAATGAATTCGAGCTATAGAATGCATTCCAGATGGGAATAGGACTCGATTCACGCCGCCTGCGCGTTTTCGTGGAAGTGGTCCGCCACGGCGGCTTCTCGCGCGCGGCGCAGCAGCTTCATGCCACTCAACCCACCGTCAGCAAGGCGGTGCAGCAGCTCGAGGACGAGCTCGGCCTGCGTCTGCTCGACCGCATCGGCCGCCGCGTCAGCCTGACAACCGCGGGTGAGCTCGTCTACCGGCGCGCGGTGCCGCTGCTCGCGCAGAGCGACGACCTGATCGCCGAGCTCGCGGAGCTGCGCGGCCTGAAGACGGGGGTATTGCGCATCGGCCTGCCCCGGCTCGGTGCGAGCGCGCTCTTTGCGCGCACCTTCGCCCTCTTCCGCCGCCGCTATCCCGCCATCGAGGTGAAGGTGGCGGTGCACTCGGGACAGAAGATGCGCGAGCTGATGCGCGCCGGCGAGCTGGATATCGGCGTGCTCGGCAACCCGATCGAGGAGGAGTTCGCCCAGCAGGCGGTGCGTACGGAGCCGTTCATGGTGCTGCTGCCGCGCGAGCATCCGGCGGCCTCGCGCCGCTCGGTCACGCTCGGCCGGCTCGCCGGGATGCCGGCCATCTTTCCCGACGAGGACTCGGTCCTGCACCGCAACCTCATCTCGGCCTACCACCAGGCGCGCGTCGCGCCGCGGATCGCCTCCCGCTGCCACGACACGGACCTGATGTTCGAGCTGGTCGCCTCCGGCATCGGCATCGCCTTCCTGCCGCGCGTTCTCGCCCAGCAGCAGCGCCACCGCGGCGTGCGCTGCGTGGTGCTGGGCGAGCCGGGCTGCGCGTGGACCATCGCCTACTGCTGGCGCCGCGGCGCCCATCTCTCGGCGGCGGCGCAGGCCTGGCTCACGCACGCCCGCGAGCAGTCGCGGCCCGGTTAAAAGAGGTCAGCACGCCAAGAACCTCACGGCTGTAGCGCCGCACCGGCCGGACAATCGGTCCGCCATGTCCCGGGTTTACTACCTCACCGCCACCGGAACCGACGCTGCCTTCGGCAGGAACGCTCAACGGGACTTCCCGCTCGAATACCGGCGCCTGCTGGGCCTGATCGGCTCGGAAGGCCACATCGAGGTGCTGCGCGGACGGCTGCGCCGCTTCCCGGACCGCCTGATCGAAGACTGGCTGAAGGAGCTCGAGGAGCTGCGCATGATCGAGGCGAAGCCGGCCAGCGATAACGGCGACTTCACGCTGACCGGCCTGCGCGCGCCGCGCCTGCCCACCCTGCCGGACGAGGACAACACGCGCCTCGCCACCCGCACCGTCATCGCCGGCGCTACGCTGCTGCGCTCGGGATCGTTCGTCGCCGACGAGCGCATCGCCAACCTGCCGCCGGTCGGCAAGCTGCCCAGCGAGACGCGCGTGCTGCTGGTGGAAGACGACGCCAGCCAGGCCCTGCTCGGCGAGCTGCGCCTCTCGCTGGCCGGCTACCGGGTGCGCACCGTAGACGGCGCGAAGGCGCTGTCGCGCACGCTGCGCCAGGACGAGCGCCCCGACTTGCTGCTCCTCGACATCATGCTGCCGGACGGCGACGGCTTCGACATCCTCGGCCGGCTGCGCGGCTCGCCGCAGTTCGCCTCCCTGCCGGTGGTCCTGCTCACCGCCAAGGCCGAGCTTTCGGACATCCACCGCGGCCTCGCCCTCGGTGCCGACGGCTACATCACCAAGCCGTACAGCAAGGAGCAGCTCGCCGAGGTGATCGGCCGCGTGCTCAAGCACGGCCAGCCGGACAAACAAATTCTTACCACCGCGTACGCGTAGCGGTACCCGCAACACGCCCGGGCGGGGCCACAATGCGCTCGCCATGACGGTCGTCTACACGCTGACCAGCGCCGGCAACGACGCGGTTTTCGCCAAGAACGGCCGGACGGATTTCCCGCTCGAGTACCGCCGGCTCCTCGGCCTCATCAATTCCGGCGGCCACATCGACGTGCTGCGCGGGCGCCTGCGGCGCTTCTCCGACCAGCTGATCGACGACTGGCTGAAGGAGCTCCTCGAGCTCGAGATGATCGAGGCGCGGCCCGCCGGGACGCTCGAGGACTTCACCTTCACCGGCCGCCGCGCCCCGCGGCTGCCGCCGCTCGCCGACGAGGACAGCAAGGCCTTGGCAAGGACGACCGTCGTCGCCGGCGCCACGCTGCTGCGCTCCGGATCCTTCATCGCGGACGAGCGCGTCGCCAACCTGCCGAGCGCGAACAAGCCGCTCGAGCAGACCCTGATCCTCCTCGTCGAGGACGACCCCGACCAGGTGGCGCTCGGGCAGCTGCGCCTCAAGCTCGCCGGCTACCGCGTGCGCACGGTGGAGCGCGCGAAGCACCTCTCGCGCACGCTGCGCGAGGATCGCCGCCCCGACCTCGTGCTCCTGGACGTGATGCTGCCGGACGGCAACGGCTTCGACCTGCTCGCCAAGCTGCGCGCGTCGCCGGATTTCGCCACCCTGCCGGTGGTGATGCTGACGGCGAAGACCGAGCTCGCCGACATCCATCGCGGTCTTGCGCTCGGCGCCGACGGCTACATCACCAAGCCCTACAGCAAGACGCAGCTCTCCGAGGTGATGGGCCGGGTGCTGAAGCAGTAGACGCTATTGGGGCCTGACGCCGGTGCGCTTCACCACCCCGGCCCAGATCTCCCGCTCTTTCTGGATGAAGGCCGTGACCTCCTCCCGCGTCATCGGCTTCACGTACATGCCGAGGTCGGCGTAGCGCTTGACGATTGCCGGCTGCGCCAGCGCGGCGCGGATGTCGGCGCTCAGCTTCGCCGCCATCGGCTCCGGCGTCCGGGCATGCGCGAGCGCGACGTAGAAGCCGACCGCCGAATAGCCGGGAACGATCTCCGCCACGGCGGGCACGCTCGGCAGCGTCGGATCCCGGCGCTCGGATGTCACGGCAAGCGGGATGAGCTGACCCGCCTTGATCGCCGCTGCGTAGGGACCCACGCCTTCTACCGCCACGTCGAGCCGCTCGCCGAGGATGTCCTGCAGCGCCGCCGCCGTACCCTTGTACGGCACGAAGGTCATTTTGATGCCGGCCTTCTCGGAGAAGTACTCCGTGGCGAGATTCGGAAAAGTGCCCGGCGTGTTGGCCGCGTAGTTCACCTTGCCGGGATTCGCCTTGGCGTAGGCGATCAGCTCCGGCAGCGTCTTGTACGGCGTGCCGGCGCGCGCGGCGATCACCAGCGGAATCTCGGCAATGAACGCGAGCGCCGTGAAATCCTTGTCGACGTCGTATGGCATCACCGCGGTGGTCGCCGGCGTGATGGTGACGTAGGAGCCGGCGGCGATGAACACCGTATGTCCGTCCGGCGGTGACGCGAGGAGCGCCTGGCCGGAAATCAGGCCGCCGGCGCCGGGCTTGTTCTCGATGATGACCGGCTGCTTCCAGGTCGCCGATACCCGGTCGCCGAGCGCGCGCGCGAGGATGTCGCCCGAGCTTCCGGCCGCGGCGCCGGTGATGAAGCGGACCGGCTTGTTCGGGAAATCCTGGCCGTGCGCCGAGGCGGCGGCGAAGCACAGCGCGACGAGGAGGCGCTTCAAGGCGCACCTCCTTCGAGCAGCTCGACCGGATCGCCGTAGCGCTTCGCCATCTCCACCACCGCCGGATCGCGCAGCGCGACGAGGAAGCCGCGGTCGATGATCGGCTCATCGCCGGCGGTCACCGTCATGTCGAAGGCGATGAGATCCTGGTGCACGGGCGGCTCTTCCCAGTTCGGCATCACGCGGCGGATGT
>DATMIG010000168.1:0-9661 GCA_035554335.1 Burkholderiales bacterium
ATCATGGAGCGGCCGGTGAAGGAGCCGCGCAGGTTGCGCGTCATCCAGGCAAAGGCGACGAAAAGCGCGAGCAGCAGGTAGTAGTAATGGAAATCGCTCTCGAGCTCGTAACCGAAGAGCGAGGGCCGCGGCACAGCGAGCCCCTGGCGGCCGCCGGTCACGCTCTCCCACTCGAAGAGCACTTGCTGCACGAGGATGGCGAAGGCGAGCGTGGCGATGGCGAGGTAGTGGCCGGTCACGCGCAGCGCCGGCAGCGCGACGAGCGCGCCGAACACGCCGGCAATAGCGCCGCCGATGAAGATCGCCAGGATGAACGGCACGCCGAACTTCGTCATGGCGATCGCCGCGCCATAGGCGCCGAGCGCCCAGAACCCGGCGTGGCCAATCGAGATTTGCCCCGCCATGCCGGTAAGGATGTTGAGCGAGAGGCCGACGAGCGCGTACACCATCGTCACGGCGAGGATGTACCAGCCGTAGTTCGAGAGTCCCAGCGGGATGAGCGCGAGCGCTGCGATGCCGGCGATCCATGCGTACTTCATACCTTGGTGCCCACCGTGCGCGTGAAAAGGCCCGCCGGCCGCGCCATCAGCACCACGACGATGATGCCGAACGCGAAGGCGTCCTTGAACGCGGTGGAGACGTAGGCGCCGAACAGGTTCTCCACCACGCCGATGACGAGGCAGCCGATCACGGCGCCCGGCAGGCTGTTGAAGCCGCCGAGGATCGCGCCGGCGAACGCCTTTAGCAGGACGATCACCATCATCTCGAAATCGAGGAAGGTGAGCGGTGCCACCAGCATGCCGGCGACGAGGCTGATGCCGGTGGCGAGCGCCCAGGCCGTCATCGACACGCGGCCGACGTTGACGCCCATCAGGCGCGCCGCGCGCCGGTTCATGCTCGCCGCGCGCATGGCGATGCCGAGCCTCGTGCGCTCGTAAAACAACCAGAGGAGGGCCATGACCGCCAGCGAGACGCCAAGGATGCCGAGGCTCGCCTGGGAGATGCGAGCGCCGGCGATCACCAGCGGCTGGGGCGAGAAGAGCGACGGGAAGCGATACGGGTCGTAGCCCCACAGCCAGCCGGCGAGGTGGTGGAAGACGAGGAAGAGGCCGATGGTGGCGATCAGCGCGTTGATCGGCGGCTTGCCCGCGAGCGGCCGCATCGCGACGCGCTCGACCAGCGCGCCGAACGCCATGCCGAGCGGAAACGCGCCCAGCATCACGAGCCAGAGCGGCAGCTTGAGCGCGCCGAGCACGGCGAGCGCCGCGAACGTGCCGAGCATCGCCATCTCGCCCTGCGCGAAATTCACCACGTCGGTCGCCTTGTTGATGATGACGAGCGACAGGGCGAGCAGCGCGTAGATGCTGCCGAGCGCGAGCCCCGAGACGACGAGCTGCAGCGCTACCGACATGAATTCGGGGTCAGGGCGCTAATTCCCCTATTTCGGGGAAGCGAGAAATTCCAGGACGGCTTTGTCGAAGTCATCCGCCACCGCCTCGGACGCGCAGTGCCCGCCGTCGCTCAGGATCTTCAGCTTCGCTGCAGGGATCTTCTTCGCGAGCTCCTCGGAGAAGTACGCGGGCGTGATGGCATCGTCCTTCGCGCAGAGGACCAGGGTCGGGGTCCTGATGTTGCCGATCTCGGCCGAGCGGTCGAAGGCGACGATGCCGTCGATGCGGCTCGCCACCACCTCGACCGGCGGGAAGTTGCGGATGGTGAGCGCCTCGCGCTCGGCGAGCATCTTCTCGTTCTGCTGGATGAACCACGGCGGGAAGAGGAAGAGCGTCGCCCCTTTGACATAGGCCTCCTTGCCCACCTTGGTCAGCAAATCGCGCCGCACCGAGAACAAGTGGCGGAAGAAAAAGTCCGCCTTGGTCCAGGTCGCGAAGAGCACCATGCGCTTCAGCCGCTGTGGATGCTTGAGCGCCATCGTCTGGCCGATCGCGCCGCCGGTCGAGTGGCCGACGAGGTGCGCGCTCTCGATCTTCAGGTGATCCATCAGCCGCACGAGGTCGTCGGTCATCTGGTCGACCGAGTACTGGATCTTCGAGTGCGTGCTCTGGCCGGTGCCGCGATGGTCGTGGATGATGGTGCGGTACTTCGCCGAGAACGCGGCGAGGTTCGGCTTCCAGTACGCGCCGACGCCGCCCAGTCCGGGCACCAGCAGCACCGGCTCGCCCTTGCCATGTTCTTCGTAATAGATCTCCGCGTCGCCGATGTTCGCTTTGGGCATAGGAATTGGGGTCAGATCAATATTTCAAGTCAAAGAGATTAATCGGGTCGTCCACAAATGTGGATCTGACCCCATTTATTTATTTGTTTGCTGCTCGAATTGCCCGCCACACTCGCGGCGGGCTGGCGGGCATGTCGAAGTGGTGGATGCCGAGCGGCCGCAACGCATCGACGACGGCGTTCATGACCGAGGTCATCGCGCCGGCGCAGCCCGCCTCGCCGCAGCCCTTCGAGCCGAGCGGGTTGGTCGTCGCCGGTACGGGATGGCTCTGCCAGTTGATCGAGGTCTTGATGTCCTCGGCGCGCGGCAGCGCGTAGTCCATGAACGAGCCGGTGAGGAGCTGGCCGCTCTCGTCGTAGCGTGCGTCCTCCATCAGGCACTGGCCGATGCCCTGCACGACGCCGCCGTGCACCTGGCCTTCGACGAGCAGGGGATTCAGCACCGTGCCGAAATCGTTCACCGAGTGGTAGCGCACCACCTCCACCTTGCCGGTGTCGGGGTCGATCTCCACTTCGCAGACGTGGCAGCCGTTCGGGAACGCCGACGGAATGACCTCCGTCACGTGCTTCACGTCGAGGTTGCCGGGATGCTTGCGCGCGAGGTCCATGACGTCGATCGCGCGATCCGTGCCGGCGATGCGGAACTTCCCGTCACGGAACTCGATGTCGGCCGCTGCCGCTTCCAGCGACTCGGCCGCCAGCTCCTTGCCTTTCTCGATGACCACCTTCGCGGCCTGCGCAATGGCGCCGCCACCCATCATCGCCGAGCGCGAGCCGCCGGTGCCGGCGCCGAACACGATCTCGTCCGAGTCGCCCTGCAACAGCTTGATCCTCTCGAACGGGATGCCGAGGTTTTGCGACAGCACTTGCGCGAACGGCGCCGCGTGCCCCTGGCCGTAATCGAGCGTGCCCGAGATCATCGTCACGCCGCCCTGGTTCTCGAAGCGGATGCCGCCCATCTCCTTGTTCGGCGGCGCGGTGACTTCCATGTAGCTGCCGACCCCCAGGCCGCGCAGCTTGCCCCGGCGCTTCGCCTCATCCCTGCGCTGGGCGAAGCCCTTTACATCCCCGGCGGCGAGCGCCTTCTCGAAGATGGCGCCGAAGTCGCCGCTGTCCACGGTCATCGCGGCCGCGTTCTTGTAGGGGATTTCGGCCGGCTTGACGTGGTTCCGGCGCCGGATCTCGAAGCGGTCGATGCCGAGCACGCGGGCGGCTTCGTCGCACAGCCGCTCGATGTAGTAGTTCGCTTCCGGCCGCCCGGCGCCGCGGTACGCGCTCACCGGCGTGGTGTTGGTGAGCATGATCTTCGTCGACACTTCGAGCAGCGGGATCTTGTAGACACCGCACACATTGCGCACCACGTTCATCGACGACGGCTGGGGGGCCACCGTGCCGACCCATGCACCGACGTTGCCGTAGCCAGTGACTCTCAAGGCCAAAAACCGGGCATTGGCGTCCAGCGCCAATTCCGCGGTCATCTCGTGGTCGCGGCCATGCTGATCCGACAGGAAGCTGCCGGAACGCTCGTCGGTCCATTTGACCGGCCGCTTCAGCGCCCGCGCGGCGTGCGCGAGGCAGACGTACTCGGGATAGATCGAGGCCTTCATGCCGAAGGATCCGCCGACATTCGGCGTGACGAGCTTCACCTTGTCCTGCGGCACGCCCATGATCTCGGCGAGCTGGTTGCGTAGCGCGAATACGCCCTGGCTCTGGCAGGTGAGGACGAAGCGATCGGCCTCGTACTTGCACACGGCGGAGCGCGGTTCCATGGCCGCCACCACGACGCGGGTATTTCTCAGCGTGAGCCTGGTGACATGCGCGGCGCTGGCAAAGGCGGCCGCAACCTTGTCGGGCTCGCCCCAAAGGAAATCGAGCTGCACGTTGCCCGGCACGTCGTCGTAGAGCTGTGGCGCGCCGGGCTTTGCCGCTTCGCTCGGCAGCGTGACGGCGGGCAGCGGATCGATGTCCACTTCCACCGCCTCGGCCGCGTCCTTCGCCTGCAGAGCCGTCTGCGCCACCACGCACGCCACCGGGTCGCCGACATAGCGCACCTTGCCGGAGGCGAGCGATTTGCGCACCGGACGCTTCATCGGCGTGCCGTCGCGCATCTTGAAATCGAGCGCGCATTTGTGCGGCCCGTATGCCGCGAGATCGGCCGCCGTATAGACCGCCAGCACGCCGGGCATCGCCTTCGCCGCCTCGGCATTGATGCCCTTCAGCACGCCATGCGCGTGCTGGCTCCTCACGATGTACGCGTACGCCTGGCCGGGTTCGTTGACGTCGTCGGTGTAGCGGCCCTTGCCGGAAAGTAAAGTGGGATCCTCGGTCCGCGGGACCGAATCGCCGATGCGGGGGTTCATGGCCGCCATTATAGAAACCGCCATTCATAAAATGGCCGCATGACCGCCTTAGCCGAGCGTTGGATCGAATCCTTCTCCGCGGCCCTCGCCCGCGGCGACGCCAAGGCGGCGGTCGGGCTTTTCGAGCCCGAGGGGTACTGGCGCGACCTGGTTGCGTTCACTGGAACGCTGCATACCGCGGAAGGCCGCGCCTCCATCCAGTCCACGTTGCAGCGGACGCTGTCGGGCGCATCGCCCACCACCTGGACGCCGATCGGCGAATCGCCGGCACGCGACGGCTTCCTCTTCCGCTTCGAGACTCGCCTGGGGCGCGGCATCGGCCATCTTCGCCTTCGCGACGGCTGCGCGTGGACGCTCCTGACCGCGCTGCGCGAGCTGAAAGGCCACGAGGAGGCGGCCGGCTCGCGGCGCATCCGCTATGTCGCCAATGGCGAGGCCAATACCGAGCCCTACGTCGTCATCATCGGCGGCGGGCAGGGCGGCATCGCGCTCGGCGCGCGGCTCAAGCGCCTCGGCGTGCCGGCGCTGATCGTCGAGAAGAACGCCCGCGCCGGCGACTCCTGGCGCAAGCGCTACAAGTCGCTCTGCCTGCACGACCCGGTCTGGTACGACCATCTCCCCTACCTTCCCTTTCCCGACCATTGGCCGGTGTTCTCGCCGAAGGACAAGATCGCCGACTGGCTCGAGATGTATGTGCGCGTGATGGAGCTCGACTACTGGACTTCGAGCGAATGCCTGAACGCCCGGCCGGTGCCGGGTGGCTGGGAGGTTGATGTCCTGCGCGACGGACAGCCGCTGAGGCTTACGCCGACGCATCTGGTGCTCGCCACCGGCATGTCGGGCTTCCCTTTCCTGCCGGCGGTGAGGGGCGCCGGACCGAAGGTGCTGCACTCCTCGCAATTCGCCGACGGCGCCGAATACCGCGGCAAGAAAGCGCTGGTGGTCGGCTCGTCGACCTCCGCCCACGACATCGCGGCGGAGCTCTATGCGAACGGCGCCGACGTGACGATGCTCCAGCGCGCGCCGACCATCGTCGTGCGCTCCGAGTCGCTCCTCGAGCTCGCCTGGGGGCGTCTCTATTCGGAGGCAGCGCTCGCCGCCGGCATCAGCACCGACATCGCGGACCTCACGCTCGCCTCGGTCCCGTTCCGCGAGCTGCCGAAGCTGCAGAAACCGCTCTACGACGAGATCGCGCGCCGCGACGCCGATCTCTACGATGGCCTCACGCGCGCCGGCTTCCGGCACGACATGGGCGAGGACGGCTCCGGCCTCCATTCGATCTACCTGCGCCGCGGCGCGGGCTATTACATCGACGTCGGCGCGTCGCAGCTGATCATCGACGGGCGCATCAAGCTGAAGCACGGCACCGTTGCCGCGCTCGACGGGCGCAGCGCCATCCTTTCCGGCGGCGAAACGCTGCCCGCGGACGTGGTGGTCTTCGCCACGGGTTACGGCAACATGAACGAGTGGGCCGCCAGGCTGATCTCGCGGGAGGTCGCCGAGCGCGTCGGACCGGTGTGGGGCCTCGGCTCGAACACGAAGAACGATCCGGGACCCTGGGAGGGCGAGCTGCGCAACATGTGGAAGCCCACGCAGCAGCCGAACCTCTGGTTCCACGGCGGCAACCTGATGCAGAGCCGTCATTACTCGCTTTACCTCGCGCTGCAGCTCAAGGCGCGATACGAAGGTCTCGTTCCACGGATGTAAGGAAACGGTTGTCGTCGCGCTGCGACTCGTGCACGCCGCTTGCGGAGGCCTCGCGCGCGGGTCCGACGGCGCGTCGCCGTCGGCCGCCAACTTACCGGAGCGATCGAATGACTTTCATCATGTGGCTCATCGTCGGGGGCATCCTCGGCTGGCTCGCCAGCATCGTCATGAAGACGAACGACAAGCAGGGCATCTTCCTCAACATCGTGGTCGGCATCGTCGGCGCCTTCCTCGGCGGCCTACTGCTCGCGCCGCTCTTCCACACCGGCACGATCAACCAGGGCGACTTCAGCATAGGCTCGCTCTTCGTCTCGTTCCTCGGCGCCATCATCCTGCTCGCCATCGTCAACTTCTTCCGCCGTCGCCGCGGCGTGCATACCTAAGCGGCGTTCTGGCAAACTCGTCCCGCAACCACAAGGGGACGGGAATGCAGGACACCATCGCGCGGATCCGGAAATTCCGGGACGACCGCGACTGGAAGCAGTTCCACAATCCCAAGGACCTGGCGGTTTCGATCTCCATCGAGGCCGCCGAGCTCCTGGAACTGTTCCAGTGGAAGAACGGGGAAGAATCCGAAGCCCACGCCGCCGCAAACCGTGAGCGCGTGTCGGAGGAGATCGCGGACGTCGCGATCTACCTTATCGAGCTCGCCGACATCACCGGTATCGACCTGGCGCAGGCGATCGACGCGAAGCTTGAGAAGAACGCGAAGAAGTATCCCGTCGAAAAATCCCGAGGCGTTTCGACGAAGTACACGGACCTGAAATAATTTAGTCGACAGCGTTTGGGGGCGCTGAGATGAAGCTTTGGGTTCCCAGGCTAGCGACGCCGGCAAGGCGGAATAGCGGACAAAAAATCCACCGCGGACAACGTAATTGTCCGGGGAGTGCAGTTTGAACAGAAACGGCTCCTTTTACGGTCGGCATTTCTCGACTCGATGAGTAAGTAACACCAGCCATGGACCGCCTCGAGCGCTTCTACAAGATCGATCGCCTGCTGAAGGAGCGCCGGGTGGTGTCGTTCGCCGACTTCAAGAGCGAGCTCGGCATGTCGCCGGCGAGCGTGAAGCGCGACCTCGCGTACATGCGCGAGCGCTTCAATGCGCCGATCGAGTACGACCGCGAGGCGAACGGGTACAAGTTCGGCAAGCCGGCACCGGGGCCGCGCTACGAGCTGCCCGGCCTGTGGTTCAACTCATCCGAAGTGCTGGCGTTGCTGACGACCCTGCGCATGCTCGGCGACCTGCAGCCGGGCATGCTCGACGGCCAGATCGAGCCGCTGCGCGAGCGGCTGCGCTCGATCCTCGGCTCCGGCGACCATTCGTGGGAAGAGGTCGAGAAGCGCATCCGCATCTTTCAGCCCGAGCGGCGCGCCGGCGAAACGCGGCAGTTCAGCGTGATCGCCGCCGCGGTTTTGAAGCGCGTGCGGCTCTGGATCCGCCACTACAACCGCAGCCGCGACGAAGAGACCGAGCGCGAGATCTCGCCGCAGCGCCTCGTGCACTACCGGGACAACTGGTACGTCGACGCGTGGTGCCATCTGCGCAACGACCTGCGCAGCTTCGCCGTCGACGCGATCCGGGACGCGCGCCTGGAGGACGGCCGCGCGAAGGAAATCGCCGCGAAGGAGCTCGACGCCCACCTTGGCGCCGGGTACGGCATCTTCGCGGGCAGCAAGGTGGAGTGGGCGAAGCTGAGGTTCACGCCGCAGGCGGCGCGCTGGGTGTCGGCGCAGAAGTGGCACCCGGACCAGCGCACCAGCGTGGAGAAAGACGGCGCGTACCTGTTGGAGCTGCCGTACGCCGCGGCGCCGGAGCTCGTGATGGAAATCCTGAAATTCGGCGCCGACGTAGAAGTGCTGGCACCGGCGAGCCTGCGCGAGCGCGTCGCGCAAACCCTGGCGCAGGCGGCGAGCCGCTACCGCTGACTCAGGCGGCCTTGCGCAGCTCTGGCGTTACGGACGACGCCTGCAGGGCGTGGCGCAGCTCGTCGGCGGAAACGCCGGCAGCGCGTGCCCAGTCCCAGGTCTCGAGCTCACTTTCGAGCTCGAGGTCCGCATCGTTCGATTGCTTGGTAGTGGCGTCCATGACTCTATGTAATCGCCACCAGCCGCACTCTTCGTGCCGGACCCCCTAGTCCTACCGGACCAAGGGATTTCCCTGTCGTTGGGCAACGCGTGGAAGTGCCGGCTCACGCCCTGAGCCACTGCGCGCGTTACCGTGGCCGCATGATTCCCCTCGACCTTCTTTTCGCCCTGACCCCCAGCATCCTGCTCGGCGCCCTCTGGGTGGCCGACTGGATCCGCGGCTCATGATTGCCTCCTCGCTGCGCCCGCTGATGACGGCGCTTCGCCTGCGCTCGCGCTCGCGCCGGCTCAATCGCCAGCAGCTCCTCAAGCTGCTCGCCGAAACGAGCCGGCGACCGGACCTCAAGCGGGCCGCCCGACTGCCCGGGCGCTAGCCATGGAGCCTCTCCGCGCTACCAGGCCGGCTTGTTGTAGAAGGTGACGTAGCACGCCCCGTTCAGGCAGATCATGGGATCGCGCTTGTTCTTCGGGTGGTTGCGCTTCTCGAGGTTGTACGTCTGCGTCTGTCCGCTGCGGGATTGCGCGACGAGCTGGCCGCCTTTGTAGCTCCAGCGACCCGAGTCGGTCGACTGCGAGGCCGTGCTGCCGGCGCTCACGCTCCGGCTCGATTCCGCGTGGTACGTGTATGTGCCGTCGAGCTTCAGCTCGAAGCACGCCATGCTCGACGAGCCGCCCTGATAGTTCGACATGGACCGCACGTCGCACCACTTGCCGACGAGTTCCTGGCCGTTGCCGGATGCGGCGACCGCTCCCTTCGTGAGGGTTGCCGGCTGGGCGAGGTCGCCGCCGGAGACGTGCAGCTTGTCGCCGTCGACCTTGAACCCATAGCTCGCCACCTGCCCGTTCTGCTGGATGAAAAGGGTGCCACCCACGGCTTGCCAGCGCATCGGCGCGTCGTTGATCTTGCCGCTGCCGTCGGAGGAGAAGTCAACCTTGAGCGGACGGCCCTGCACGTTGGGCGCGGACCAGGTGCCGTGAAGCGCCGGATTGGCGAATACGGCGGCGGCGAGCCAGACCGGAAGCGCGAAGGCAAAGATGATTTTCAAGTGCCCCTCCCCGAGATCCGGACATTACCATCGGATTCATGAAAAAAATCACGTTTATCGGGGTCCTAGGGGGCGGCGACGGCAATGCGCCGGTCGGCGCAGCAGGCCGATTCTTTCGGGCTCCTCCAGGCGGGCCGGCCCGGCGAGCGCATGCTGAAAGACGACGCGGCCTAGGATGCGCGCTCGCAAGGAGGTCATTGCACATGCGCATCAAAGGTCAGCCCGACATCC
>DATMIG010000169.1:0-8027 GCA_035554335.1 Burkholderiales bacterium
ATGGATGGTGTACTCGTTCACCTGGCCGTCCACCAGCTCACCCACGAGCGTGTGGTCCGACACCGAAATTTCGTCCAGGCCGTCGAGGCCATGCACCACCATCACGTGCTTCGACCCCAGGCGCTGCAGGACCCGCACCTCGATGCCGACGAGGTCCGGATGGAACACGCCCATCACCTGGTTCTTGGCGCCGGCCGGATTGGTGAGCGGCCCGAGGATGTTGAAAATGGTGCGCACGCCGAGCTCTTTCCTCACCGGCGCGGCGTACTTCATCGCGGCGTGGTGCGCCGGCGCGAACATGAAGCCGATACCGAGCTTGTCGAGCGCTTGGCCGGTGTCGGCGGGGCTCATATTGATATTGGCGCCGAGCGCCTCGAGCACCTCGGCGCTGCCCGAGGACGAGGACACCGAGCGGCCCATGTGCTTCGCCACCTTGGCGCCGGCCGCCGCAGCGACGAAGGCGGCGCAGGTCGAAACATTGAACGTATGCGCGCTGTCGCCACCCGTTCCGCACGTGTCCACGAGGTGGCGGTCGTCGGCCACCTCCACCGGCGTGGCGAGCTCGCGCATCACCTGCGCGGCGGCGGCGATCTCGCCGATCGTTTCCTTCTTGACGCGCAGGCCGACGATGAAGCCGGCGATCTGCGCGGGCGTCAGCTCGCCGCGCATGATCTGGCGCATCACGTGCAGCATCTCGTCGTGGAAGACTTCGCGGTGCTCGACCGTGCGCTGAATCGCTTCGGCAATCGTGATCTGCTTCATGTCCTTCTCCCCTGGCTGAAGATTTGAACTGCGGGTGTTCGCCGTTTGCTGCGGGCCGGGCGCGGCCGTGGGACTAGCGGGCTGGCTGACGCCAGCGCCAGAGGAGCGGAAGGAGGACGAGCGACTTCACGCGGGCCATTCTAGCCGAGATACTTGCGCCATGGGCGAGAAGAAACGGCGAAGCGCGGGTGCGGCGCAGGCGCATGCGGCGCGTTCGCGCGCCGCCATGGCGCAGTCCGCGTTCGGGGCGGCGCTCGAGGAAATGGTGCGCGCGCTCGAGATGGCGCCGGCGGTCGACGCCTTCTGGGCTCAGTTCGGCGATCTCATCCGCTTCTTCAACTTCCGCCATCCGCTCGACGCGCGCCTGCACAAGCTGCTCGCCCGCGCGCTCGACCATCCGGCCGTGGATCCGGGCGATCTCGTGCGCCCGATCACCAGTACTGCGCTTTCGCGCGGCGCTCCGTTCGAAGACGAGCTCCTTCTCCGCCTGTTCGAGGAAACGGTCATCCGCGATCCGCGGCTGGAAGCGCTGATCGTGGCCGAGCGGCGCCGCGCGCTGGACGGTGCAAGCGTGCCGCTCGAGCGCCTCGTCGCCATCGCGCATCAGTGCTTCAACACGGAATACGTTTTCGCGGAAAGCGAAGACGAGGCACGCGCCGTCGCAGCCCTCGCACCGCGCGACGAGCGCGAGCTCGCGGTTTATGCCGCGTACCGTCCGCTCAACACGCTCGCGGATGCCAGCCACGCTGTCGCGTCGCTCGCGCGACGGCAGATCCTCGAGCCGGAAGAGGAGAAGCGCCTTGGCGCCAGCATTCCAGTGCTCGGGGCGCCAGTCGGCGCCGTGTCAGCCGCAGTACGGGCGCAATACGAAGAGAACCCGTACCCGCGCTGGCAGCGGCTGCCCGCCGCGTTCGCAGCGGAAGAGCAAGCGCCTGCCCGAGTGCTGATCGCCGGCTGCGGCACGGGGCAGCATGCGATCACGACCGCGCTGCGCATGCCGCGCTCCCGGGTGCTGGCCCTCGACCTCAGCCGGGCGAGCCTCGCGTACGCGAAGCGCAAGACCCTCGAGCTCGGCGTGCGCAACATCGAATATGCCCAGGCCGACCTTCTGGCCTTGCCGCCGGACATCGGCCGCTTCGGCCACGTCGAGGCGTCCGGCGTGCTGCACCACCTGGAAGATCCGCTCGCCGGCTGGAGGGCGCTGTCGGCGCTGGTAGAGCCGGGCGGCTCGATGCGCATCGGTCTGTACAGCGAGCTCGGCCGCCGCGCGATCGTCCGCGCACGAAAGCTGATTGCCGAGCGAGGCTTCACCGCCACGCCGGCCGGCATTCGCGCCTGCCGCGCAGCACTTCTTGCGGACGAAAGCTTCGCCAGCATCGTGCGCAACGAGGACTTCTACAGCATGAGCGGCTGCCGGGACCTGCTCTTCCACGTGCAGGAGCACCGCTTCACGCTGCTGCAGATAAAAGAGATGATGGCCGCGCTCGGCTTGCGATTCGCGGGTTTCGAATTCGCCGACAGCGGCATGACGCTCGCCCGCTATTCGAAGGACCCGCTGGACCTCGACGCGTGGCACGCGTTCGAGAACGAGTACCCGGACACGTTCTCCCGCATGTACCAGTTCTGGATACGAAAGCCGGGCTAGGCGGCGTCGAGGCGCTCGCGCATCTGCCCGATGGTGGCGGCGTAGTCCTTGGAGCCGAAGATCGCCGAGCCGGCGACGAACGTATCGGCACCCGCGCGAGCCACCTGCGCGATGTTGTCGGCCTTGATGCCGCCGTCCACCTCCAGCCAGATCGGCTTGCCCGTGTGGGCAACGGCAGCGTCGATGCGCTTGCGGGTCGCCTCGATCTTCGGCAGCACGGAATCGATGAACTTCTGCCCGCCGAAGCCCGGGTTTACCGACATGAGCAGGACGAGGTCCAGCTTTTCCAGCGTGTAGTCCAGGCAGGAAAGGGGCGTGGCCGGATTGAGCACGAGGCCCGCCTTGCAGCCGTGTTCCTTGATGAGCCCGATGGTGCGGTCGACGTGCTCGCTCGCCTCCGGATGAAAGCTGATGATGTTCGCGCCGGCCTTGGCGAACTCCGCCACCAGCGCATCGACGGGCTTCACCATGAGGTGCACGTCGATCGGCAGCTGGACGTGCGGCCGCACCGCCGCGCAGACCAGCGGGCCCACCGTGAGGTTGGGCACGTAATGGTTGTCCATCACATCGAAGTGGATGAGGTCGGCGCCGGCGCGCGCGACGGCTTTCACCTCCTCGCCCAGCCGCGCGAAGTCCGCCGAGAGGATGCTCGGGGCGATGCGATAGGACATGACGCCGGAGTTTACAATTGGCCGGGATGGCGCAGCAAAAGCAATACGAGGTCGCGGTCAGCGCGGCTACGCAGTACCTCGCCGAGCAGTCCGACGAGGCGAACGGGCGCTATGTTTTCGCCTACACCATCACCATTCGCAACGCGGGCAGCGTCGCGGCGCAGCTCATCAGCCGGCACTGGATCATCACCGACTCACAGGGGCTCGTGCAGGAAGTGCGCGGCCTCGGCGTGGTCGGCGCGCAGCCGCTGCTGCAACCGGGCGAAAGCTATGAGTACACGAGCGGCGCGTCGATCGCCACCCCGGTCGGCACCATGCGCGGCAGCTACCAGATGGTCGCCGAGGACGGCACGCGGTTCGAGGCCCCCATTCCGCAATTCACGCTATCCGTGCCGCGCGTGCTCCACTGATTCACTTCGGCTTTTTCGGCCAGGTGAACCAGATGATGAAAATCGCGATCGCTAGTGCGAACAGCGCTTCTAGATAGACGACCCACATATATGGCGCGGCTGATTTCGCTGTTGATTGTACTGATCGCCGGGTGCACCTCGGTGGTCCAGAAACCGCCGCCGCCGCAGCCGCCGAAGCCGACGCCGGAGCGGGCGATCTACACGCCGACCACGTTCAACGCCCTGCCCGGCTGGGACGCGACCCAGCTCGAGCCGAGTCTGCGCGCTTTCGTCGCCGGATGCCCGCGCGCGAGCGGACCGCTCATCAACGCCTGCGCGGTTGCGACGAGCGTCCCGGTCGGCGATGAAGCGGCAGCGCGGCGATTCTTCGAAGCCACCTTCACCCCGTACGTACTGGCGAGCAGCGAGAGCGGCGACAGCGGACTGATCACCGGCTATTACGAGCCGATCCTGCACGGCAGCCGGGTGCGCAGCGAAGCCAACCGCTATCCGATCTTCGGCGTGCCGAACGATCTGCTGGTCGTCGACCTCGCGTCGGTCGCCCCGGAGACGCGCAACGTGCGGCTGCGCGGCCGGCTCGATGGCCGTCGCGTCGTGCCGTACTACTCGCGCGCCGAGATCGGCTCCAAGGGAGAGTCGCTGGCGGCGCCGATCATCGCGTGGGCCGCCGACCCGGTCGAGCTTTTCTTCCTGCAGATCCAGGGCTCGGGCCAGCTCGAGCTCGAGACCGGCGAGCGCATCCGCCTCGGCTACGCGGACCAGAACGGCCACCCCTACCGCTCACTCGGCCGCTACCTCGTCGAAAAGGGCGAGATGACGCTCGACCAGGCATCGATGCAGAACATCAAGGCCTGGGGGGCGGCCAACCCGCAGAAGCTGCAGGACGCACTCAACGTCAATGCGAGCTATGTCTTCTTCCGCGAGTCGTCCGATCCGCGCGGGCCGTTCGGCGCGCTCAACGTGCCGCTGGTGCCGCAGTACAGCCTCGCGGTCGACCGGCGCTTCGTGCCGCTCGGCGCGCCGGTGTTCCTCGGCACCACTTACCCGCTGTCCGATGTGCCGCTGCAGCGCCTGATGGCCGCGCACGATACGGGCGGTGCGATTCGCGGCCCGGTGCGCGCCGACTTCTTCTGGGGAACGGGCGAGGAAGCGGGCGCGAACGCCGGCCGCATGCGCCAGCAGGGAAAGATGTGGCTCCTGTGGCCGCGCGGCGAAGCGTTACCGCTTGGCGCTGTCCAGTAGCTCCGTCAGGTCGGCGAGCCGCAATCCGCCCGCGACCCGCTCGCCGTTATTGAAGACGAGCGTCGGCGTGCTGTTCACGCCCAGCGCCTTGCCGAGCTCCAGGTTCTTCTGCACCGGGTTCGCGCAGTCGGGCTTTGCACTCGGGCCTTTCCCGCGCAGCGCGACGTCGATCCAGGCCTGTGCGCGGTCGGGCGAGCACCACACGGCCTTCGACGCGTCGGCGAGCTCCGGCCGGATGACCGGGAACATGAAGACGTAGATCGTCACGTCGTTGACCTGCTGCAGCGTCTTCTCGAACTGGCGGCACGCCGGGCAGAACGGATCGGAGAACATGGCGAGCACGCGCTTGCCGTTGCCGCGCTGGATCTTCACCGCCTGGTCGAGCGGCAGCGCGCCGAAATTGATGGCGTTCAGCTTGCGCATCCGCTCCTCGGTCAGGTCGCGGTCGCTCGCCGTGTCGTAGATCTTGCCGAGGAAGATGTGCGCCGCGTTCTCGTCGGTGTACACGACCTGCATGCCGTTCGGGCCACGGAAGCGCACTTCATACAGGCCGAGCGGACCCGGCTGGATGCCTTCGACCTTCACGCCGCCGAGCTTCGACTCGACGACCTTGCGAATCTGCGCATCGTCCGCGATGGCGCCCGCAGCCGCGAAGGCGAGAAGGATTGCGATCACTACCCGATGGATCATCATCAGCTCATCGCCTGTCGCATGAGAATGTTCTTTAGGACCGGCAGCCGGTCCGTGAGGTTCAATCCGGCGTTGCGCAGCCGGCCTATGCCGCGGTTGCGGACACCGTAGAGGGCGAAAAGCCCGGAAATCACGGCATCCATCGCGAGTATAGGCTCTGCCCGCCGCCGCTCGTAACGGCGCAGCAACCGATGGTCGCCTGGATCGCGCCCGGGCTCGCGCTTCGCGAGGATTTCCGCAAGCACGCGCACATCCTGCAGGCCGAGATTCAGGCCCTGTCCGGCGAGCGGATGCACCACGTGCCCCGCGTCGCCCACGAGGGCGATGCGCGGCGCGACGAGGCGCCGCGCCGAAAGGCGCCGCAGGGGAAAAGTGCGCACCGCCGATGCCGGCGCCAGGGCGCCGAGCGTACCTTGCGAGGCTCGGGCGACTTCGTCCGCCAGGCCGCGTGCCGCGAGTGCCGACAGGCGTGCCGCTTCGGGCGCGGGCAGCGACCACACCATCGCTACCTGGTCGCCGGGCAGCGGCAGGAGGGCGAGGACCGGCCCCCCCTGGAACCACTGCAAAGCGGTGTTGCCATGCGGTTTCTCGCAGTGGAAGTTCGCCACGATCGCCGCCTGGTCGAAGTCGCCCTCTCTCGCCTCGATGCCAGCGCTTTGCCTCACGAACGACTGGGCGCCGTCGGCGCCCACCACGAGCCGCGCGCCGAGCGACGTGCCGTTATCGAGCGTCACGCGCGCCTCCTGCGCGCCGAGCTGGAGCGTTTCGCAGCGCTTCGCGCTCGCGGTGAATCCGTTCCAGAGCGCGCGCTGCAGGGCGTTGTCCTCGACGATCCACGCCAGCGCTTCGACGCCCGCCTCGTAAGCGGTGAATTCAAGCGTGGCGCGCCCGTCGTCGCCGTAGATGCGCATGGCGTGCACCGGTGCGGCGCGCGGAAGAACGGCGTCCCAGGCGCCGAGGCGCCGCAGAAAGTCGACGTTGCCGGGACTGAGCGCGTAGACGCGCACGTCGAAGCCGTCGGTGGGCGCCGCTTCCGGCGCCGCTCCCACCAGCGCCACCGCGAGCGCGGGCAGCGCGCGCGCCAGGCTTGCGCCGACCGGCCCGCCGCCGACGACGACGAGATCGACGCTGCCCGGGTTTATAATGCGTTCCCTTGACGTGGCGAATTAGCTCAGCTGGTTAGAGCAGCGGAATCATAATCCGTGTGTCCGGGGTTCGAGTCCCTGATTCGCCACCATTTCCCCCTCTTCCGGTCAGCATGAGAACGATCGCTTTTCTCATCAGCCTCGCTTTCGCCGCCAGCGCCGTTGCGCAGCTGCGCACCATTCCGCCCGACGCGAGGCGCGCCCAGATGAGCCACGTGCAGGAGAACGTGGTGACGCTGAACGGCCAGACCGCGCAGCTCGCCGCGGGCGCGCAGATCCGCGATGCGATGAACCGCATCGTCTTGCCGACGGCCCTGCCAGCCGGATCGATCGTGAAGTACCAGCTCGACAGCGCGGGGCGGGTGTACCGCGCGTGGATCCTGACGCCCGAAGAAGCGGACCAGCCGGACCGGTAGATGCCCAAGCTCTTCCTGCGCACGTTCGGCTGCCAGATGAACGAGTACGACTCGGACAAGATCGCCGACGTGCTGCGCGCCGAAGAAGGCATGGAGCGCGCGGAGCGCCCCGAGGATGCGGACCTCATCGTCTTCAACACCTGTTCGGTGCGCGAGAAGGCGCAGGAGAAAGTGTTCGCCGACCTCGGCCGCATGCGGCACCTGAAGCGCGCCAATCCGCAGCTCCTGATCGCGGTCGGCGGCTGCGTGGCGAGCCAGGAAGGCGCGGCGATCGTGAAGCGCTCGCCCTTCGTCGACGTGGTGTTCGGACCGCAGACGCTGCACCGCCTGCCGCAGCTCCTCGAGCGCCGCCGCTCGACGGGCAAGCCGCAGGTGGACATCAGCTTTCCGCTGATCGAGAAGTTCGACGCGCTGCCGGCACCGCGCGTCGAGCAGGCGCGCGCCTTCGTCTCGATCATGGAGGGCTGCTCCAAATACTGCAGCTTCTGCGTCGTGCCTTACACGCGCGGCGAGGAAGTGTCGCGCCCGTTTGCGGACATCATCACCGAGATCGCCGCGCTTGGCGTCAAGGAAGTGACGCTGCTGGGCCAGAACGTGAACGCCTGGCGCGGAGACATCGATGGCCATGCCGCCGATTTCGCGGAGCTGCTGCATTTCGTCTCCGAGCTGCCCGTCGAGCGCATCCGCTACACGACCTCGCATCCGCGCGAGTTCACGCAGCGCCTGATCGATGCGCACGGCGCGCTGCCGAAGCTCGCGCCGCACATCCACCTGCCCGTGCAGTCCGGGTCCGACCGCATCCTCGCCGCGATGAAGCGCGGCTACACGGCGCTCGAGTACCGCTCGATCATCCGGCGCCTGCGGCGCGCGCGGCCGGACGTCAGCGTGAGCTCCGACTTCATCATCGGCTTTCCGGGCGAGACGGAGGCCGACTTCGAGGCGACCGTCAGGCTCGCGGCGGAGCTCGAGCTCGATGATTCCTACAGCTTTATCTACAGCCCCCGCCCGGGCACGCCGGCTGCTGAGCTGTCCGACGAGGTGAGCGC
>DATMIG010000170.1:0-2222 GCA_035554335.1 Burkholderiales bacterium
AGGCGATTCACCGGCACGAGATCGTTGAAGCCGACGTGCTTGTGCAGCATCGCGCGCACCGGCACGCGGTTTTTCAAGAGCGGCGCGAGTTTCGCGCGATTCGCGTGCAGGAGCTCGACCATGTAGCTCATGTCGAACCGGCGCTCGTTTCCTTTCTCCATGAAGTCATGCATGTGCGAATGGCAGGAAGGACACCACGCCACCACGCGCGCGCCGCGGTCGTTCAGCTTGCCGACGGTGCGCGTCGCCATGCCACCCGCCGTGGTCTGGTTCGCGTCCTTCACGGTGCCGCAGCAGTAGTCGGGACCGCCGACCGGCGATGGCTCGTAGCCGATGGCGCGCAGGATATCGAGGCAGGCGTGGATGATGTCGCCGTGCCGCAGCACGTTGCAGCCGTACCAGAAGGTGACCCTCTCGCCCATTACGTCCACTCCTTCAACTCGTCGTCCGTGAGCTGGAGCTTCGCGAAGGCGCGCACGCGGTCGAAGTAATCGCGGTCCTCCTTCACGTCGAGCTGCTTCGGCAGCCCGCGCCCGCCAAGCGCCGTCATGCGCGCAAGGCGCATCATCATGCGCGGGTCGACGTTCTCGGGGCACGCCGGCACGCACACGCCGCTGCGCGTGCAGACGCCGATCCAGCCGAGCGCCTCGGGCGTGCCCTGCTCGCCGCGCAGCACCGCCAGCACACCGGGCACGACCGTCTTGCCATCGGTCGCCGGCGCCTTCGAGTACTGCGCCATGGGGCACACCTCAAAGCATTTGCCGCAGCTCGTGCATGCATCGAGGATGCGCTCGACTTCCTTCTGCTGGAATTCCTTCAGCCGCGCGCCGATGACCGGTGTTGTCGCCATGTAAACTCCTTGGGTGACTGTATCACCGCATCGCCTTTGCGTCGCGCCCATGATGGACTGGTCGGACCGGCACTATCGCTATTTCATGCGCCAGGTCTCGGCCGGCGCGCGCCTCTACACGGAGATGATCACCACCGGCGCGCTGATCCACGGCGACGTCGACCGGCATCTCGCGTTCAGCGCGGAAGAGCATCCCGTAGCGCTGCAGCTCGGCGGCAGCGAGCCCGACGAGCTCGCCCATTGCGCGAAGCTCGGCGAGCAGTATGGCTATGACGAGATCAATCTGAACATCGGCTGCCCGAGCGAACGCGTCCAGCGCGGCGCTTTCGGCGCCTGCCTGATGGCCGAACCGCAGTTGGTCGCCACGTGCGTCCGGGCGATAAGGGACCAGATAGCCAAGCCGGTGACGGTGAAGCACCGCATCGGCATCGACGCCGTCGAGGCCTACTCGTTCGTGCGCGACTTCGTCGGCACCGTCGCCGAGGCCGGCTGCCGCACGTTCATCGTCCATGCGCGCAACGCCGTCCTCAAAGGACTCTCCCCTAAGGAGAACCGCGAGATCCCGCCGCTCAAGTATCCCTATGTGTACCGCCTCAAGCAGGACTTCCCGCAGCTCGAGATCGTCATCAACGGCGGCATCACGACGCGGGCTCAGCTGAACGAGCAACTCCAACACGTGGATGGCGTCATGCTCGGCCGCGCGGCGTATCACGACCCCTGGGTGCTGGCGGATCCCGGAAAGACTCGCGCCGACGTCGTTCGCGCGATGTACGAGTACGCCAAGCGCCATCTCCCGCTGCGCCAGGTCGCGCGGCACGTCCTCGGCCTCTATCACGGCCAGCCGCACGCGCGCGTCTGGCGGCGGATGCTGTCGGACAGCGCGCGGCTGAGGCGCAACGACCCGGGACTGCTGCTGGAAGCGCTCGAGCTCGTCGAGCAGCCCGGTTACGTCGAGTACGTGCCCGCCTGAATTCCGGGAGTATCATCCCGCCCCATGAGCGCCAACCTGAAAGAGATCAGCCGTTCCCCAGTCCGCGATCGCGTGAGCAAGGAAGAGTGGGAGATGCGCGTCGATCTCGCCGCCGCCTACCAGCTCGGCCACCTCTACAAGTGGACCGACCTCATCTACACGCACTTCTCGGCGCGCGTGCCGGGGACCGAGGAGTTCCTGATCAACCCGTACGGCCTGATGTTCGACGAGATCACCGCCTCGACGCTGGTGAAGGTCGACCCCGCCGGCAAGATCATCGACGACCCGCTCGGCATGGGCGTGAACGAGGCCGGCTTCATCATCCACAGCTGCATGCACCAGGCGCGCGCGGAGATCCATTGCGTGATCCACACGCACACGCGTGCCGGCGTCGCCATCTCG
>DATMIG010000171.1:0-18537 GCA_035554335.1 Burkholderiales bacterium
GGTCTGCGAGCGCCTGAAGGCGGCGAAGGTCGACGCGGTGGCCATCATGCTCCTGCACTGCTACGTGAACCCGGACCACGAGGCGCGCGTGAAGGCGATCGTGCAGCGCGAGCTGCCGCACGCCTTCGTCACCGCGTCGCACGAGCTTTCGCAGGAATACCGCGAATTCGAGCGCTGCTCGACCGTCGCGGCCAACGCCTACATCGGCCCCGTCGTCAGCCGGTACGTGCGCGGCATCGACGAGCATCTCAAGCAGTCGGGCTTCGGCGGTTCCTTTCTCCTCGTGCAGTCCACCGGCGGTCTCTACGAGTCGCACCAGGCGCAGGTGCAATGCGTGCGCATGCTGGAATCCGGGCCGGCGGCGGGCGTGATCGGCGCGCAGGCGCTCTGCCGCGAGATCGGCCTCGAGGAAGCGGTCGCCTTCGACATGGGCGGCACCACCGCCAAGGCCGGCGTGATCTATCGAGGCGAGGCGCTCACGACGGGCGTCGCGCTGGTCGGCGGCTACGCGCAGGCGCTGCCGGTGCAGATCCCGATGATGGATATTTTCGAGGTCGGCACCGGCGGCGGCAGCATCGCCACGGTGAATGCGAGCGGCGCGTTGCGCGTCGGCCCGCAAAGCGCCGGCGCCGAGCCGGGCCCGGCCTGCTATGGCCGCGGCGGCGACCTGCCGACGGTGACGGACGCCAACCTGGTGCTCGGCCGGCTCGGCGCGACGCGCTTCCTCGGCGGCGAGATGACGCTGGACGAGAAAGCCGCCGAGCGCGCGATACGGGAAAAGATCGCGCGGCCGCTCGGCGTCGACGTCGTGCGCGCGGCCGAGGGCATCTTGCGCATCGCCACCACGACGATGTCGTACGCGGTGAAGGCAGTGTCCACCGAGCGCGGGCTCGACGCCGCCTCCTTCGCGCTGATTGCCTACGGCGGCGCCGGCCCGCTGCACGCGTCGGCGATCGCCCGCGAGATCGGCATGCAGCGGGTCATCGTGCCACGCGTGCCCGGCCACTTCTGTGCCTTCGGCATGCTGTTCTCCGACCTGCGCTACGACCTAGTGCGCACCTGGTTCACCCGCCTCGCCGACGTGTCCTTCGATGCCATCGAGGCCGTGTACGACGAGCTGATCGCCGACGGCAGGAAGGCGCTCGAAGGCAGCGGCATCCGGCCGCAACGCGTGGCGATCTCGCGCGCCGCCGACATGCGCTACGTGGGCCAGGAGCATCCGGTGACGGTGCAACTCCCGCCGGACGTCTTCCGCCGGCGCGACGCCGACGCGCTCAAGCGCCAGTTCGACGAGGAGCACCTGCGCCGCTACGGCACCAATGCGCCGAACGAGAACGCGGAAATCGTCAGCCTGCGCGCCACGGTGAGCGGCGTGCTGAAGAAGCCTCCGCTCGAGCGCATCGCGCGCGGGTCCAGGCAGCCGCTCGCGTCGGCCAGCCGGGGAAAGCGTCGCGCCTATTTTCCCGAAGCGGTCGATACCCCCACTTTCGCGCGCGAGGCCCTGCGCGCCGGCAACACCATCGCCGGCCCGGCGCTGATCGAGGAGCACGCGTCCACGACGGTGGTGCTGCCCGGCGATCGCATGCAGGTCGATGCCTTCGGCAATCTGATAATCGAGGTCGGACGGAGGAGCAAATGAAGCGGAGGAAGGTCGACGCCGTCCTCACCGAGATCGTGAGGAACGGCGTCATCGCGGTGACCGAGGAGATGAAGACCAACCTCATGCGCACCGCGTACAACATGATCATCTACGAGGCGCTCGACTTCACCGTGGGGCTCTACACGCCCGAGGGCGAGACGGTGTCGATCGGCCTCGGCCTGCCGAGCTTCATCCGCGGCATGGCGGAGACGGTGAAGGCGAAGCTGCGGCACTTCGGCGCCGACGGCCTCGAGCCGGGCGACATCCTGGTCACCAACGACGCGTACACCACCGGCAGCCATCTTTATCACTTCACCTTCAGCCTGCCGATCTTCCACCGCGGCAAGCTCTCCGGCTTCGCCTGCTGCATGGCGCACTGGACCGACGTCGGCGGCGTGCTGGGCGGCGTGACGACCGACATCTATGCCGAGGGACTGCAGATCCCGATCCTGAAGTACGCGCGTCGCGGCGTGGTGAACCAGGACCTGCTCGACATCATCCGCATGAACGTGCGCATTCCGGAGCGCGCGATGGGCGACCTGCGCGCGCAGATCACGGCGGTGAAGACCGGCGAGCGGCGCTTCCTCGAGCTCCTCGACCGCTACGGGCGCGACGAGGTGCTGGGCGCGATCGCCAACATCATGGACCAGTCGGAGGCGGCGGCGCGCGAGCGCACGCGCACCATTCCCGACGGCGTCTACGAGGCCGAGTCCTTCATGGACGACGACGGCGTCGAGATCGGAAGACCGGTGCCGATCAAGGTGCGCGTGGTGAAGAAAGGCGACGAGATGACCGTCGACCTCTCGCAAGTCAGCCCGCAGGTGCGCGGCTTCTTCAATTCCGGCGCCACGACCGGGTACTCGTGCGCGCAGGTCGCCTACAAGTGCCTCACCTCGCCGACCGACTACCCGATCAACGAAGGCAGCTTCCGCTCCCTCAAGGTGGTGCTCGCGCCGGGCACCGTGGTGAGCGCGGTGAAGCCGGCGGCCATGCGCTGGTGGATGACCTTCCCGATGACGGTGGTGGACACGGTGTTCAAGGCGATGGAGCCGGCGATTCCGGATCGCACCATCGCCGCGCACCATGCCGACCTCTGCGTGGCGCTCATCAACGGCCTCTCGCCCAAGGACGGGCGCTTCTTCCTCGCCGGCATCGGCCCACTCGGCGGCGGCTTCGGCGCGAAGCGCACCGAGGACGGCGTCAGTGCCACCGTCTGCATGAACGACGGCGACACGCACAACCATCCCGTCGAGCAGATGGAGGCCAAGTACCCGATGCTCTTCGAGCGCCACGCGCTGCGCCAGGACTCGGGCGGTCCGGGCCGCTACCGCGGCGGCCTCGGCACCGAGCAGGTCGTGCAGGCGCGCTCGCCGATCAACATCAACGTGCAGGTGGATCGCGTGCACTGCCGGCCCTGGGGCCTCTCCGGCGGCGAAAGCGGCGCGGGGAACCAGGTCACGCTGCGCATCGCCGGCCAGGAGCTCGGCGAGCTGCCGAACGCCAAGGTGCACATGCGGCGGCTGAACAAGGGCGACGCCGTCACCATCCGCGCCGGCGGCGGCGGCGGCTTCGGCGCGCCGCACGAGCGCGAGCCCGAGCGCGTGCTGCATGATGTGCGCGAGGGCTATGTCTCGATCGAGGCCGCGGCGGAAAAATACGGCGTCGTGATCGACCCACGGACGCTGCAGATCGTTCAACTGAGGAGGGGGAAATGAGCGCAGTTACACCGGAGCAGATCGCCGCACGAATAGAACGCCTGCCGCTATCGCCATGGCACCTGAAGCTGCGCATCATCATGGGCATCGCGCTCTTCTTCGACGCATTCGACATGCTTGCCATCGCCTACGTCCTGCCCGTCCTCATCGGCATGTGGAAGCTCGCGCCCGCGCAGATCGGCCTGCTCATCTCGGCGGGCTTCGCCGGCCAGCTGGTGGGCGCCATCTTCTTCGGCTGGCTCGCCGAGCGCATCGGGCGCATCAACGGCGCCATCTGGACCATCGCCATCTTCTCGGTGTTCAGCGTGGTGTGCGCGTTCGCCTGGAGCTTCCAGTCGATGCTCGTGTTCCGCTTCATCCAGGGGCTCGGCCTCGGCGGCGAGGTGCCGATCGCCGCCGCCTACATCGGCGAGATCGCCAAGGCCGACAAGCGCGGGCGCTTCTTCCTCCTCTACCAGGTGATCTTCGCCATCGGCCTCGCCGGCGTCGCCGTGGCGGCGACGTGGATCGTGCCGCGCCTCGGCTGGCAGTGGATGTTCTACGTCGGCGCGGTGCCCGCGGCGATCGCCCTCATCCTGCGCCGCATGCTGCCCGAGTCGCCGCGCTGGCTCGCCTCGCGCGGCCGCCTCGACGAGGCCGACCGCACCATGCGCGCCATCGAGGACGAGGTCACGCGCGGCACCGAGAAGACGCTGGCGCCCTTGCCGACGAACATCCCGCCGATCAGCCGCAGCCGCGCGAAGTTCGCCGAGCTCTTTTCCGGCGCTTACCTGCGGCGCACGCTGGCGATCTGGGTGATGTGGTTCTGCTCCTACCTCGTCACCTACGGCCTCGCCGGCTGGCTGCCGAGCGTGTACCGCACCGTGTTCAAGCTGCCGATCGCGCAGGCGCTGCAATACACCATGGTCACTCCCGTCATCGGCGTGGTCGCCGCGCTCGCCTGCGCATTCTTCATCGATGCCACCGGCCGCAAGGCGTGGTTCGCGGTGTCGTTCCTGCTCGGCTCGATCCCGCTCTTCGTGCTCTCGGCCGGCCAGGCCGATACGCCGTTCAACGTGATGATCCTGTCGACCATCTCGTGGTTCTTCATCACCACCATCTCGCTCGGCCTGTACCTCTACAGCTCCGAGATCTATCCGACTCGCGTGCGCGCGCTCGGCACCGGCACCGGCACGGCGTGGGTGCGGCTCGCCTCGATCATCGGGCCCTTCGTCGTCGGCATGATCCTGCCGAAGTCGGGACTGGGCGGCGTGTTCCTCGTGTTCGCCATCGCGGCTCTCGTCGGCGGCATCATCACGATGCTCTTTGGCATGGAGACGCGCGGCAAGACGCTGGAGGAGCTTTCGCCGTGAAGCTGATTGCGCTGCTCCTTGCCGCCACGGCGGCGTTCGCCCAGGCGCCGTTCCCGTCCAAGCCGCTGCACATCATCGTGCCCTTCCCGCCCGGCGGCGCGGTCGATCCCCTGGTGCGCGCGCTCGGCAACGGTCTCAGCGAGCGCATCGGGCAGCCGGTGGTCGTCGACAATCGCCCCGGCGCGACCGGCACGATCGGCATGAATGCCTGCGCCAAGTCCGCGCCCGACGGCTATACCCTGTGTTTCGTGACGAGCGACGGCATGACGGTGGTCCCGGCGCTCGGCATGCCGCTGCCTTTCGACGCCGAGCGCGATTTCCAGCCGGTGACCCTCCTCGGCTATTCGCAGCCGGTCCTCGTCGCCGCCGCCCAGGCGCCGTTCGACAGCTATAAGAGCCTCGTCGCCTACGCGCGCGCCAATCCCGGCAAGGTCAACTTCGGCACCTTCGGCGAGGGCAGCAGCTCGCACCAGCTCCTCGAAGCGATCCAGCACGGCGCGAAGATCAAGCTGACCAACGTGCCCTACAAGGGGACGGGCCCCGCGCTCCAGGCCGCCATCGCCGGCGAGGTGGACCTCGCGATGAGCATCGTTCCAGTCATCGCGCCGCACATCAAGTCCGGACGGCTGAAGCCGATCCTCGCCCTCGCGCGCGCGAGGCTGCCGGCGTTGCCCGACGTGCCGACCTTTGGCGACGAAGGCATACCGCTCTTCAGGACCACCTGGTTCGGCATCGTCGCGCCGGCGGGCATACCGAAAGACGTCCTCGCGCGCGTGCACAGCGACATCGCCGCCGTGCTCGCCAATCCGCAATGGCGCGACAGGTACATGCCGGCCGACTCCTACGAGGTGTCCGGCATCGGACCGGACGAGTTCGGCCGGCTGCTGGAACAAAACCGCGCCGACGGCAAGGCGATCGCCGACCTCCTGCGCGCCGGCGGCTACCAGCCGAAGTAAATGGGGTCAGATCAACATTGCAGGACACAGAGCACAACTTGCCTGCCCGTACTAAATTGTTGATCTGACCCCAATTAGCGATACGGTAGCGCCGGACGGATCAGTTTCGCAACGCCGCTTTAACACTCGCCGCGTAAGCTCTTCGCGTTCGTGTAATCGAGGCTCGACGATCATGACGCAAGAGAACACGCTGGCGCGCTACACGATTCTCCGCGAGCTGGGCCGCGGCTCGCTCGGTGTGGTCTGGGCGGCGCGCGATGGCGAAACCGGCGCGCTCGTCGCGCTGAAGCCCCTGGGTCCCGCGTTGTCCAGCAAGGTCCGTGCGGCGCGGCGCCTGAAGCATCCCAACATCGTCGAGATCCTGGACGCCGGCGAAATGGGCGGCGCGCCTTACGTCGCCATGGAAATGCTTGAAGGCGAGAGTTTGCGCAAGATCCTGGACCGCGAGCCGCCCGGCATCGCGCGCGCGATCGAGATCGTCCAGCAGGTCGCAGCCGGGCTCGCCTATGCGCACCTCGAAGGCGTGGTGCACGGCAGCATCAAGCCATCGAACATCATCGTGCTGCGCTCGGGGCTGGTGAAGATCAACGACTTCGGCATCGGACAGCCCGCCGCGGGCGAGCCGCTCGACCATCGCTCCGACATCTTCTCGCTCGGCGCCTTGTTCTACGAGCTCCTCGCCCGTCGGCCCGCCTTCAAAGGCGGGCCGGCCAAGCAGCCGCCGCCGCCGAGCGAGGTGAACCCGCTCGTTCCCCGTGCGCTCGACGAGATCGTCTTGCGCATGCTCGCCCCCCAGCCGGCGAATCGCATGGCCGGCGTACCTGTCCTGCTGCAGGAGCTGGAGCGCATACAAGAAGGGCTCGGCATGCACCCGGCGCCGAATGCCGCAAAAGTGCCGGCCGAGGAGCTCCAGCCTCGCGAGGCAAGCGCGGATCACGAAGCCATCGAGATCATGGAGCGCGAACGGTGGGAGGAACACCCCTCGGGATGGCGGCCGGTCATCTTCGCCGCCGTCGTCCTCGCGCTGATCGGCTCGGGAATCGCCGGGTTCATGTATTACTCGTCGCGTGCCGAGCCGGAGATCGCCAAGGCCCCTGTGCAACCGGCGCCCGCACCTGTCGTCGAGCGTCCTAAGGAATCCGTGGTTGCGGCCGCTGCGCCGCAGATATTGCCAGCGCCGCCTCCGCCCGCGCCGGCACCTGCGCCTGTCGCCGAGCCCGTCAAGGAGCCGGTGATTGCGGCCGCTCCGACGCCGGTGGCAGCAAAGACCCCTCCTTCGCAGCAGCAGCGTGGCGGCACGGCCCAGCTCGTTCTCGCCGTATCGCCGCGCGGCGAGGTCTACATCGACGGCAAGCACCACGGCACCACGCCGCCGACGACCACCTTGCACCTCGAGCCGGGAATGCATCGCATCGAAGTGCGCAGCGGATCGCGCAGCCCCTACGTCACTTACATGACCGTGCAGGCCGGCGACGTGCGGCGCATCCGCCACGACTTCAATGCAAAGCACATTCGTCCGCCGGCCTGATCAGCGGTAGTCGATTACTTCGTCGCCGAGACGACGAAGAACACGCTCGCCGCAAAGAATTGCCCGCGGCGATCGCGTTCGCGCAACGAATCGAGCCATGCATCGGCCGCGGCGCGCGAAAGGCGCCCTGAAGCCACGGCGCGGTCCGTCGTATCCACGATGCCGAGGCGGCGGCTCCACTCCGCGAAGCTCGTGCTGATGGCCGGCAGCATCTCGCATTCGATGTCACGCAATCCCGCCGCGACGAAATGCCGCCGCAGCGCGCGGCCGATCCAGGGATTGGCGAATTCGTGGCACGCGGTGGCGAGAATGGGGCAGGTGGCCTCCCACTCCCCGTCCACGATCGCCGCGCCCTGGTCGCCCTCCGTGACGACGACGCGACCGCCCGGACGCGTGACGCGCGCGAGCTCACTCACCGCCTTGCCGGCGTCCGGGACGAACATCAGCACGCGATCGGCGCGCGCGGCGTCGAAAACGCCATCGCCGTAGGGCAACGCCACCGCGTCGCCCAGCTCGATCTGCGCGGGCACGCCGCTCTTTGCCACCCGCCGCCGGGCTTCTGCAACGAGCGATCGGCTCGGGTCGATGCCGGCAATGCGTCCGCCCGGCCCGACGCGCGCCGCCAGCGCGGGCAGCAGCGCGCACGAGCCACAGCCTACGTCGAGCACCTTGCCGCCCGGTGTGAGGCGCAGCAGATCGAGCCCACGGCCGACCATCGGTGCAAGATCCGCCGCCACCCGATCGAGGTAGCCGATGAAGGCGCGCGGATCGGCGCTGGCATCCACGTCGCGAAAGCCGGCGAGGCGGAAAGCCGCGCCGGCCTCCTTCGCGTCGAAGCGCATCGCGCTCACGGGTCCACCTTGACGCCGGCCTCGACGATGATGGCGCGCCAGCGCTTCACTTCCTCGGCGATGAACGCGGCCGTGGCGTCCGGCGAGCTCGCCACCGGCTCGATGTTGAGCTCCCGCAGCCGCCTCATGAGCTCCGGGCTGCGCACGACACTGGCGATGGCCTGCGACAGCCGCTCGGCGAGCGCGGCGGGCGTCTTCTGCGGCGCCACGATCGCATACCAGGTCGTCGAGACGAAGCCGGGGAAGGTCTCGCTGAGCGCCGGCACGTCCGGCAGGGAGGGCACGCGCTGCTTGCTCGCCACCGCAACGACGCGCAGCTCGCGGTGCCGCAGCGCGTCGCCGAGGTTGACGAACATCATGTCGACGCGGCCGGCGAGCAGATCTGCCAGCGCCGGGCCCGCGCCCTTGTATGGGACATGCACGATGCTTGCGCCGATCAGCGCCTTGAAGCGCTCCGCGGTGAGGTGCGGCGTGCCGCCGCTGCCGGTCGAGGCGTAGCTCAGCCGTCCGGGCCGCGAGCGGGCGAGCGCGATGAGGTCTTGCAGCGATGCGGCTTCGACTTTGGGATGCACGGCCAGCACGTTCGGCGTGGCGCCGATCACCGTGACGGGCACGAGCGCCGCCGGGTCGTAGCCGAGCCGCGGATACAGGCTCTGGTTGATCGCGATCGGTGGCGGCGGCGCGGCGAGCAGCGTATAGCCGTCGGGCTCCGCGCGCGCCACCGCTTCGGCGCCCACGTTGCCGGCCGCGCCCGGCCGGTTCTCGACGACGATCGGCTGGCCCCATTGCGCCGAGAGCTTTTCGGCGACGAGGCGCGGCAGCACGTCGGCCATCGTGCCCGGCGCGAAAGGGACGATCATGCGGACCGGCTTGCTCGGATAGGCGTCCTGCGCCACGGCGAGGAGCGGCACCGTGGCGAACGCGGCGAGGGTGGTAAGACGAATGAGCGGGTTCATGGCGCCATCGTGCCGCGCTCGCGTCCCGGCCGTCCTGAGGCAGATGTCCCGAACCGATGTCCCGGAATTAGCGGACGTCCCGGCCGCCGAAGCCGTTTTCCCGCGCGTGGACGATCGCCTGCGAGCGGCTCGCCACACCGAGCTTGGAGAGGATGGCGCTCACGTGGTTGCGCACCGTCTTCTCGCTCATGCCCAGCCTCGTGGCGATCGCTTCATTGCCGAGCCCGCGCGCCACGAGGTTGAGCACCTCCTGCTCGCGCCGCGTGAGCCCTGCCAGCATCGGTTTTTGCGCCATCTTCGGCGCCGCCGAGCCGAGGAAACCTTCCAGCTCGGCGAAGAACGCCGGCCACGCCGGCTCCTGCTCCAGGAGCAAATGATTCTGCGTGTCGAGCGGCACCAGGCGCGCGCCCGGAATCAGCCCCGCGAGGCGCCGCCCTTCCTCGAACGGCACGCGCAGGTCATGGCGCGGATGCACCACTAGCGCCGGGCAGCGCACCTGCGGGGCGAGCGCCGTGATGTCGGCGACGTACCAGGCGCGCATCAGGCTCGCCGCGTTCTCCGCCGATACCGAGAGCTTCATCAGCGAGTTGAACGAGCGCAGCTGCTCGGCCGTGGCGTCCGGCAGGAACTGCGCGGCGAAGAGCTGGCGGAAGGTGGGATCGTCCTTCCCCCAGCCGAGCTCGATCAGGCGGAAGAGGGTGTCGTTCTCCTCGTGGTCGTGCGGCGTCGTGCTGCGCGCCGTGCGCCCGCGCGTGAAGGTGCCGTACAGGACGAGCTCGCTCACTCGGTCCGGATGGCGCGTCGCGTACGTCACCGCCAGCGCGCCGCCGCCCGACATGCCGAGCAGCGGAAACCGCTCGAGCCCGGCCGCATCGACCACGGCTTCCAGGTCCTCGAGATAGTGCTGCAGCGAGAACTCCACGCCCTCGCGGTCGGAAAGACCGCAGCCGCGCAAGTCGTAGCGGATGAGGGTGTGCCGGCGGCCGAGCGCGTCGAGCCAAGGCCGCCAGACGAGGTTCTCCCAGTCGGCCTCGAGGTGCGTGATCCAGTGCCCGGCGCGCACGAGCGGCGGCCCTTCGCCGCTGATCGCATAGGCGATGCGCGTGCCGTCGCGGCTGGTGCAAAAGCGGATCGTCTGCTCGGTTCGCGCCATGCCCGGATTCTAGGGTCCCATCATCCGTGCCGCGCGCTTCGCGCGATCGGATGCGACAGCCCGCTGGCCTCGTTCTCGCCGAGCGGAATCTAGAACAGCTGCCGCGGATTGAAGCCGAGCTTGCCCTGTTCCAGCGTCCGCCGGATGCGCATGTCCGGCTCGTTGGCGAGGTCGACGATCTTGCGCGACAGCACGAGCTTGCCGGCGGCGTCCAGCAGCACCGTCACCTTGGGCTTGAGGCGCTGGGAGATGTGCTCGCCGATGACGACACCGAACTCGCCTGAGGTGAGCTCGACCTCGCTGCCGACCGGGAAAGCGCCCATGCAACGGACGAACTGCTCGAGAAGCGGGCCGTGGAATGCCGTGCCTCGCTCCTTGATCAAGAGCTTGACCGCCTCCGCCGCCGACCGGCCCTCGCCATAGGGCGGCGGGGCGAGCAGCATTTCGTAGGCGTCGCAGATGGCCGCGATCGAGCCGTGCAGCCCGATCTGATAGCCGCGCAGTCCGCGCGGATAGCCGGCGCCGTCCTGGCGTTCATGGTGCAGCAGGACCAGTTGCTCGAGGCGCGGCGGCAGGTTCTTCGTGATGCCGACGATATGCCCGGAGAGCTCGACGTGCCGCTTCACGATCTCGCTCTCCTCCGCGGTCAGCCGCTCGTGCTTTTGCAGCAAGGCGGCCGGCACCCTGGCGTTGCCGAGGTCCTGCAGGAGGCCGAGCATGCCGAGCAGGCGGATATCGTCCGGCTCGCGCTGCAGGAACCGCCCGAACACCATCATGTACACCGATACCTGCAGCGCTCGCGCGTGCGCCGCCGCTTTCGCTTCGCGCACCTTGGAGAGCAGCAGCAGCGCGTCGGGATTGCGGATCACGCTTTCGGCGAGCCCGTCCACCAGCCCGCGCACTTCGCCGCCGTCCAGGCTCGCCGCCCCGCTCTCTAGGGGCTCGAGCAGCTTCGCGAGCGCCTGGCAGGTCCGCGAGTACAAAGCGCTTGCCGCTTCGATTTCGCGCCCGAGGTCCGCCGGCGCCTTATAGCCGGCGTTACCGTGGATCGCGAACGCGGGAGCGGAGGACTTCGATTGCGTAGTGGGTGCGGCAGCGCCGCGGCTCACTTCGCTGCGTGCCGCGTCCACGATGACGTGCTTGCAGAACTTGCGCAGCGCCTGCAGCTGCTGCTCGGTGCGCAGGCAGAATCCCTGGAACGCGAACGGCGTCTCGATCCACGGCCGGTCGAGCTCCTTGATGTACATGCCGAACTGCAGGTCTGCGACCGCGACGGCTTTCTGGTACATCGCCCCACTCTAGGGAGCACGGCCGCGGGCCGCCGCTGCGGACTAACTGCCGTTCACACGATTTAACCGGCGCCCGTGTCAAACAACGTTCAGCGGTACACTCGCCCGCAGGCGTACCTCGCCCCCCACCAGACATGCAACCCAAGCGCGAAGTTTCTCTGCGTCCCGGCGCACAGGCCGTGATTGGGCGCAACAACATCCATTTCAGCGGCAGCGGCCGGCAGCCGATGCTCTTCTCGCACGGCTTCGGCTGCGACCAGAACATGTGGCGGCTGGTCGCGCCGGCGTTCGAGCGGGACTACCGCACGGTTCTCTTCGACCACGTCGGCAGCGGCCGCTCGGACCTCTCCGCCTACGACCGGGGCAAGTACTCGAGCTTGCGCGGCTATGCCGACGACGTGCTCGAGATCTGCCGCGTGCTCGAGCTCGAGGACGTGGTCTTCGTCGGCCACTCGGTGAGCGCGATGATCGGCGTGCTCGCGGCGATCGCCGAGCCGCAGCGCTTCGCGAAGCTGGTCCTGGTCGGGCCCTCGCCCTGCTACATCAACAAGGAAGGCTACCGCGGCGGCTTCGCCGAGCAGGACCTCGAGCAGCTGCTCGATTTCATGGACAGCAATTTCCTCGGCTGGTCGGGCGCGGTGGCGCCGAAGATCATGGGCAACGCCGAGCGCCCGGAGCTCGCCGAGGAGCTCACCAACAGCTTCTGCCGCACCGACCCCGAGATCGCCCGCCACTTCGCGCGCGTCACGTTCATGTCGGACAACCGCGCCGACCTGCCGAAGCTGCGCGTGCCGAGCCTGATCCTGCAATGCTCGGATGACATCATCGCGCCGCAGGCGGTCGGCGAGTTCATCCACCGCTCGCTGCCCGAAAGCAAGCTCGTCCTGATGCGCGCCACCGGCCATTGCCCGAACCTCAGCGCGCCGGCCGAGACCATCGAGGCGATGCGCAGCTTCCTGTAGCCGCCGTGGGTGACTCGCCGCTGCCGCCGCAGGTGCAGGCGGTCCTCGAGGAGGACCTGGCCGAGCTGTACGAGGACGCACCCGCCGGCTACGCCTCGGCGCTGCCCGACGGCACCCTGGTCAAGGTCAACAGCACGCTCTGCAGATGGAGCGGGCATTCGAAGGAGGACCTCCTCGGCCGCCGCTTCCGGCAGCTCTTCAACGTGCCCGGACGCATCTACTACGAGACGCACCTCGCACCGCTGCTCGCCATGCAGGGCTCGCTCAACGAGGTGGCGCTCGACCTCGTGTGCCGCGACGGCCGCGTGCTGCCGGTCATCGTCAACGCGACGCGCAAGGACACGCCGCAGGGCGAGCCGCTCGTGGTGCGGTTCACGCTCTTCAACGCCACGGACCGGCGCCGCTACGAGCTGCAGCTGCTCGAGGCGCGCCGCGGCGCCGAAGCCGCCGCGCGCGCCAAGTCCGACATGGTGGCCATGCTGAGCCACGACATCCGCACCCCGCTCGCCTCCATCTTCGCGGCGAGCGACGTCCTCGCGCTGTCGACGCTCGCCCCGGACCAGCAGACGGCGGTGCGCATCATCAAGTCCTCATCGGCCGCGATGCTCGCGCTCGTCGACCAGGTGCTCGAGCAGGGCCGCGCCGAGGCCACCGCGCTTTACCCGCGGCCTTTCGACCTGCGCGCGCTCGCCATGGAGCTCACCGCCAACCTGCAGCCGGTGGCGGCCGCCAAGGGCATCGCGCTCTCCTGCACGGTCGACGAGAAGCTGCCGCCGCAGGTCGTCGGCGATGCGACGAAGATCGGCCAGGTGCTCGGCAACCTCGCGAGCAACGCGCTCAAGTTCACGGACAAGGGATCGGTCAGGATCGAGCTCAGCGTGGCTGCGCTGGAGCCCGCCCACCTCGATGTCGCCGTGCGCGTGGCGGATACGGGCGTCGGCATCCCGGCGGACTTCCTGCCGTTCGTGTTCGACGAATACCGCCAGGCGAACCCGGAGATCCGCGCCCGCTACGGCGGCGCCGGCCTCGGCCTCGCCATCAGCCGCAAGCTCGTCGCCGCCCACGGCGGCGAGCTGCGCGCGCGCAGCGAGCTCGGCCAGGGCTCGGAGTTCTGGTTCACGCTGCGCCTCGCGAGCGCCGCCTAAGGAATTTCAGGCGGCCGCGTCGGCCAGCCCCGAGTACTCGCGCAGCGTATAGAAGCGGATCTTGGTCCAGCGTTCCTCGCGCACCTCGAGCTCGGCCTTGGTCGGCGCGAGGAAGGTCGGCACGCCGGCGGCGTCGTTGGCGATCTGGCTGGGATGCAGGTCGATGAAGCGCTTGAGCTCGCTCGCGTCCTCGGAGGAGATCCAGCGCGCGCCGTAGAAGTTGGCGGGCAGCAGGCGCACTTCGGCGCCGTACTCGTGCGCGAGGCGATGCACCGCCACTTCGAACTGGAGCTGCCCGACCGCGCCGAGGATCGGCGCGCTGCCGTCGCGCGGATGGAAGATCTGGATCGCGCCTTCCTCGCCGAGCTGGTGCAGCCCGGCCTTCAGCTGCTTGCTCTTCAATGAAGTGGTGAGCTCCACGCGCCGGAACACTTCCGGCGCGAAGAACGGCAGCCCGCGGAACTGAAGCCGCTCGCCCTCGGTCAGCGTGTCGCCGAGGCGGATCGTGCCGCGGTTCGGGATGCCGATGATGTCGCCGGCAAAGGCCTCCTCGACGATGTCGCGCCGCTGCGAGAGGAACGAGACCACGTTCGCCGTCTTCACTTCCTTCTCCGAGCGGCAGTTGACGAGCCGCATGCCGCGCTCGAAGCGCCCCGAGCAGACCCGCACGAAGGCGATCCGGTCGCGATGGCCGGGATCCATGTTGGCCTGGATCTTGAACACCACGCCGGAGAACTTCGGCTCGGTGGGCTCAACCACTCTTTCGAACGCCGCCCGGCTCCCGGGCGCAGGTGCAAAGTCGACCAACGTGTCCAGCACCTCCTGCACGCCGAACTCGTTCAGCGCCGAGCCGAACAGCACCGGCGTCTGCTTGCCGGCAAGATACGCGTCGCGATCGAACGCATGCCCCGCGCCTCGCACGAGCTCCGCCTCGGCCTGCGCCTCGTCGAGGATCTCCTGCTTGTACTCCTCCGTGCCGTAGCGCTTGATGCCATCGCCGCGCAGGTCGAGCACCCCGCGGAACTCGCGCCCCATGCCGATCGGCCAGGTGAACGGCGCCGCCGCCATGCCGAGCTCGCGCTCGATCTCGTCGACGAGCTCGAGCGGCGGCCGCGCGTCGCGGTCGAGCTTGTTGACGAACGTCACAATGGGCGTATGGCGCGCGCGGCACACCTTGAGGAGCCGCAGCGTCTGCGGCTCGATCCCCTTGCCCGCGTCGATCACCATCAGCGCCGCGTCCACCGCCGTGAGCACGCGATACGTGTCCTCCGAGAAATCCTGGTGCCCCGGCGTATCGAGCAGGTTGATCACGCAGCCGCGATACTCCATCTGCATCACCGAGCTCGCCACCGAGATGCCGCGCTGCTTCTCGATCTCCATCCAGTCCGAGGTGGCATAGCGCGACGCCTTCCTCGCCTTCACCGTGCCGGCGATATGGATCGCGCCGGAGAGAAGCAGCAGCTTCTCCGTCAGCGTCGTCTTGCCCGCGTCGGGGTGCGAGACGATGGCAAAGGTCCTGCGGCGCGCGACTTCGTGCGCGATCCGGGTCTGGCTCATGGAAGAACGACTTAAGGCCTTGAACGGGCCGCGATTCTATCAATTAACGGACGCAGAAATGCCGCGCGCCTCTAAGTCGTCCTGCGAGGCGCGAACCCGCTCCTATGCGCGCCAGCGCACGGATGCCGCGGCCGTTAAGTGCCACGCTGGGGTTCCAATGGCCGCCAGCTCGGCCGGCCGGAATGCCCGGCGCTGCCGCCCGGAACTCTGAAGGAATCCGATGGACAACCCCAGTCCCTTCTCCAAGCCGCTCGCGCACGACGGCGGCAAGAAGTTCGCCGACATGACGCCCCTGCGGAAGTGGGTCTTCGTCATCAAGGTCGTCATCTGCGTCGCCACCTTCGGCTACGTGTTCCCCAACGTCCAGAACGAGTAACCGACCATGGCCAAAAGCCAGCTTCGCAGCAACCGCGAGAAGAAAAAACCCAAGCAGCCTAAGCCGTCCGTGGCGCCTGCCCGCTCGATTCCCGGCTTGCCGCGCCCGCCTGGGAGCAAATAGCACGCTTGCCCGCGCTCGTTTTGTCCGAGCGCTCAGGCTCCGGCGGGATCGGCGCGGCCCCAGCCGAGTCTTCGCATCGCCCACCACGCATCGCAGGTGGTGCATTGGAAGAGCTCGTCGTCTCCGTATCCCTCCACACGCCGCAGCTGCGTATGAGGGTCCACGCGCGGCCCTGCGCCGACCAGGGACATGCAGGGGATGCAAAGGTCGTCAATCGCCATGCGATCGAACCCTTGGGATGGCGTTATCCAGCTCGGCCAGCGTCCGACCCAGCGCTTGCATGCCGAGATGGATGTGCCGGGCCTTGTCCTCGGTGGAAAGCCGGGCGAAGTCACGGTCTGACATCGACCGGAAATCCGCTACCGCCTGGGCGTGCTTTTCGTGGCGACGGGGAAATGCCATCGACCACTATAAGAATCTCGCGGCCGCGCGTCGGTCTGCCAGCTTACGCTCGACCAAGCAGGCGGTTGTACTCCTCCTGCACGACCGCGTAGCACTCGCACGCGATTCGCTCCAGCCCCTGCACCTTGGAGATGCGGATCAGGCCGCGCTGCACGGTGATCAGCCCTTCCGCCTCGAGCTTGGTCGCGATGTCCGTCACGGTGGGTCGGTGCACGCCGAGCATTTCGCCGATGAATTCCTGCGTCAGCCGCAAGTCCGTGGTGCCGATGCGGTCATAGACCTCCAGCAGCCAGCGGGCAAAACGCTGCTCGACGTTATGCAGGCGGTTGCACGCCACGTTCTGCGAAAGCTGCGCGATGTAGGCCTGCGTGTACTTGAGGAACACGTCGCGCACCGCCTTATTGGAGTCGAACGCATCGAGCAGCGGCTGCGCCTCGATCTTCAGGGCCTCACCCTCGATCTGCACGATGTATTCGGTCTGGTTCGTCTCGGAACCGCCCATGAAGGCGTTGACGCCCACGACCTCGCGATTGCCCACCGCGCCCGCTTCGACGATTTTTCCTGCCTTCATGGTGACCGTGATGGACACCAGGCAGTTCAGCGGAAAATGCAGATGCAGGATGGTGTCGCCCGGAGAGTGCAGCACCTTGCCGCGCGGCAGCGTCACCCGCTGGAAGTAACGTTGCAGACCACCGGTTACGTCTTCGGGCAGCGCGTCGAGTAGGCGGTTTCGCATGGCTGGCTCTCCAGCCCGGAGTCTAGTCCGCGGCAAGAAAGAGGAACACAATCATCCGGCTCGGAGTCAACGACATGCGCTTCTGGCTGGCCCTGCTACTTCCCTTTCTCTGCGCCGCCGCCCTCGCCGACCCAGCGCCGGTGGAGCTGATCGCCGGCGACGGCGCGATCCGGCCGGCGAGCGCCGACTGGCGCATTTGGTCATCGGCTCGGTGAGGCTGATCGACACCGACGTGCCGGATTCGGCATCCCGCAGCGCCGCGTTCCTCATCGGCGTCGGCACCTTCGCCCTGCGCGGCCGCCGCCGCCCGGTGGTGAGCGGCCGCGAATCGCTGATCGGCGAAACCGGCGAGGTGCTGGCGGACTTCGATGGCGAAGGCTGGGCGCGCGTGCAGGGTGAGACCTGGCGCGTGAAGAGCCCTTCGCCGCTCAAGGCCGGCGCGCAGGTGCGCGTCATCTCAATCGATGGGCTCGTGCTCCGCGTCGAAACCCACTCCTAAAGAAAGCCAGCCATGCCCTACTTCGTCATCGGCATCATCGTCGTCATCGTCGCGCTCTTCGCACTGTCGGTGCGCATCCTGCGCGAGTACGAGCGCGGCGTGGTATTCCAGCTCGGCCGCTTCTGGGCGGTGAAGGGCCCGGGCTTCATCCTTCTCATCCCGGTGATGCAGCAGATGGTGCGGATGGACCTGCGCATCATCGTGCTCGACGTCCCGCCGCAGGACGTGATCACGCGCGACAACGTCTCGGTGAAGGTGAACGCGGTGGTCTACTTCCGCATCATCGATCCGGCGAAAGCGGTGATCCAGGTGGCGAACTTCCTCCAGGCCACCAGCCAGCTCGCCCAGACGACGCTGCGCGCCGTGCTCGGCAAGCACGAGCTCGACCAGCTCCTCGCCGAGCGCGAGAAGCTCAACCTCGACATCCAGACCATCCTCGACTCGCAGACGGCGGCCTGGGGCATCAAGGTGACGACGGTGGAGATCAAGGACGTGGACCTCAACGAGACCATGGTCCGCGCCATCGCCCGCCAGGCCGAAGCCGAGCGCGAGCGGCGCGCGAAGGTGATCCACGCCGAGGGCGAGCAGCAGGCCGCGGAAAAGCTCCTCGAAGCCGCGGAGACCCTCTCCGGCCGCGCCGAGGCGATGCAGCTGCGCTACCTGCAGACCCTCACGAACATCGCGAGCGACAAGTCATCGACCATCGTCTTCCCGATGCCGATGGATCTGCTGCGGCAGCTGCTGGAGGCCAAGAAGCCTTAGCCGAATACAATGGACCGCAGGAGCCGACCCAATGACCCGTTCGTTGCGCGCTAGCTTTTTCGCGGTCCTGATTTCCCTCGCCGGGCCCGTTGCGGCGCAGGAGCCGATCCGGATCGGCCTCATCGTCGATCGCATCGGCTTCGCCAAGGCCTGGTCGGAGCCGATCACGCAAGGCGCGGTGTATGCGGCGAAGGAGCTGAACGCCAAGGGCGGCGTGCTCGGGCGCAAGGTCGAGCTCCTGATGGAGGACGACCAGTCGAAGCCCGATCTCTCGGCCACCGCGGCGCGCAAGCTCGAGGACGCCGGCGCGGCCTTCATCCTTTCGCTTACGCACACGGTGGCGGCGCTGCAGGCGCAGACCGTCACGGTGGAAACGAAGACGCCGCACCTCGCGCCTTCGCTCACCGTCGACACGCTCACCACCCAGATCCAGAACCCGAACTTCTGGCAGACCGGCCCGCTCGCCTCGACGCAGATCGCCACCCTCCTCTCCTACGCGCGCCATAGCAATTACCGGAAAGTGGCGCTGATCTCCG
>DATMIG010000172.1:0-8726 GCA_035554335.1 Burkholderiales bacterium
GCCACCGCCTTCGTCACGTCGGCGATGTTGCGCACCTGCGAGGTGAGGTTGCCGGCCATGAAGTTCACCGACTCGGTGAGGTCCTTCCACGTGCCGGCCACGCCCTGCACGTCGGCCTGGCCGCCGAGCTTTCCTTCCGTACCGACCTCGCGCGCGACGCGCGTCACCTCGGCCGCGAACGACCGCAGCTGGTCCACCATCGTGTTGATGGTGTTCTTGAGGTCAAGGATCTCGCCCTTGACGTCGACCGTGATCTTCTTCGAGAGGTCGCCGGAAGCCACCGCCTTCGTCACGTCGGCGATGTTGCGCACCTGCGACGTGAGGTTGCCGGCCATGGAGTTCACGGAATCGGTCAGGTCTTTCCAGGTACCGGAAACACCTTCGACTCGCGCCTGCCCGCCGAGAATTCCTTCGGTGCCCACCTCGCGCGCGACGCGAGTCACCTCGGCCGCGAACGACCGCAGCTGGTCCACCATCGTGTTGATGGTGGATTTCAGCGTGAGGAACTCGCCCTTCACGTCCACTTCGATCTTCTTCGAGAGGTCGCCCTTCGCCACGGCGGTCGTCACGTCGGCGATGTTGCGGACCTGCGACGTGAGGTTACCGGCCATGGAGTTCACGTTGTCCGTGAGGTCCTTCCACACGCCCGCCACGCCCTTCACCTTCGCCTGGCCGCCGAGCTTGCCTTCGGTACCCACTTCGCGTGCCACTCGAGTCACTTCCGCCGCGAAGTTGCCGAGCTGCTCCACCATCTTGTTGATGGTCTTGGCGTTCCTGAGGAATTCGCCCTCGAGGGCGCGGCCGTCGATCTCGAGCGCCATGGATTTCGACAAGTCGCCCTGCGCCACCGCGCCGATCACGCGCGCCGCCTCGTTCGTCGGGTGGACGAGGTCGTCGATCAGCGCGTTGATGTTCTCGACCGACTGCGCCCAGAAGCCGCGCGCCTGGGGCAGCGCGGCGCGACGGCGCAGCTTTCCTTCCTTGCCGACCGCCTGCGAGAGCTTCGCCAGCTCTTCGGCCATGGCGACGTTCTGCTCGACGAGGTCGTTGAAGACGTCGGCGACCTTGCTGAAGGCCGGGCTGCCCTGGATCGGAAGCTTGGCGGCCGGATCGCCGCGTCGTAGCGCGACCAGCGCGCCATAGATCGCATTCAGTTCCTCGGCGTGGCCGACGGCCGAACCCTCTGCGTCCTTGAGAGGAAGATTCACTCGAGCGCTCCCCAATTTCTGCTAGTTACAGGATCGATACAAACCGTCGAAGGATACGGTCGACCGCCTGTAGAAAGGCACCGAGTTGCGTGTCGTTTTTTGAACGACATCCTGGCGATTTCCTCCAGTAGGCCGGGGTTTGAAGGTTCTGCCCGCCGCCGCGCCTGCGTTGTAGTCGTTCAACGACAAAAAGAGTCGGATTTTCCCGACAGCGGAATTATGCTTCCTTCGGTTACAACCGACCCGGCTTAACAGGGGATGGTTACGATCGAGGCATGAGGCGGCTGCGCATACTCGTGGCGGATGACGAGCGCGACCAGGCGATGACGCTAGCGCTGCTGCTTGCCGACGAGGGCCATGACGTGCGCGAAGTCCACCGCGGCTCGGAAGTGCTGCGCATGGTGCGCGACTTCGATCCGGACGTGGCGCTGATCGACATCGGCATGCCCGGCATGACGGGGTACGACGCGGCGCGCGAGATCCGCCAAGTGCTCGGCGGCACGCGGCCGCTCCTCGTCGCGGTGACCGGCTGGAAGCAGTCGTCCGACCGCATCCTCGCGCGGCTCGCCGGCTTCGATCATCACCTCGCGAAGCCGTTCGACCCCCAGACGCTGCTCGCGCTGATCGAGCCGCTTTCGCGCGACAGCGAGGCCGCCTAGCCCTGCCGGGCGGACCAGTCCCCGGCCCGCCGAAAAACCGGACACGCCGTTTCAAGATACGAGCGTGTCGATCTCCGTCCCTGTGCAGGACCGCCGTGCGGGGCAGCGCCAGAAAGGCGAGGCGCTGCGGGTCATCGTCGCCGATGACGACCGCGACATCCTCGATACGCTGAGCCAGGTACTGCGCGGCGCCGGCCACACGGTGCATCCGATCAACACCGGGCGCGACGTGCTGCCGGCCGTGCGCATCGTGCGCCCGGAGGCCATCATCCTCGACCTGGCCGTACCGGGGATGAGCGGCTACGCCGTCGCGCAGGAGATCCGGCACACCTTCGTCGACGTGCGCAGGCCTCTCATGATCGCCATCTCCGGCATGTGGACCGGAAAATCGGACCGCCTGATCGCGCAGCAGGTCGGCTTCGACCATTACCTCGCGAAGCCGTTCGATCCGCAGGAGCTCCTGGGGCTGCTGGCGGCGGTCTAGTCATCCAGGCGAAAAAAAAGGCACCCGAGGTGCCTTTTTTGCGGCGAAAGCACGGTTACGCGCCGCGGCAGGAGCCCGGCAGGTATTTCTTCGAGAGCGTCGTGCCCGTCCCACCGCACATCCAGCCGTTCACGCCCGAGCCGAAGGCGGCGGTCGTCGCGGCGGCGCTGCCGATCAGCGGGATGAGCGTCACTTTCTTGGTGTTCACGTCGGTGTTGATGCCCTGGATCGTCGCGGTGATGACGCCGTTGTCGTCCGTGCCGAGGCCGCCGACGTATTTCGATGTCACGCCCTCGCAGCCCCAGTTGTTGGCTCCCGGCGGCGTACCGCCGGTCTGATAGAGTTCCGTGATCGACGTACGGCAGGCGCTCATCGCCAGAATCACTTCCGACATCTTGGCGCGCACCGTGTAGTCCTGGTACGCCGGCAGCGCGACGGCCGCCAGAATGCCGATAATCGCGACCACGATCATCAGTTCGATCAGCGTAAAGCCCTGTTGTAGCTGTCTCATTGTCGTCTCCCTTGTGGTGGTGGTGCGGATCGTTTGACCCGTGCCCGATTAGAGCAGGCTTGCAGCACTGCTGCGCGGAGAAAGCACCGCCGCGGTCCCGAGGATGACGATTAATGATGGAGGAGCTGACGAAACGGTCAGCATCCGCCGTTTCTAGTTCCTCTGCAGGAGCCGCTGCACGATCGGCAGCAAGCTCATCGTCAGGTCACGCTTGGGCACGAACGCGTTCGCGCCTGCTTCGATCGCGGCGATGCGAAGAATTTCGGAGTCCTGCACCGACATGAGAACGAGCGGAAGATCCTGGTGACGCCGGCGCAGCGCGCGCGCCGCCTCGATGCCGTTCTCGCCGGGGAGCTCGACGTTGATGAGAGCGAAGTCGAGCTTCGCCTGCTCGGCCAGCCGCAATGCTTCTTCCATCGTGCGCGCCTCGGTCAGGCTGAGCGGCGAGACGACGCTGCGCAACCAATCGCGCAATGCAGTCCGAACGTCGGTGTGTTCCTCTACCAGGAGGACGTTGGCGGACATGGCGAGCGGGCGAAGTCGACGGCGCATCCTAGACCGCCGCGCTGCGGCGCACAGTCAGGCGCGCCGGGACACTTTCAGTCGGGTGGCGCCCCGACACCGAGCAAGCTACGTCAGGGCCATTTTCGCGTCACGCGGGCGGCGATCTCGACCAGCGCCACCGGGTCGCCGCCTTTCTTCACGTGGTGATCGAACCCGGCTTGCTCCGCCCGGCGCACGTCCTCGGGCTTGCCATAGCCGGTGAACGCGATCAGCGTCAGCTCCTTGCCGAAAGGGAGCGCCCGCAGCGCGTTCGCCACCTCGTAGCCCGCGATGTCCGGCAGGCCGATGTCGACGAGCGCCATGTGCGGCTTCCATTCGCGCGCCTTGTCGACGCACGAGGTCCCGTCGTAGGTCACGGCGGTGTCGTAACCCTGCGATTGGAAGAGAAGCGCGAGCGACTGGACGATGTCAGGCTGGTCGTCGCACAGAAGAATCCGGAGCCCCATTCCCCGGGGGAGCATGTTACGGTTGGAACAGAGCGGGCGCTATCGGGAGGGTCCCGACAGGTGCCTATTCGAGCGAAACCAGGCCGCGCTGGATGGCGAACTTGACGAGGCCGGCCACGTCGCGGATGCCGAGCTTCTCGACCAGGCGCGCGCGGTACGTCTCCACCGTCTTCTGCGAGAGCGAAAGCTTCTCGGCGATCTGCGCGCCGGTCTTGCCCTCGGCGAGGAGCTGCAGCACCTCGCGCTCGCGCGCGGAGAGGCGCTCGAGGAGATCGCCTTTGCCGTCGCCGGCGTAATCGTCGATCACCACGTCGGCGACGCGCGGCGAGAGGTACCGCTGCCCCGCGTGCACGGCGCGGATGGCCTCGACGACTTCCTTCGCGGCCGAGCGCTTCACCACGTAGCCGGCGGCGCCGGCCTTCAGCGCGCGGCGCACGTATTCGCGCTCGGCGTACATCGAGAGCACGATCACGCGGCACTTCGGGTCGCGCTCGAGAATGGCGCGCGTCGCGTCGGCGCCGTTCAGCTCCGGCATGGAGAGATCCATCAGCACGACATCGGGCTGCGTCTCCTTCGCGAGGCGCACCGCCTCGCGGCCGTCGGGCACGATGCCGATCACTTCGAGCTCGGCTTGCGCCTCGATCAGGTGCTTGAGGCCTTCGGCGACCACGGCGTGATCGTCGGCAATCAGGATTTTGATAGGCATTAGAAGGGAACCCTCGCGCGAAGTGTAGTCCCTTTACCGGGGGCGCTATCTACCTCGAGCGATCCGCCGGCGGCTAGTACTCTTTCCTTCATCGTCGTCATGCCGTAGCGGCTCGACCGGGCACGCACCTCGACCGGGTCGAAGCCGGTGCCGTCGTCCTGGATCGTGAGCACCATGTCCCCGCCCTCGGGCTCGAGGCGCAGCGTCACGTGCCGGGCGTTGGCGTGCTTGGCAATGTTGTTCAGCGCCTCCTGCGAGATGCGGAAGAGCGCCACCCCCGCCTCGCGCGCGAGCTGCCGGTTCTTCTGGCGCGCGAGGTCCTCGAACTCGATGGCGATGCCGGTGCGCCGCGAGAACTCTTCGGCGTGCCAGCCGAGCGCCGCGCCGACGCCGTATTCCTCGAGCAGCGGCGGGCGCAGCTCGGCCATCACGTTCTCGATGCTTTGTAGCGTTCCGTCGACAAGCGCGAGCGAATCGCGCAGGCGGATGCGAACGTCGGCCGGCGCCTTCTCGCCCAGCATGCCGAGCAGGATGTCGAGGTTGATGTTGAGCGCCGAGAGCGTCTGCCCGACGCGGTCGTGCAGCTCGCCGGCGATGCGGCGGCGCTCCGACTCCTCCGCCTGCACGAGGCGCCGGGTGAGCGACTGGAGCTCGCTCTCGGCCTGGCGCTGCTCGGTGATGTCGAGGCAGGCGGCGATCAGCTTCAGCGCGCGCCCCTCGTCGTCACGCACGATCTGTCCATGCGTGCGCACGAGCCGCTCCGCTCCATCGGCGCGCAGGAGCCGCTCCTCGTGCTTGAATCCCTGCCCTTCCGCGAGCGCCCGGGCAACGACGCTGCCGCTCATCTGGCGGTCCTCCGGGTGCACGCGCTGGAGATAAGCCTCGAAGCTGGGCTCGATGCTCCTCGGTTCCAGCCCGAAGATGCGAAAGAGCTCGTCCGACCAGGAGAAGCGCCCGGTCTGCGGATCCCATTCCCAGCTGCCGAGCCCGGCGAGCGCCTGCGTCTGCGCGAGGAGCGTGCGCCGCTCGAGCAGCGCCTGCTCGGCGCGCCGGCGCTCCGTGATGTCACGCGTGACCTTGGCGAAGCCGGTGAGCTCGCCCGCGCGGTTGCGCAGCGCCGTCATCACCACGTCCGCCCAGAAGCGCGTGCCGTCCTTGCGCAGGCGCCAGCCCTGCGTGGTGATTCGGCCCTCGCGCGCGGCCTGCGCGAGGTTGCGCTCGGGGATGCCGGCTTCGCGCTCCTCCGGCGGATAGAAGATGGCAAAGCTGCGCCCCATGATGTCGCGCGCGCTGTAGCCCTTGATGCGCTGGGCGCCGGTGTTCCAGCTCATGACGTGACCCGCCGTGTCGAGCAGGTAGATCGCGTAGTCGCTGACCGTCTCGACCAGCAGGCGGAACTGAGCGTCGGTGGGATCGGCGCCGGCTTCGAGCCCGGTGGCGAGATGCGCAGCTCGGCGAGTTTCAAGTTCCATTCGGCGGGCAATCATAAACCTATAGTATTTCGGGCATGGTCTCGCTCGACGCCATTCGCGCCGCCGCCGCGCGCATCCAGGGCGCCGTCGAGCGCACGCCGTTCCTCCGCTCCCGGACCCTGTCGCGCCTGACGGGCTGCGAGCTCTACCGCAAGTTCGAGAACCTGCAGTTCACGGCGTCCTTCAAGGAGCGCGGCGCGCTGAACAAGCTGCTGTCGCTGTCCGGCGCCGAGCGGAAGCGCGGCGTCATCGCCATGAGCGCGGGCAACCACGCGCAAGCGGTCGCTTACCATGCGTCGCGCCTCGGCATCCCGGCGGTGATCGTCATGCCGAAGGGATCGCCCAACACCAAGATCAAGAACACGCAGGTTCACGGTGCGCACGTGGTGCTCGAAGGCGAATCCCTTCACGAGGCCGGCGCCCACGCGCGCGAGCTTGCGAAGCGCGACGACCTCGTCTTCGTGCATCCGTACGAGGACCCGCTGATCATCGCAGGCCAGGGTACCGTCGGGCTCGAGATGCTCGAGGCCGTGCCCGAGCTCGACATGCTGGTCGTGCCGGTCGGCGGCGGCGGCCTGATCGCCGGCATCGCCACGGCGGCGCGCGCGCTGAAGCCCGGTATCCGCGTCGTCGGCGTCGAGTCGAAGACCTATCCGTCCATGCACCAGCGGCTCGCCGGGCTGCCGATCAAGGTCGGCGGCGACACCATCGCCGAGGGCATCGCGGTGAAGGACGTGGGCGACATCGCCTTCGCCATCATCCGCAAGGAAGTCGAGGAAGTGCTCGTCGTGCCGGAGGAAACCATCGAGCGCGCCGTCGTCGCGCTGATCGAAATCGAGAAGACCGTCGCCGAAGGCGCCGGCGCCGCCGCGCTCGCCGCGCTGCTCGAGCATCCGCAGCGCTTCGCCGGCAAGAAGGTCGGCCTGCCGATCTCGGGCGGCAACATCGACAGCCGCGTGCTCGCCTCCGTGCTGATGCGCGGACTGGTGCGCGACCAGCGGCTCGTGCGGCTGCGCGTCACCATGCCCGACGTCTCGGGCAGCCTCGCCAAGGTCGCGCAGATCATCGCCGATGCCGGCGGCAACATCGTCGAGGTCATCCACCAGCGCATCTTCGGCACGTCGTCCGTCAAGTCGCCGGAGGTCGAGTTCCTGATCGAGACGCGCGACCGCGAGCACACGGACGCGCTCGCCCGCGCGCTCGCCGACAAGGGAGTAAAAGCAATCCTTCTCTAATCAGGGACAGACCACGTTTTCATTATCCAAATCACCGGAATCCGGGACAGCCCCTCATTTCGGCCGTTGAAGTAAAGGAAAACGTGGTCTGTCCCTGTTTCTTCAGGGTCGACGTTTCTTTTCGCGCTGGAGCTGCTCGTCGGTCTTGCCGAGGCGCGCTTCCTCGGCCTGGTCGAGGCCGCCGCCGAGCCCGGCTTCATTGCTGTCGACCACCCGGTCGACGCCGCGGTCCTCGTTGGCGCGAATGCGAGGCTCGCGCCCGGCGGTAAGGTGCTCGCCGGTGCCGGCGGCGTCGCTCGTGTCGTCCATCTCGTTGTCGCCCACCGAGGCGCCGGCTTCGATCTTGCCGACCGTGCCGGATTCCATGTCGTCGTTGGTGCCGCGATCGAGGTGCAGCTGGTCGGCGTCGATTACGCCGGGTCCGGCCATGTCGGATCCGCTGTCGGACGTGTCGCTCGGCCCGAGCGACTTCACGTCGGTGCCTTTTACCGTCTTGCGGCCGCGCCGCGCGGGAATGTTGTCCGGATCGAGGGTGCTGCCGGCCATTGGAGTCTCCTTTGTTCGGTGGAGACTCCCACGCAAGGGCCGTTCCCGCGTCAGCGCTAGGCCTTTAGCTGCTCCTTGCGCTCGAGGATCTGCTGCGCGAGCGCCTGAAGGTCCAGCCTGGCGCGCTTGACCTTCGGGAACATCTCGTTCTCTTCCTCTTTCACGTGGTGGTTCACGTATTCCGACAGCACCTGGGCGTGCGCCTTCAGCATCGGATCGTCGCCCGCGAGCTTCTCGATCTCGGCGATCAGCCGCTTGGCGGAGTTGTGCTCGACCTGCGCCTCGTTCATCAGGTCGTCGTCCTTGATGCGCGCGCGCACGGCCGGATAGAAGATCTCCTCCTCCACCTTGGCGTGCATGTCGATCGCCATGCAGATGGAGGCCAGGAATTCCTTGCACGCCTTCGGGTCCTTGTACTTCGCCTTCTCGAACGCCTTGAACGCCTTCTTCACGTCGGCGTGATCGCGCTTCAGCAGCTCGATCGCGTCCAGCTGCTTCGCCTTCTTCGCTCGCTTCGCCTTCTTCGCTTTGGCCATGGCGCGATCCTAGCCGCGCCATGTTGCACGATTGCTATGGCGTGCGAGCCTTCGCGGACTGCCGGCGGGCGCGCGCCCGGGCGACATACGTCCCGGCGCGCCGGGAGACTTCCCGCGCGAGCGCCGCGATCAGGTCACCGTGCACGACCTCGGCGCCGCAGCCGAGGCAGGCGAGCGTGCTGCCGTAGGTCGGCCGCGTCGTCGGATCGACGCGGCGGAACCGATCGTGCCCGCACTTCGCGCAGGTCGCCGCGACGGGCCCGGCGTGGAACCGCAGCGGCTCCGCCTGCGGCGGGCTGGCGACCAGCGTGCCGTCGCGCTCCTCATGCTGGACGACGAGCTCGAGCGCGCGGAGGAAA
>DATMIG010000173.1:0-4363 GCA_035554335.1 Burkholderiales bacterium
GCACATCGTCGCCGTGGCGAGCGATACCCGCGTCGACACGAAGCTGCCGGTCCTCGACCTCAACGACGACGCGGGAATCGCGTCGTTCATCCTGGCCCACCTGCGCCTGCAATGAACAAAGGCTTGCTTTCCGTCGACGAAGCGCTCTCCCAGATGCTCGAGAGCGCACATGCGGTGCGCGAGATCGAGGAGGTGCCGACGCTCGAGGCGACGAACCGCGTCCTCGCCCGTGCCCAGCGCTCCACGATGGACGTCCCGCCAATGGACAACAGCGCGATGGACGGCTACGCCGTGCGCATCGCCGACGGCCTCAGGCTGCGCGTCGCGCAGAAGATCATGGCCGGCAGCGTGGGCAAGGCGCTCGAGCGCGGCACGGCGGCGCGCATCTTCACTGGCGCGCCGATTCCGCCGGGGGCCGATGCGATCGTCATGCAGGAGCACACCACCGTTTCCGGCGACATGGTCACCATCGGGCGGGCGCCGGCGAAAGAGCAGTGGATCCGCCGCGCGGCGAGCGACATCGCGAAGGGCGCGGAGATCCTGCCGGCGGGCAAGCGGCTCCTGCCGCAGGACACCGGTCTCGCGGCCTCGGTCGGCATCCGGACGCTGCCGGTCTATCGCCGCTTACGGCTGGGCCTCTTCTTCACCGGCGATGAGCTCGTCATGCCCGGCGAGCCGCTCGCGCCCGGACGCATCTACAACTCGAACCGCTTCACGCTGCGCGGGCTCGCGGAGGTGTTCAACTGCGAGCTCAAGGACTACGGCATCGTGCCGGATTCGCTCGAGGCGACGCGGACGGTGCTGCGCAGGGCGGCCGCCGAGTGCGACGTGGTGGTCACCTCCGGCGGCGTGTCGGTCGGCGATGCGGATTATGTGAAGCCCGCAGTGGAGGCGGAGGGCAAGCTGCTGATGTGGCGCATCGCCATGAAGCCCGGGCGTCCACTCGCCTTTGGTAACGTCGGCAATTCGTTCTTCATCGGCCTGCCCGGCAACCCGGTGTCGAGCTTCGTCACCTTCCTCATCTTCGTGCGCCCGTTCCTGCTGAAGGCGCAGGGCATGACGGACGTCGCGGCGCACCCCATCGCTGCGCGTGCCGACTTCGACTGGCCGGAGCCCGACGCGCGGCGCGAGTTCCTGCGCGCGAAGTGGAACGCGAAGGGGGGACTCGACCTCTATCCCACGCAGGATTCCGCCGTGCTCACCTCGACGGCGTGGGCCGACGGCCTGATCGACAACCCGGCCGGCCACGCCATTCGCCGCGGCGACAGCGTGCAGTTCCTGCCCTATGCGGAGCTCTACCGTTGAAAGTGAAAGTGCTGTTCTTTGCTTCCCTTCGCGAGCGCCTGGGTGCGACCGGCGAGGAGATCGAGCTGCCTTCGGGCGTCAGGACCGTGGGCGCGCTGCGCGACCATCTGCGCGCACGCGGCGGGGCCTGGTCGGAAGTGTTCGCCCCCACGCGCAATGTGCGCGCCGCGGTGAACCAGGACATGGTGCAGCCGAGCGCCGCGGTAAAAGCGGGCGACGAAGTCGCATTTTTTCCGCCGGTGACCGGGGGATGAAAGTCTCCGTCCAGCGCGAAGACTTCGACCTCGGCGACGAGGTGCGCGCGATTTCGCGTAACACGAAGACGGGCGCCGTCGCGAGCTTCGTCGGGCTGGTGCGCGAAGTGCGCATGACGCTCGAGCACTATTCCGGCATGACCGAGAGCGCGATCCGCAAGATCGTCGACGAGGCGGCGGGGCGCTGGCAGGTGATGGACTGCACCGTCATCCACCGCTATGGCGATCTCGCCCCGAACGACCAGATCGTGCTGGTGGCGGTGGCGAGCGCGCATCGCGGCGATGCATTTGCGGCGTGCGAATTCATCATGGATTACCTGAAGACGCAGGCGCCGTTCTGGAAGAAGGAACACCGCGCCGGCGGTGCGGCCTGGGTGGAGGCGAAGTCGGCCGACGACCAGGCCGCCGAGCGCTGGAAGAAGTAGCCCGTTCGGTCTAGACCGCCTTTCGCGGCACGCTAGAGGTCCGGCCTCCCCGCGGCATCTAATGCGGGATGATGCAGTCGACCGCCTCGCCGACCTTTAGCGACCTCCTGCGGGAGGTGCAGCGCTTCTGGACCCCGCTCCCGGACAAGCCCGAAGAGACGCCCGAGGGGCTGCTCGCCGCCCTCTGGACCACGGCCTGCGGCACGCCTTTGTCCGTGGATCGCGCCGCCGGCGCGTCACTGCCCGCGCTGGATGAGGCGAGCCATGCGCGGCTGCAGGAGCTCCTCGAGCAGCGCAAGCGCGGCGTGCCGCTCGCGCACCTCACCGGGCGGCAAACCTTCATGGGGATCGAGTACCTTGCCGGGCCCGACGCGCTCATCCCGCGCAAGGAGACCGAGATCCTCGGCCGCGCGGCGCTCGCCAAGATCGCCTGCATGGCAAGGAAGCGCGGCCCGCTGATGGTGATGGATGTGTGCACCGGCAGCGGCAACCTCGCGCTCGCCTATGCGTATTACGAGCCGCAGGCGCGGGTCTACGCGTCGGATCTCTCGCCGGAGGCGGTCGGCCTGGCCAAGAAGAACATCGAGCTCCTGGGGCTCGGCGAGCGCGTCGAGGCGCGCGTCGGTGACCTCCTCGAGCCGTTCGAGGAAGCGACCTTCCTCGGCAAGTGCGATTTCCTGAGCTGCAATCCGCCCTACATCTCCACCGCCAAGGTGAAGGAGATGCACCCGGAGATCTCGCGCCACGAGCCGTCCGCCGCGTTCAACGGCGGCGCCTTCGGCGTGTCGATCCTGATGAAGCTGCTGAAGAACGCGCCGCGCTTCCTGCGGCCGGGCGGCTGGCTCGGCTTCGAGGTCGGGCACGGTCAAGGCCCGGGGCTCGCGCGCCAGCTCGAGAAGAACCCCGCTTTCGCGGCTGTCGAGACGTATGCCGACGCGGGCGGCGAGATCCGCGCCATCCTCGCGAAGTGCAAGCCGGTCCTGGGATGACCGCCGGCGTCAGTACGTTGCCGAAGCCGGTCCGGCGGCGCGCCCACCGCGTGCCGCAGTGGATGGCGCTCCTCTATCGCGACTACCGCCGCTACCGCGCGGCCGGGCAGTCCATGCTCGCCACGATCTTCCTCACGCAGGGCTTCTGGGCGAGCTGCGTGCATCGCGTGTTCCACGCCCTCATCACCACGCTGCCCGGCGGGCCGCTGCGCTCGATCGCGAAGACGCTCGGCGCCTTCGTGCAGAAGGCGGTCGAGATCGCGACCGGCATCTGCATCCCGAACAAGACGGTGGTCGGCGGCGGCGTGTACTTCCCGCGATTCGGCGCCATCATCCTGTCGTTCGGCGCGATCGGCGAGAACGTCACCATCGAGCAGAACGTGACGCTCGGCATCGCCGGGCGCGGCGAGGAGCGCGGCCACCCGACGATCGGCAACCGCGTGTTCATCGGCGCCGGCTCGATGATCGTCGGCAAGATCACCATCGGCGACGATGCCTACATCTTCCCCGGCTCGGTGGTGACGCGCTCGGTGCCGCCACGCGCGCTGGTGATGGGCTATCCCGCGCGCATCGTCTCCTACGAGGGCAGCTTCGACTGGATCGTGTACGACGGCATGGCCGAGGATCCGGCACGGCGCGAGGCGCTGGACAAGCGGGTCAGCGCCTAAAGAGCCAGAAGAACTCCTTGTCGTCGCCGGGGCGCGTGCCGCGCCAGGCGAGCTTCCATGCGGACCCCGCGTCGGGCTCCTGCGGTTGCGCCGTGTGCACCACCAGGTTCGGGCAATCGCGCTGATCGGCGCGCACGCCGGCGTGGTAGTGGAACATCGCGCGCTGCGGCTCGGTGAGGTTGCGCCCGGCGATGCAGCCCGGCGCAGCGTGCGCCTTCATCTCGGCGATCACGCCGCGATAGCCCTTGGCATGGTCGAGCCACGGCAGCCACAGCGTCATCGCCAGCCCCCAGGCGAGCGCGACGCCCGCCAGCCACCGTGCCGGCATGCGCGGCTGCAGATGCATCGTATAAATGCAGGCGGCGCTGACGGCGAATGCCGCGAGCAGCCAACCGAGGTCTACGTGCGGCACGAAGCCCGGCGATTGCGCCTCGAGAAATGGCGGCCGCCATCCGGCCACGAACGCCATCCAGGCCCCCCATAGCGCGACCCCGGCCGCGAGCCCGCCCCACCAGCCGAGCCACTCGAGCGCCTTCAGCAGCGCGCGCGGCGGCAGAGCGCCGGCGGCGAGAAGCGCGAGCGGCACCAGCATCGGCAGCCCGTAGAGCGTGCGCGCCGACGACGCCGCGCTCAGCACGACGAACATCACGACGAACGCCACCAAGGGCAGGCCGAGTGCTTTCGACGCGCGCTTCCACACCGCCCACGCCGCTATCGGCCAC